>NZ_JAUSTU010000006.1:0-207401 GCF_030813005.1 Anoxybacillus andreesenii
CGATGTAATCGGAATGGAGGATTTGCAAGTATCTAACATGCAAAAGAATCACAAGTTAGCCAAGGCAATCAGTGAAGTATCGTGGTCACAATTTAAAACGATGCTCGAGTATAAAGCAAAATGGTATGGCAAAGAAGTGGTTACTGTATCCAAAACTTTTGCCAGTTCTCAGCTATGTTCTAGTTGTGGATATCAAAATAAAGACGTTAAAAATCTTAATCTTCGTGAGTGGGACTGCCCTTCTTGTAGTACGCATCACGATAGAGACATTAACGCAGGCAAAAATCTTGAAAGCGAAGCCATAAGGCTTCTAACCGTAGGAACTACGGGGCTAGCCTAATCAATTAGAAGCCGATAGGCCTCCTTACTTAGGAATCCCCCACTTCAAGCAGCTCGTAAGAGATACTAAGTGGTGGGTAGTTCAATGATCCTTATTCCGCTTATTTCCCTTACTATTATCTCCGCTTGTAATTTCCTTAGAGAACTCCGTTTTCGGAGAATTTTGATTACGACTGCCCTTATTATATTTTTTCGTCATCGATAGCCCTCCTTTTAGCTTAGTTTTTCTTTATCAAAGATAATTATGCCAAAAAAAAGAGACCTCTAAATGAGGTCAATTAAAAAGGGGGAATTACACTTGTATCCTTATTGTTACCAAATTTCCCCACTTCTAATCATCATTACTAAATATTTTTGCCTTTATTTATATTCCCTGCAATAAAGCTGGAAGAATCGGGTGAATGTGACAAAGGGCTAAATTACTAATACATTCGCCTTTTCTTGCTAGATTAGTGGAAAAGCCCTCAACGATGATGGGAAAACTACATATTAAGTAGTAAAGCCGTCAAGGGGGTGAAAAGGTTGGGAGAAATGAATGAGAAATTACAAAACCTATCCAAGGGTCTTCTAGGGCTCCATGTCAAAGACGTGTTCAGCAAAAAAAAGGATGGTTTAAAGTTGAGGAATCTTTCTGATGATGATAAGGAAAAAATTCGCAATCTCTTTAAGGATCTTGAACAACAAGTGAATGATTTTGTCAGCAAAACAAAGGAAAAAGGGACCGCTACCGAAGCAGAAGCGGAAGGAAAAGCGAAAAAGACCCGAACAACTCTAAGAGATCGAGTTAGAAAAAATAAAAGGTAAAGGAGAGATATGAATGTTAGGCGAGAGAACTCATAATCGTGTAATGGCAGAAAGATTTGAACCGAGCTGTGAAGTAAGGGAAGAAAGAAGGGAATGCCCTGAGAGAAGGGAGTCTCATGATAGAAGATGGAACGCCCTGGATCGGAACTGCCGTTTCCCATTTGATGACGAAGAGGCACTCCAAGCTGCAGACCAAGTATCTGATGTGGAACAAAAATCTGTTGAACGAATCATTATAAAAGACAGCTGTGATATCAAAGTAAGAACAACAGAAACTCAAGTAGCAGTCTCCTTACAGGCTGCCTTACAAGTGGCCATTGCCCTAGTCGTCAATTTAACCATTGCAGACAATGAGCAAGCAGAGATGGTAACACAGGAATTGCTACAATTCTCCCAAATTGAGCAAGTGAATCGTCAAACCGTTTATATTGAAAATTCACGTGATATTGAAGTCACAACAAGTGACACAGATGTGGCTGTATCCATCCAATTACTACTTCAATTACTACTAGCATTACTCATCCAAATTGATATCTTCTAAGCATCACTCGTTCATCAGGCCGAATGCGCTACTAACACTGTAATCCAGTTACACCGTATGGTATTTCTTACAACCCAAACCTCCTCTTATATAAAAGTAGCATGTTAGTGTATATACTTACATGCTACTCTTTTTTTGAATGTGTAGCTTTCCATCAAATCGGTTCATCCCCCTTGATGGGATAACAAGCGATTAATTTTGCTAGCGTGCTTTCCTTCTATTTAATAAATTCATTCCACTCCTCGATAAATGGAGCCGTCACCTGATTTGGATTATTGACAACCTCAAGCGTTGGACCAATCTGACAGATTTCCCCATTCATGAGAATCGCCAGCCGATCGGTTAAGTACTTAACCTCAAGCAGGTCATGGCTGACGAAAACGGTCGTTGTCTTTGTGGCTTTGAGGATTTCCTTTAGTTCCTTTAAGAGCTGCACCTTTGTCGGAAAGTCAAGGGCAGAGAAGGGCTCGTCTAAGAATAAAACCTCAGGATCCAAAATCATGGCTCGCGCTAGATTGACCCTTTGGGCCTCCCCACCAGATAAATGATAGGCATGTTTTTTTGCCAAATGAGCTATTTTAAATTTTTCAAGCCAATACTCAACTTTATCTCTTATTACCTTTTTAGGCAGCTTTCTTAACTTTAGACCAAGGGCAACGTTTTGATAGACCGTTGTATTTAGGAGTAAGGACTGCTGCAGGGCAATGGCGAATTTTCGGCGCATGTCAATGGACACATTTTGTGCAGATAGCTTAGCACCCTTAAAAAATAGGCTGCCCTCGCTAGGAGAATCAAGCATAGAGAGAAGCTTTAGCAAGGTGCTTTTTCCTGCTCCATTTGGTCCCATAATTCCGATGATTTCCCCTTGTTCAATGGCAAAGGCCGGAATGGAAAGAATGGTTCTTTGCTGCTTGGAATAAGTAATATTTTCTATACTTAGTAGTGTACTCATGCTTTTCTCCCCCTCTGCTGTAGAAAGGTCAAACAAAATGTAATCATGAAGGCGATCGTCATAATGATGAAGGACAGGGCAAAAGCGATATCAAAGTTTCCCTTTGAGACCTCCATGACAATAGAGGTAGTGAGGATTCTTGTGTCTCCTTTAATATTACCTCCAACCATCATGGCAGCCCCAACTTCAGCGATCACCCGTCCGAAGCCTGCGATAATAGCTGCAAGAATCGCTACTCTTGTTTCAATCAGCAAAATCCTAAAGAACTGCAGCCTAGTTGCTCCTAAAGCCTTAATTTGCATCATCATTTTCTCATTAATTTCCTGGAAGGCGCTGCTGGTTAAACCAATGAGAATCGGCAATGACACGAGCACCTGTGCCATAATAATCGCTGTTGGTGTGTACAAAAGCGAGAGATGGCCAAGCGGTCCTGAGCGCCACAGGAAAATCGTGATCCACAGACCAGCAATAACCGGTGGAAGTCCCATCCCTATGTTGATAAAGACTAATAAAAGCTTTCTTCCAGGGAATTTCGTTAACCCGATGATAATACCGAGAGGGATGCCAATGATGGTACTAATTAAGACCGCAGTCAAGGAAACCCGAAGCGTACGCCACGTAATTTCAAGTATTTCCGGATCGCCAGCGGCAATCATCTCTAATGCTCGTTTGAGTCCGTCAAGTAGTAGATCCATATCGTTCCAACTCTCTCTTTGCAAAGTTTCAAATAAAAACTATTTAATTACAATGTTAATCCAGCCTTATATGTGTGCGTGAACGGGTTTTATTCATAGGAATAACGTAGTGAACGTACACATATAAGGCGGTACCAAGAAAAATACCTAGTAAAATGAATTACTAGGTATTTTGTGTTTGTAATGGCTAAATCTTACTCTGTGTACTTATAGAATAAAGATTCGCCGTATTTGTCTTTTCCAAACTCTTCAATGACTTTTTGAATTTCGTCACTGACCATAAACTCAACAAAGGCTTTTGCCCCTTCATTATTGATTTGGTCGTTCTTCTCAGGATTTACTTCCATCACATGATAGATGTTCATAAGGTCTTTATCGCCTTCAACGATAATCTCCATATCCGCATAGTTGCTCTTTTGCGCAAGGTAAGTCGCTCTATCTGTTAACACATAGCCTTGCTTCTCATTAGCCACTTGAAGGGTATTCCCCATTCCTTGTCCTGTTTCAACATAGTTTGTATTTTCAGTTGGTGTGAGGCCAAGCTTTTCCCAAATGCCTAATTCCTTCTTATGAGTACCAGAGTCATCGCCTCTAGAAACAAAGATAGCCTTATCATCGAAAATCTTCTTGAAAGCTGCCTGCGTTTCTAAGCCTTTAATACCTGCAGGGTCAGCTTTTGGTCCAACGATGATAAAATCATTGTACATCACGCGCTTGTAGTTTTGAACATCACCATTATCAACTAGTTCTTGTTCAGATGCAGGAGCATGTGTTAAAAGAACGTCCGCTTCTCCTTTTACACCCATTTCAAGAGCTTGTCCAGTTCCCACGGCAACTGTCTTAATTTTGTAAGGATGCTCTTTCTCAAACATTGGAATCAATTCATCAAGAAGACCGCTATCTTGAGTACTTGTCGTTGTTGCAAGAATTAAATCGGTTACTTCAACTTTCTCTTTTTCTTGTTGTGCAGCATTGTTATTATCTTCCTTCTTAGGCTCAGAACTCTGTGTATTTCCACAAGCCGCTAAAAAGACAAGTAAGAATGCAATCAAGGCTGTGGACATAAAACGTTTAAGCTTCACTACGATTTCCCCCTATTTGTTTTCAAAAATAATTTTTCCTAATTCCTTTGTGTTATAGCCTTCAAGATTACGAATGCTCTCTTCAAAGGTCGTTAGTTGAATAATATCAAGTAAATGCTGAAGGGCTTCTTCGTTCTTCTTATTCCAGCGCAGAACTAAATCAAACTGTTCATCTTTAATAGGAATGAAATCCAATCCAAGCTGTTCAGCTGCCGAACGGATACCTAAAGCCACATCGGCGATCCCACGGCTAATATAAGAAGCGGTTGACAGATGATTCCACTCTTCATTGTCATAGCCCTTGATGATAGCTGGATCAATTTTTTCCTTTGCTAGAGAAGAGTCTAAGAGGAACCTTGTTCCCGAACCCTTTTGGCGATTGATAAATGTGACATCCTTACGGGTTAAGTCACGAAAGCCTTGGATGTTCTTTGGATTTCCTTTTGCCACGATCAGTCCCTGCTCACGACTTGCCAAGCGAATGACGGTTAGCGGCTCGTGAACAAAGAATAGGCGAATAAAAGGAAGATTATACTCACCTGATGATGGATCAAGAAGATGAATGGCTGCTACATCACAGCCGCCACGATAAAGCATCATAAGACCTTCTAAGCTCCCAATATACGTTGGCTGAATCGTCAAAAAGTCTGCCTGCTTTGTGACATACTTAATGAGATGTTCAATTAGAAAATCATGGCTGCCCGCAATATGTAAAGTAGAAGATTGTTCAGGAACTCTCTTGCTTGAAGGGGCGTCAAGATTCTTGAATCGTTCAATCTCACTTTGCTCAATTCTCATCTTGTTTCCGACCTTAAAGGCTTGCAGCTCACCACGCTTAATTAATTCATAAACGGTATGCTTGGAAATCTTAAAAAGCTTCGCCACTTCATCTGGTGTATACGCTGCATTATTCATTTCAATCACCCTTAGCATTTGCTCTTTTTCAACTTTACAAGATGTTCATCTTATTAACTGTGACCTTTATTACATTTTATTAAGTTACGTTAAGTTTTGTCTAGTGAATTCACATTTTGTACACAATTTAAAGAATCATCTATATGAAAAAGGCGTTTATTTTATCCTTATCATATCAAACCATGTGCTTGGGCGGATAGTTCGCATTAGCAGGAAATTTTTCATAAAATAGATAGAAAGAAGGGGAGAAGTGGTGAAGCATGAAGGATACACATTTATTTTTCAATACGGAGATTGGGGTAAAAAAGCCAGAAAGCATTCGCAATAAGAATACAAGCTGTCCATTTTGTGCAAGAGATGAACTGACAGATATTATCGATACAGAGGGTTCGATTATTTTACTTAAGAATAAATATCCCGTTTTAGAAAATGCCTACCAAACGGTCTTAATTGAGACAGATGATTGCTTAAGTGAGCTATCATTATATTCGAAGGAACACTTAGTCAAACTTTTTACCTTTGCACTTAAACACTGGAGGGCGATGGATGAGAGCGGCGAATTTCGTTCTGTTCTGTTCTTCAAAAATCATGGCCCATTATCAGGGGGGACAATCGCACACCCGCATATGCAAATTGTAGGTTTAAGGAATATTGATTATATGGAAAGCGTCACTGCCGCTCAGTTTGAAGGGCTCAAAATCCATGAGCAAAATGGAGTGCTTTTTTCCCTTTCGACGATGCCTAGGGTCGGCTTTTATGAATTTAATGTTAAGATGACGGATGATAGCCAGATCCCCATTTTTTCTTCCTATATTCAGATGGCTGCGCATTATATTTTGAATCAATTTGTTTTTCGTGCGAATAGCTATAATCTTTTCTTTTATAAAATGGATGGGGCGATATATGGAAAGATTGTACCACGCTTTGTCACGACACCACTCTACATAGGGTATTCTATCCCGCAGGTGCCCAATAATCTACAATGGGTGAGGGATGATTTTGTCTCGAAGTATTTTTCTTGAGGCGGTAATTTTACCCAAGTGTGTTTGGAAAGTTGTGATCTGTTCCTTATAAAAATATAATGAAAAATTGAATATGTTTTTTTAAGGAGTCTAGAACAGGAAATGTCAACAGAGAATTATACAACTTCGAAAATAGACCTTAATTTAGTTTTTATCGTATTTCTATTGTTTATTGTCAGCTGTATATCGATTTATAGTGCGCAATCAACCGGGCAGTATGGAGAGAATTTTCTCGTTAAGCAAATTGTCTGGTATGGCATTGGGGTTGGCATTATTGCTGCGGTAATCCCTTTTGACTCTGATCAATTAAGAAAGCTATCTTGGTATCTATATGGTCTTGGATTAGTCTTATTGGGCTTTCTTTTGATTGCCCCAAGCGGTATTGCGCCTGTCATTAATGGAGCGAAAAGCTGGTATCGCGTTCCAGGATTAGGTTCTCTACAGCCCTCTGAGTTCGTAAAGGTGTTCCTAATTCTCGCATTAGCAAGGGTAATAATGGACCACCATGAAAAAAATCAAGTCAAGACGGTTCAGACTGATTTTTGGCTTTTAATCAAAATTGGACTCGTCACAGGTGCGCCGCTACTCCTTGTCATGAAGCAGCCGGACCTTGGTACATCGCTTGTATTCATTGCCATTATGCTTGGGATGATCTTCATTTCGGGCATTAGCTGGAAAATCCTCTTGCCTATTTTTAGTTTGGGTATATCCCTCATTGCTGCTATTTTTTATTTCGTATTATGGAAGCCGGAATTATTGGAGAAGTATTTAGGGGTAAAGGAGTATCAATTTGGTCGGATTTATTCCTGGCTGGACCCTTATCATTATTCAAGCACAACTGGGTTTCAATTGACGAAATCTTTGCTCGCGATCGGCTCAGGAGAAACAAGTGGAAAGGGATTTGGCACAAGAGAGGTTTATCTACCTGAGAGCCATACGGATTTTATCTTCAGCATCGTTGGTGAGGAATTTGGTTTTGTTGGAGCGAGTATTCTCATCAGTCTATTCTTTTTGCTCATTTATTATATTACGAGAGTGGCCATGGAAACGAAAAACAACTTCTACACCTATATATGCGTCGGAGTCATCAGCATGATCACCTTTCATGTCTTCCAAAATATCGGTATGACGATCGGTGTTCTACCGATTACAGGAATTCCGCTGCCTTTTATCAGCTATGGTGGCAGCTCATTGATGGGGAATATGCTTGCGATTAGCCTAATTTTCTCGATTCGTTATCACTATAGGAAATATATGTTTTCAGAATGACGAAAGAGCAAAGGTGTCACTTTGCTCTTTTTTATGTGCTGTTTTCGTAACGTTTGTGGTTATTGTAATGGCCCTAATACCGGCCATTACGTTTAATATTCAGTTTTCCTTACGCAATCAGTATCCACGGCATTTTTCTCGGGTTGTATAGATGTGAACTTGGTTATGATATTTAGTATTGCAGCTTTCCATTCCATTTACTAAAAGCAACAAAGTTTGAGAAAAGAGCCTTTTTATTCAATCACTCCTGCCTCTGTGATCTTTACTTTTGGATGTATCTTCACGATCAGTTCTTGATACTGAGCTTCGTTCCACTTATCGATATCAAAATTCCGATCTTGAGTCTTGACAAAATGACCAAAACCAATTGGGTCAATTTCTTTGTCCTTAAAAATACTTATTAATTTAAGGCATTCTTTTGTGATTTCATCTTCAAAACGTTGTTCTAATTCTGCAATCTTCTTAGGGGTAAGACGATTTCCAGAAAACTCGTTGATAATCCCGTTTACTCGAATGTCAACGGTAATTTCGAAAGGGGATCTGCTTTCTAGCTTAAATTTGTGGACTGAACGGATGCTTCGAATCGCGGCTTCATCACCATCAATTTTGACTCGATGTAACCCATTGCTATATTTATCAACAAGAAGCTTAAAGAAAAACATTTGCTCCGGAAGAATGGTTTCGACAATTTTTCCATTCCGAAAGAAAGCAATTCCATTTAATTCGATACTATCCTTAGATAGCTGTTTCAGTTGTGGCAAAAAGGGTGTTTGTCCCTCTGAATAAAAGCCTTTGAGAAAAAGCTGCAAGTTGGTTTTTGGAAGATCTTCATTTTCAATGTTGTTTTTAATTAAATCGCTAATAAATGTGGCATTTCCTTTTATTCCGTATTCCCCTTCTAATAAATCCTTAGCTTCTCCATCTACAAGCGCTACGTTCAGACCTGAGCCAACACCTGGATCCCTTTGGAATGGATCGACCAAATCAAGAACCCCATTTTTGGTAGCGAGCTCCTTTCCGAATAGTACCAGTTCCATGCTCCCCGTTACGATAGGATTTGTTGAATGCAATTGCATATCCTGTAGGACGGTTTTCTTCATTCTTCCTTTTGCATTAATCGTTGTATTTTTAGGAGGTTGGTCAGGCTGATAGATTGAGAAGAGGATGGTACCGTTAATTTTATCCTCTTCATCGGAATGGTCGAAGCCAATGCATTCGATTAGATTAATATCGTCTAATATTTCTTTTTGGACACATCCGCTAAGGAACACTCCAAGAAGTATGATAACGATTGATCTAACAATAGCAGTCATCTTTCTTTCACCTTCTTTGCGATTAATGTAACTATAAATAAAAGAGGAACATACATGAAATTAATATAAAAGCCACACTGACCAACAAAGTCAGTAAGGATGTTAATCTGATCTCTTGTCATTAATAAACTTGTCCCGATTAAACAAAAGACAGCTAAAATCGGAGCAGATATCCGTTGCTTAACGGAAAATAGCTGTTTCGTCAATCGACTTGCGATCCATAATGCGATACATGCATTGGGGAGAATGATTAAGCACCAGTTAGCGATCCCGATGTATTCAAATCGTTCAACAAATGGTAATTCAATAATCTTCCACATCGTAAGTGTCGGCCAAATATTTTTTTGTAGCTGTTCTTCTGGAAAATAGGCAAAGGTCAGAATAGCCAAATATAAATAGATCATCGTTAAAAAGACAATGGCTAAGTGTGACCACTTTTTGGACTTCTCAGGCCTTTTGATAAAAGGGTAGAAGAAGAGCAACGTCTCAAATCCTAAAAAAGATAAAGACATATCTTTACTAGCCAATAAAATATCCTTTGTAGAATGATTAAAAATAGGAAGTAGATTTGTAAAATTAGCATAAGGGATCGTAAAAAGAAATAATAGCCATATGTAGCTCGGTAAAATAATTGAAAAGAAACTGATCCCGGTAATGGTTCTGAATCCACCGTAGACGATATAGATAACCAAAATAAGAAAGACAAGTGCAAACCAAAAGGTTATGAGGTCTGAAAACATCCACACCTGTACAATCTCGATAAAATTTCGTAATGTTGTTACGGCTAAGGAACAAAAATAGAGAATGTAGAAAGAGCTCAAAATTTTACCAGCTGTTTTTCCAAAAACAAAGGTATGAATGGAAATAAGATCCCCACCTGCTATCTCTAGCATTTTATACATCATCCAAAGAACAAAATGGATGCAAATTGAAGCAAGAATGACAGCTATCCACCCATCATAGCCAGCAGATTTAGCAATGATTCTTTGAAAACCGAGAACACCAACTCCTGTTTGCATTGAATTGATGACAAAAAATACGAGGAATGGTGATATTTTTTTATTTTCAGGAATAACGGGATTCATAATGTAGAACCTCTATTCATCAATATCTTTCTTTTTCTTAGCATCGCTTTCGTCGACTCTTTTCGGTCGTTTTGACCGTAACAGCAATGGACGATGTCCTTGACTACTGAATGATAACCGAATAAACGAATCCTTGAAATCGACTTTTCTCAATGGATATACCGGCTCTAAATAGGGTCTTCCAAGAGAAGTCAGACGGATGAGATGGACCAATAGGAAACAAAAAGCTAGTACGATTCCAAGTAACCCCCAAAGCTCAGCAAATAATAAAAATGGGAATCGAAGAAAACGTATCGTGTTGCCCATTCTGTACACAGGTGTTGTAAAAGAAGCGAGGGCTGCTAGTGCAATTAAAATGAGCAGTACGTTACTCGTCAAACCTGCTTCCACACTCGCTGTTCCTATGACGATCCCACCAACGATACCAATGGTTTGCCCAACCTTTGTCGGTAGTCTCGCTCCTGCTTCTCTTAGAAGCTCAATCGTTAATTCTAGAAATAAGGCTTCTAAAATTGGTGGCAACGGTACAGCTCTTCTTGAAGCAACTAAAGCGTTTAATAAGTCTCGTGGGATGAGTTCATAATGATAGCTCAGTACGGCTACATAAATAGGTGTAACCAAAATGGAGAATGCCACAGAGAACAATCGAATAAGACGGAAAAAAGAAGCGATTAGCCAGTTTAAAAAATAGTCCTCAAATGAACTGAAGAACTCCACAAAAGTGGTAGGTCCTATTAACGCATGGGGAGAACCATCGACAATGACGACGACTTTTCCTTCAGCAAGACTTGAAGAAACTCGATCGGGACGTTCCGTGTCAAGAAGCTGAGGGAATGGCGAATTGTGATTATCAGAGACCATTTGAACGATATAAGAGCTATCAGCAATATCGTCATATTGGATCCCCTCTAGTCTTTGACGAATGGTATTGACATTCTCTGTATTAACGACATTATCGATATAGATTATGGCGATTTTCGTTTTTGAAAGTGCACCAACTGACAATTCTTCAATGATTAATTCTTTAATAGGGAGCTTTTTTCTTACTAAATTGAGATTCATGTCAAGAGATTCAACAAATGCTTCCTTAGGCCCAATGACACTGAACTCAACTTCAGGTGGATTAATGGTTCTCCCAACTTCTTTTTGTGCAGCGAAGAAGCAGTATTTGTTGTGCTCTCCGATGATAGTTAATAGAACATAGCCGTTAAAAAGCTTTTGTTCAATATCAGAGGCATTATCGGAGATTTGTACATCTGATATAGGGATGATTTCTTTAACATCATCTAATTGCTGAAACTCCTCCTTTAATAGCGCGGGAAGAACGTTATCTTGAAGGATTTTCTCATCAATTAGAGTCGACATGTAGGTAAAGCAAAATTTGATTTTTGTCTTTTCATTTGTAAAAGAAAGATTTTCAAAATCATTTGATTTCAAAAGTATCTTTTCAAGCTCGAGCTTATCTTGATTATTTTTTTGAATGGTCTTTTTCATCGAAGTTAATCCCCTTATCAGTGAGGTTAACCATATTATTTATCCTTTTGGAAGGTTTATCCTCAAAATTAATAATCCGAAATAGGATATTGTAAATAATTGAAGGAAATAAAAAGAGCCCATATTAACTATGGGCTCTCAAAGAGGGGGAGCTCAATTTGTGTGAGGGGGTAAATTGAGCTAGGGAATATCAATTTCTTCTGTCGGTAGTCTAAATGTTAATGATAATCATTTTCAACTACACATTTATCTTAATCTGTTTTCTTAGGAGTGTCAAGACCATCTTAGGATATTAAAATCAAAAATGCTTACTGCGATGCAGTATCAAGATAAAGACGCGTTCATGAAGGCAATGAACACCTCAAACGATGCAGAATCAAGAAAAAAAGGTCTTCATAATGGCAATGACAATGTTGATCTGGAGGGATATAACGACAGAAAAGAAGCATAGGTATCCCTATGCTTCCAATCTTTCTTTCAACACTTTAATTAACTGTTCATCTGTCAAATAACTTCCCTCTAAGCCAAGTTGGTCTGCAATCTGAGCAATATGCGGCTGTTCTAAATAGGCTTGCCCGAGTGTTTCCTTCTGTGCAAATACTTCTCTACTTGGTCCATCCATCAAGACTTTCCCTTGATTGAAGACAATCGTTCGTTCAAATATCTCCGCCGCAAAATCCATATCGTGAAGGATACAGATGACTTGCTTTCCTTGATCACGAAGTTCATAAATAATTTCTTTCAGCTTCTGTTTTCCTGCAAAGTCTTGGCCCATCGTCGGCTCATCAAAGATAACAATTCCCGTTTCCATGGCTAAAATAGAGGCAATGGCAATCATTTTTCGCTCGGATAAACTTAAATCATAAGGATTCGTTTCCAAGTATCCTTCAAGATTTACCTTTTTCAGCATTTTAATCGATTTTTCCCTTGCTTCATCTTCGCTATTCCCAATATTAAGAGGGCCAAACATGACCTCACTAATAACGGTATTTTTAAAGATTTGGTCATTCGGATTTTGAAAAACCATGCCAATATCCTTTGCAAGCTGTGCCGGTGTATAGTCCTTTGTATTCTTCCCGTTAAAAAGAATTTCTCCTTCATTTGGATGGAGCAAGCCCTTTAGCAATTTAACAAAGGTGGATTTTCCGGCTCCATTTTGCCCGACAATCGCCGTCGTTTCCCCATTGAATCGCAAATCAATTCCTTTTAAGACTTCAACCTCGGGTGTGTAGGAAAAATGCAAATGGTTAACTTCTAATAGGCTCATAACTTATCACCAATTTCGTCGGCTAATTCTTTAATCGTTACAGGAAAATATCCCGTTTCTTTATTTTTTATTCCCAATGCTTTACTAATTCTAGTTGCTGCTGGGGCTTCCATCCCAAACCCGTGTAAATCATCCCTTGAAAAAACTTTTCCAGGACAGTCAAAATCAACAATCTGCCCATTGTCCAGTAGTAAGATTCGGTCCGCATATTGAGCCAGCTTGTCCATTTTATGCTCTGCCATAATAATGGTCATTCCTTCATTGGCTAGATTTTCTACCACTTTAAAAACCTCCTCTGAACCTTGTGGATCTAACTGGGAGGTCGGTTCATCCAATATTAAGATCTTCGGTTTCATCGCGATGATACTAGCAATCGCTACCCGTTGCATTTGCCCTCCGGAAAGGTCAAAGGGATTTTTATCCTTAATCGCTACAATATCTAATAAAGCTAAACTTTCTTCGACTCTTTGTATGATCTCGTTTCGTTCTAGACCCATATTCTCTAAGCCAAAAGCAATTTCCTCAAAAACCGTATATTTGGAACCAGTCATCTGCGAGAATGGGTTCTCAAATACGAGACCCACACGGGTGGAAATCTCTCCAACTTCATGCTGCCTTACTTCTAGGCCATCGACAATTACTTTTCCACCATACCCACCATTGAAAAAATGAGGGACAAGCCCGGCTAAGGCAAAACATAGAGTTGATTTTCCCGCTGTATTTCGGCCAGCTAATCCAATGAACTCTCCTTCATTCACATTGAAGGAAAGATCATTTAAGGCCAATTTATCTGAATCCGGGTATTTATATTTTAAACCTTCTACCTGTATGATGCTCATGATAGGATCCTCCAAACAATTGTCGCAATGAGCGCCATCCATAGGATGAATTGGATAAGCCCTTGATAGTGGTATGTACGGGAAACATTGAGAAAGGTCTTTTTAATCCTTGTGTTAAATCCTCTTACCTCTAGCGCAATCGCCCGTTCTCGAGTATTGTTTAACGAGTTTAAGACAACTGGGCCAATCAATGGGAAAAATGCTTTCACTCTAACAATAAGACTTCCTTCTGTTTCCATTCCTCTAGACTTTTGTGCATCCGTGATTTTTCCCATTGTGGCTCGCATTTGCGGGATGAGCTGTAGGACGGAAAGTAAGACATAACCAATTTTTGGCGATAATCCTCTTTTAATCAGAGCCTCGACGAATTCATCGTGTTTGGTTGTCAAAATTAATATGCCAAACGACATCACCATATTCATGACACGGAGCGTCAGTAGTACCGCATAACTTAACCCTTCCTTATAAAAGGTAAGAAATCCAAGCGAAAAAAGCTCGGTTTGATTTTCAGGATGAAAAAATCCTTGAACAATAATAATAGAAATGATGAGTAGAATACTAAGCGTCAAAATGGGTAGTATTTTTCGAAATACCTTTCCCACCAACAGTACCACTCCACTAAAAATAGCGACAGAAAGGACAAAAAGTAAATCTGGATAGATGTATGTGATGGCGATACTCACCATCACATACAATAGTTTTGTTAATGGGGCGAATGCATCATGGATGAGAGATTTTCTGTCTACATAAAGTGTCATCGTACTCATTTAAGTCAACCCCTACAATTCTTCGATTTTACCTTGGCCACGGAAAATAGAGATAAGGTTCTTCGGTAATCCTTTATAAATGAAGTAACTGATAATAACAGTTGCTACCTTATCAGGGACATCCACCACGATACTATCGCCAAACGAAGCTAGCCAAACCGGGAAATCCTTCGCAACTAAGAATGCATAGAAGGCATCGCCCCACACATTACCAGTTTGGCCACCCCAGAAGATAATGTTTAACGGTGTAGAAATGATGGCCGCAACAAAACCAACAATTAGACCTACTAGAATGACGGTCTTCAAGTTTTTAAGCCAGCCCTTATAAGCCATGATCCCAACAGCTAAACCAATGGCCCCACTTGTAACGGCGTACACCGTTGAAATCGGATCTACCGTGACGCCATAGATAACATTATTAATAATTCCCGAAAGAGCGCCGATGATAGGTCCTGCTAACATACTTGAAAGAACAGTTCCAATGGAGTCAAGCCAAAGTGGTAGTTTTAATAATCCAGCAAATAACTTTCCTAAGTAATTGATCCCGATTGCCGCTGGAATTAATGCAATCGCTGCTGTTGACAACTTTAATGTCCACATACTTTTCTTACTCATTTTCCATTCCTCCTCTTATTAAGCTCTTTTCTCAAACATTGTTGCTTTTGGACAAAAATAATAGGATTAACCAATGCCTTTTCAGTTTATCTATTGAAACAACGGAGAAAAGAGCAGGGGACTTTATGCGTAATCGCACGCTTAGTATGAAACGGAATGGCTGGCACTAGAGCCATTCCAAATCATCAATTCGTACGAAAACAACCTTTACCTTTTATTGTCAATGGAAGCAATCGCCTCCAACGCAATCAAAATTTGATTTTCTTCTCCTTTAGCCGGCAACCCTTGCCCGTGGGCGAGATCATTTATACCTGACTGGAGGTTCCCTTTCGATGGAACGACAACATTCAAAACAGAAGCCGTTCGTAAGCCACGCAAAGCACCAACAACAAAAAGAGTCGATGTTTCCATGTCAGAACCAAGAATTCCTTTCCGAGACCAGTAATGATCTATCTCTTCCTCTCGGTCTGTATAAAAGCTGTCATGACTCCTTACTAGACCTGTATGGTACGGAAAGTCTTGTTGAACACAAGCATGAGACAAAGCAGAAACAAGCTCATGATCCGCAACGGCAGGATAACTCAAATCAATATAAGCCTTCGAAGTGCCTTCATCACGCACCGCTCCTGTTGCAATAATTAAGTCACCAAGATGAATATGATCCTGTAGTGCGCCACTGCTACCAATACGAATTAGCGTGGTTACACCAATATTTGCTAACTCTTCAATCGCAATCCCTGCTGATGGTCCACCAATCCCCGTTGATACAACGAGTACTGGGATGTTTTTGTAGTACCCTAGCAAACTTCTATACTCTCGATTGTAGGCGATTTCCTTCGTTTTTGTCAGAAATGGTTTTACTTTATCCACTCGTTTTGGATCTCCTGGAAGCAATGCATATTTGGCCTGAAAATTATCCTTTAACTGAATATGAGGTTGGAGTTCTGTTGACATATTGTATTAATTCCTTTCTTATTCATGCATACCTTTTTCCTTTTGCTTAAAGAGAAGAAAAGGATCTAAAATTAGAAGTGGATCACAATGCTTCGTAACGAATCATTGTCCACAAACCCATATCGGTAAATCCTAATCGTTTATAAATTTTCCCTGCTGCAGGATTATCATAAAACAAACAAAGGGATTTACCTTCAGCTAGTAATTCACTGCAAAGCTTTTCCATACAAATTGTTGCATATCCTCTACGTTCAAAGCCTGGCCTAGTCCCAACACCAACAATCATGGCAGATTGAGAGTTTTCGGCAGTAGTAGATGCCGATGCAACCATTGTCCCTTGCTCATTTCGTACAATATAAGTTCTTCCAGTCTTATATTTTTCAGCACGTTCTCTCGCTTCGACACTAAAACTTCCAGCTGCAAATTCAGGTATCGAACGTAGCATTTCTATATTTTCGTGATATTCTGATGGTTGTAAATAACTTGCTTGTTGTATTCTTTCTTCATCCACCTTATAGCTTAAACCCGTACATTTCGCATAATAGGTTTCACTAAATTTTCTTATATCTCTATTTATAAATTCTTGCAAAGGCTTTACTAAATGCTTTAATCCACTTATTTCAATCGGCTTTGGATTACGATTAATAATTTCCGCAAAACCCTGTGCATCATATGGTTGCTCACTAAATGGGATATAATTTTGGTCGTATCTTAATAAGACAGCGATCAATTTGCTATTTTGAAAATGGCCCCAAATTTCTTGAAAATCAGAATCATAACCATATGCTTCAATATCCCCTATGATGAATAAATTTTCCGCTGGCTTTTGACCGATAAGGGCCATAACTGATTCATGGTCAGCTTTATTTAATTTACGAATCATCTTAACTTCTCCCATATTTTCAGTATTCTTTACCAAAAAATAAATTCATTCAAAGTAAAAACCAAAGTATCTGATGCGGTTTTATCCTGGAAGAACACTAGACTCTTTCAAGCCCGTTCAAGTCAAAAAAAACATTTCTTTCCTTGAAGGGTGCTGGATTGGTATATTGCAATTTGAATTTCATAAAATCGCTTATTCGTTTAGAATGGTAATAAGGCTTATCGTATTTTAGTTTGTCATCCCTAAGCCAGCTTGGAACCTCAATAGCATGAACCTGTAAATAGTAGTCGATTAAAGCTGATACTTTCGTTAAATAATCTAATTCAGCTTGATTACATAAATCCAAATCTACAGGTTCACGGAGACTTTGGATAAACTCGATGTCTTTTGATTTTAATAACTCCAATAACTGATTGAGACTTGTGTCTTCATCATCATAGCTGAATAATGCTTGTAAGTACTTATTCCCAATCATATCCTAAATCCTCTCCTAAATATTTGATAAAAATTCTTTGCCTTTCTCCAAGAAGAGTTAGAGGTATAAATTCTTCAAAGACATCCAACAGTTCCGCTTTCGTTGTAATATCTAAATCCTTACATAATATATAGGCATCTATGAAGTCCTTGGCGGGTTCTGGTCGTGCTGCTAGTATTTTCATGGCTAATAATTGTTTAGCCTTTGGCTTCAAAATTTTGAGATTGGAATAGAGTTTATAGGTTTCCTTATCTTCTTTTAAAATAACTTTCAGTGGCTCTTTAATTTCTTCATTTATCCAATCCTCAGAAAGATTAAAGGCAAACTTTGTAAGGTCTAATATGTTATTTAATAATTTTTCATTTGTTTCGCCGAATACACAGTCAATATCTTTTGTTGCTGGCCTATTATCATAGACCATCGTCATTATGGAACCACCATAAATAGTGATCTCAAGTTGTAATTGATTTTCCTTTAATCTCTCATTTAGATAATCAAATATTTTCAGCAGCTTATCTTTATTCATTAACTCCATATTGCTCATTATAACTCCCTTCAAAGCCCAGTATTTTCCTATATTTATTATACCAAAGCCCATCCATAACTCCGTTACGAATCATTCTTTTTTTACCGTATTCTTGGATAGTTCTTCTTTCATGCTTTCTACTAAATTTAGAGAGGTTAAATTATCCTCAATTCGGTAAGCCATTTCTGCCAAATTGAAGTTTTCTATCGCTTTTTCAATAAGATTGAGAGCTTTATAATTAGCTCCCTTTTGATAGAATAAGTCTCCTTGTAGATACAGAAGGTTATTCTTTTTAGCGTATTGAATTCCTTTATCAACCATTTCTAATGATTGTTCATAATCTTTATTTAATCGTAGAGCCCTGGCATAGTTGTAAAAAAAACGAACAGGGAGGTACTTATTTGTGATGTTGGGAATAGACCGTTGCTGAATAAATGCTTCCTCATAAATGGATAATGCAACTGAATATTCTCCTTTATCCGTATAAATATTCGCTTTACTTAACAATATTTCAATTTCACGTTCAGACAAAAATTTCTTCTCTGACGAAGTAATGGATAATGATTTGTTTAGGTAATCGATTGCATCAGGAAAATTATGGTCTTCGTAGTACAAGCAAATTCCTTCATGCCATAGCAGGAATTGCTTGTGTTCAGGAACTTGAAAAATATCATTATCTTTTACCGAATTTAGCAATTCTCTAACTAGAGAGTAATCCCTTTGATAAATGGCTTCTCTGATTTGCGTAAATACTTCAATAATATATTCATGGCTTGGAGTGTTTGATATATCTAGTAGGTACGAAATATCCGTATTAAATCGATTTGATAGTTCCATTAATAAATAGGCGGATGGGTAAATAACGCCATTTTCAATTTTACTAATATATGATTGTGTGCATATTCCTTTACAAGCATCTCTTTGTGACATTCCGATTCGTTCCCGAAGTTCTTTTATTCTCTTACCTAATAAGTGCGTCAATTCAGATCACTCCAACTAAGATAACTATGTTTATCTAAAATAGAGAAAAAGGAAGAAATCAACAGAAAATCGCCGTATATTTCCATTATATCAAAGGATTTGATGAATTTTTCATTTTTCTGTATATGATAGTATTTTAATATCAAAACAATAGGGGTGGAAATAATGAGAAAAATCAAAAAGGTTTTTATTACAATCGGAATCGCTGTAGTAGTGCTATCATGTACTGCGCTATCAAATGTGGGCCTTAATCCATCGGTGCCTAATATGGAGTATTTACCAAATGATAAGGATCCAGGGTCAATGCATTAATGGGTTAGAAGACTTGAGGCTGGATTTTTCTATTAAAAAAAATAGCAGGCCAGTTTACATTGGCCTGCTTAATCATGTTCATCTCTTGAACTGGTTATTCTGACTGTTCTTTTTGTCCTTGTTCCCCTTTTCTGGTCCGGGGCCAGCATTTCCTTCAACACTCGCGGCACTTACTCCAGCTTTAGATGGATTGTTTTTTCTCTTCGCCATTTGGACACCTCCTAGTAACTTCAAAGTTGCATTTATAAGGTCCCCATTCGATGACAAATTATTTACCGAACTTCCGAACGGGAAATCCCACTCCTTCAGAAGTAGAAGTATCCGTTTCGAAGATTCAAAAAAAATTCAAAATTACATATCTAATTATTGCGGAAAGAGTCTAAATATTTTATTATTGTAGTAGCACAACTTATTCATATTTTTTTTACCATGAAAATGAATGAGGGTTCATTCAAATTATCAAAGGGGGAGAAGTCGTTGATCCAACAAATTAAAAAAGCAGCTGTTCTAGGCTCTGGCGTTATGGGATCTGGAATTGCCGCTCACTTAGCAAACATTGGGATACCAACCTTGCTACTTGACATTGTACCTCGTGAATTAACGGAAGCTGAAAAAGGAAAAGGGTTAACCTTAGAGGATAAGGCCGTTCGCAATCGAATTAGTGCTGGGGCGATCGGGAAGCTGTTGAAGCAAAAGCCGGCACCACTTACTTCGAAAAAGAATCTAGCTTTAATTGAAGCAGGAAACTTTGAGGATGATATGGAACGTCTGAAGGACGTGGACTGGGTAATTGAAGTTGTTGTTGAGAATTTGGCGATTAAACAACAAATTTTTGAAAAAGTAGACCGCTACCGCAAGCCTGGCAGCATCATCAGCTCCAATACATCCGGGATTTCTGTGGAAGCGATGGCAGAAGGACGGTCAGAGGATTTTAGGAAGCATTTCCTTGGAACACACTTCTTTAATCCTCCACGTTATTTGAAGCTATTGGAAATTATTCCGACTAAACATACAGACCCAGAAGTTCTTTCTTTCATGAAAACCTTTGGGGAAGATGTTCTTGGTAAGGGTGTTGTGGAGGCAAAGGATACTCCAAACTTTATCGCCAACCGTATCGGAACATACGGACTGCTTGTGACCGTTCGCGAAATGGTTAAGGGTGGCTATAGTGTTGGTGAAGTTGACTCTGTAACAGGACCATTAATTGGAAGAGCCAAGAGTGCAACCTTCAGAACATTGGATGTCGTAGGTCTTGATACATTTGCACATGTTGCCAAGAACGTCTATGACCAAGTGGAAGGCGACGAAAAGGAAGTCTTTGAAGTACCTGGCTTTATGCAGGAAATGATTACAAAGGGCTGGTTAGGCTCAAAGTCTGGTCAAGGCTTCTTCTTAAAGCAAGGAAAAGAAATTTTAGAATTGGACCCACAAACATTAGAATATGGTCCTCGTAAAAAGCTCCAAGCTCCGTCTATCGAAATGGCAAAGCAAGCTAAGGGCTTAGCCAACAAATTGAAAGCGCTTGTTTACGCTAAGGATAGAGCGGGAGAATTATTATGGAGTATTTACAGTCCTGTGTTTGTCTACTCTGCAGAATTGCTTGGCCAAATTGCGGATGATGTGGTGGCGATTGACCGAGCAATGAAATGGGGCTTCGGCTGGCAACAAGGTCCATTTGAAGCATGGGATGCCATCGGTGTGGAGAAATCCGTGCAAAAGATGGAAGAGGAAGGCTTAACGGTACCAGCATGGGTGAAAGATATGTTGGCGGCTGGCTTTACTTCCTTCTATAAAGAAGAGGAAAACGGTGACTTGTATTTCTACCATAATGGTGAATATAGATTAGTAGAAGAAAATCCAAAGGTGATTAATCTTGCCAAGATTAAGAAGCAAAAAGGCGTCATTAAGAAGAATACTGGTGCAAGCTTGATTGATATTGGTGATGGAGTTGCATTGCTTGAATTCCATTCGAAGAGCAACGCTATCGGTCTAGACATCCTGCAGATGATTAACTTTGCCGTGGATGAAGTGGCGAAGAATTTCAAAGGGCTTGTCATCGGAAACCAAGGCAAGAACTTCTGTGTAGGTGCAAACCTTGCGATGATTCTCATGGAAGCGCAGGATGATCCTTTTGAGCTTGATATGGTTGTTCGTCACTTCCATCAGGCGATGATGAAAATCAAATATAGTCCAAAGCCCGTTGTTGCTGCACCATTTGGCATGACGCTTGGTGGAGGAACGGAGGTTTGTCTCCCTGCTGCTCATATTCAAGCTTCATCTGAAACCTATATGGGTCTTGTTGAAGTAGGAGTTGGGTTAATTCCTGGCGGTGGCGGTAACAAGGAGCTTTATATTAAGAATTTGAACAGCTTGCCAAATGGAGTGGAATTTGATCTGCAAAAGGTTGCGAACCAAGTGTTTGAATCGATTGCAATGGCGAAGGTTTCAACTTCTGGTGAGGAAGCACGTGACAATAACTTCTTAAGCAAAGCTGATGGAATTAGCGTAAATGGCGACCATCTCATTTATGATGCAAAGCAAGCGGTACTTGCCCTTCATGAGAGAGGGTACAAGCCGCCAGTTCGCAAGAAGATTCCAGTTGTGGGTGAACCAGGTTATGCAACTCTGTTACTTGGAGCTCAAGGAATGTTCTACTCTGGCTACATTTCCGAGCATGATATGAAAATAGCGAAAAAGCTAGCTTATGTCATCTCTGGTGGTAAAGTTCCATACGGAACAGAAGTGGATGAACAATACCTGCTTGATTTGGAAAGAGAAGCCTTCTTAAGTCTTGTGGCAGAACCAAAATCACAGCAGCGTATGCAGCATATGCTTCTAAAAGGCAAGCCGTTGCGTAACTAATCATTTGTTGCATGAATGAATCTTCCATATTCATTTATGCCTTCATCATAATAGTATTTTTTAAGACAGATAGATTCCTATCAAAAATCGAAAGAGAGGGAATGAGATGAGAGAAGCGGTAATTGTAGCAGGAGCGCGTACTCCAGTTGGGAAAGCAAAAAAAGGCTCTCTTGCCAATGTCAGACCGGATGATTTAGGGGCTCTTGTGGTAAAGGAAACATTGAAACGTGCGGGGAACTATGAGGGCAATATAGATGATTTAATTATTGGGTGCGCGATGCCTGAAGCAGAGCAGGGCTTGAATATGGCCCGTAATATCGGTGCACTAGCAGGACTTCCTCATACGGTTCCAGCGGTAACGGTTAACCGTTATTGTTCTTCCGGACTGCAAACAATTGCCTATGCGGCAGAAAAAATCATGATTGGCCATGCTGATACGATTCTAGCCGGTGGAGCCGAATCTATGAGTATGGTTCCGATGATGGGGCATGTTGTTCGTCCGAATTCCAAATTGGCGGAAACAGCACCTGAATACTATATGGGAATGGGACATACAGCAGAGCAAGTAGCGAAGAAGTATGGCATTACTCGTGAGGATCAGGATGCTTTTGCCGTTCGCAGTCACCAAAAAGCAGCAAAGGCGATCCAAGAAGGTAAATTTGTTGATGAGATTGTCCCAGTGGAAGTAACCAATCGCTTTGTGGACAGCAAGAATAAATTAGTTGAAAAGACATTCCTTTTTAGTCAAGACGAAGGTGTTCGCCCAGATTCAAATGTGGAGACCCTTGGCAAGCTTCGCCCGGCATTCTCACTTACGGGTACTGTCACAGCTGGTAACTCTTCACAAACAAGTGACGGTGCGGCAGCAGTGCTAGTAATGGATCGCGAAAAAGCGGAAGCACAAGGACTTACTCCAATGGTGAAATTCAGATCCTTCGCTGTCGGTGGAGTAGCACCTGAAATTATGGGAGTTGGACCGATTGTAGCTATTCCGAAAGCATTAAAGCTTGCTGGACTTGAGCTTTCCGACATTGGATTATTTGAATTGAATGAAGCCTTTGCTTCCCAATCTCTTCAGGTGATTAGAGAGCTTGGCCTAGACGAAGAAAAGGTCAATGTGAACGGTGGAGCCATTGCGTTGGGCCATCCACTAGGATGTACAGGAGCGAAGTTAACCCTTTCCCTAATCCATGAAATGAAACGCCGCAACGAACAGTTTGGAGTCGTGACAATGTGTATTGGTGGCGGAATGGGTGCTGCTGGGGTGTTTGAATTAATTTAAATCGGGGCTGTGATATTTTCAGTGCTGATAATAGCCATATGTGCGTGGGTGAACGGGTTTTGCTCGGCACGAGCAACGTAGTGAACCCATGCACATATGGCGGTATCAAGATCAACATAAAAATTTGACAGCAATTAAATCAAAAAGGGGCTACTTGCCCCTCATAAATAGAATGGAGGAATATGAAAATGACAAACCAAACGGATAACCTAATTAAAGGCGGAAGCTTTTTAATTGAAGATGTCACATATGATCAAGTATTTACACCAGAGGATTACACCGATGAGCAGGTGATGATTGCGAAGACAACAGAAGATTATGTGATTAATGAAGTTTTACCAGAGGTTCCATATCTAGAAAAGCATGAATTTGAGCGTTCTGTGAAGCTTTTACACACTGCTGGAGAACTTGGCCTGCTTGGTGCTGACGTACCAGAAGAATACGGTGGTCTAGCATTGGATAAGGTAAGCTCCGCATTAATCGCAGAAAAAATGGCGATTGCTGGCGGATTTGGGATTACACATGGTGCGCATGTTGGGATCGGGTCACTTCCAATCGTTTTATTTGGAAATGAAGAACAAAAGCAAAAGTATCTTCCTACTCTTGCAACTGGTGAGAAAATTGCAGCCTATGCATTAACAGAGCCAAGCTCAGGATCTGACGCACTGGGTGCAAAAACAGTAGCTAAATTAAACGAAGCTGGGACTCACTATGTATTAAACGGTGAAAAGCAATGGATTACAAATGCTGGTTTTGCTGATGTATTCGTTGTTTATGCAAAAATCGATGGCGATAAATTCTCCGCATTCATCGTGGAAAGAGAATTCCCAGGTGTATCTACAGGTGCGGAAGAAGACAAAATGGGAATCAAGAGCTCTTCTACTCGTACATTAATCCTTGAGGATGCTCAAGTACCGGTTGAGAACCTATTAGGAGAAATCGGCAGAGGACATGTGATTGCCTTCAATATCCTTAATATTGGTCGCTATAAGCTAGGAGTTGGTGCACTAGGCGGTGCGAAACGTGCAATGGAGGTAACGATTCCTTACACGAACCAGCGTCAACAATTTAAGACGCCAATTTCTGCTTTCAACCTTACAAAAGAAAAAATTGCAACAATGGCTTCTAAAGTATATGCTGCAGAAAGCTCCATCTATCGTACAGTAGGGTTGTTCGAGGATCGAATGAGCAAGCTTTCTGAAGAAGAAGCAAAAACAGGTAAAGCCGTTGCTGCTTCTATCGCTGAATATGCGATTGAGTGCTCATTAGGAAAATTCTTCAATACAGAAGTTCTTGATTATGTAGTAGATGAAGGCGTTCAATTGCATGGTGGATATGGATTCATGGAGGAGTATGAAATTGCTCGTGCTTACCGTGACTCTCGTATTAACCGTATCTTTGAAGGTACAAATGAAATCAACCGTCTACTTGTGCTAGGCACTTATTTGAAGAAAGCCCTTAAGGGTGAGCTTCCGCTATTCCAAAAAGCAATGGCTCTACAAGAAGAGCTTATGATGCTTATGCCAGAAGAGCCAGGTGATGAGCCATTAGCACAAGAGAAGATGCTTGTGAACAACGGTAAGAAGATTGCTTTACTTGCTGCAGGCTTAGCTGCTCAAAAATTCGGCAAGGAAGTAGAAAAAGAACAAGAAATCTTCGTTAATATTGCGGACATTGTGGCAAACGTGTATGCGATGGAATCTGTTGTGCTACGTACAGAAAAAGCAATTGCCAAGAGCGGTTTAGAGAAGAGCAATCAAAAGCTTCTCTATACACAAATCTTCTGTCAAGAAGCATTCAACAAAATTGAAGCAGATGCAAAAGAGACCTTAGTTGCTTGTGAAGATGGAGATATGCTTCGCATGATGATGTCAACTCTTCGTAAGCTTACTCGTCATGTTCCAACAAATGTGATTGCGAAGAAACGTGAAGCTTCTGTGAAGCTAATCGAAGCTGAAAAGTTTGTACTATAATATTAATGTGGCTCCCTTCCAGTGGTAAGGGAGCCTTTTGCTAGATCAAAGCAATCAAGTATTGTTTCGACTGACCTTAGATTGTCATGATCTTTCGTAGCAAATATGATAAAATTTAATTATAGATTGCAAAATTTATACAGATGTGGATATGATAACATTGGTAGGTGAAAAAATGGCTCTGACTTTTTATTGGTATCCGAAATGTGGTACATGTCGAAATGCAAAAAAATGGCTGGACCATCACCAGATCTCGTATCAAGAAGTACATATTGTCGAAAATCCTCCTTCTCGGGCTGAGCTGAAACAGCTGTACGTTAAGAGTGGACTTGATATAAAGAAGTTTTTTAACACAAGCGGCATGAAGTATAGGGAGCTAGGATTAAAGGATAAGGTTAAGACGGCCTCGGATGAAGAGCTGCTTGATATTCTTGCTTCAGATGGCATGCTTATCAAACGTCCATTGCTTACAGATGGTGACAAAGTAACAGTTGGGTTTAAAGAAGAGGATTACGAAAAAAATTGGCTATAGTATTTAGGAGGGGTTAAGGTGAATACACCAAAGGAATTACGCTATTCAGAAGAGCATGAGTGGGTTAAAGTAGAAGGAGACAAGGTTCGCATTGGGATTACTGATTTCGCTCAATCCGAGCTCGGCGATATTGTTTTTGTCGAGCTACCAGAGGTAGGCGACGAAATAACAGCAGACGAGCCATTCGGAAGTGTTGAATCAGTAAAGACTGTCTCTGAGCTATATGCACCGATTAGCGGCAAGGTGGTTGAAATAAACGAGGACCTAAGTGACAGCCCAGAATTCGTGAATGAATCTCCATATGAAAAGGCATGGATGATCGTCGTTGAGCCGGCTAGCATGGCAGATGTTGAGAATCTTATGACTGCTGAGCAATATGAAGAAATGGTGAAGGAAGACTAAAAAAGTAAAAGCGCTCCACTCAGGGTGGGGCGCTTTTGTCATAAAGAACAAGGTGATAGGCATGAATGAATGGAACACAGAAAAGATACTGATTGTTGAGGGTAAATCAGATAAAAGAAAGGTTCAAAGCATTATTAAAGAACCAGTTGAAATTATTTGTACAAACGGGACGATTGGGATCACACGATTGGACGAATTGATCGATTATCTGACTGGAAAAGAGGTCTATGTTCTTGTTGATGCAGATGATTCCGGTGAAAAGCTCAGAAGGCAATTTCTTAGAGAGCTACCAGAGGCAGAGCATATTTATATTGATAAAATGTACCGAGAGGTTGCGACAGCCCCTGAGCATCATCTAGCAACTGTGCTACTAGGGGCCAATATTGATGTACACACGGAGTTTCTTGATCGATGATAAGGGAGTATGAAAAAAAGGACATTTTGGAGCTTGAAGAGAACATGGACACTTCTTTCCTTTATCTATATACCCCTATGTGTGGCACCTGCCAGGTAGCCGGAAAAATGATCAATATTGTAGCTGAATTATTCCCTTTGTTTAAATGGGGCATGATCAATTTGAACTTTTTTCCCGATCTTGCGAAAGCATGGGAAATCGAAAGTGTGCCATGTCTACTTATTTTTAAACAGAATCAAATTCAGCAAAGGATTTACGCCTTTCATTCAGTCCCATTCCTATACGATTCAATTAAACAATTTACGGATAAATAGACTCATATATGGGTCTATTTTAAATTTTCAAATTTTTTGTTTACTTTATCCCTGAGGAGGCTTATGATATTTAGGGATACGAAATAAACAAAAGGGGAATATATCTATGCCATTTTTTCAAGAATGGTCTAATCAATTTAAGAGTTACAATAAAAATATTAAGCTTGCTTTATTAGCTAATATATTTGCTCAAGTAGGACTTGGGATTTTTATGGTTATCTACAATTTTTATATCCGTGAGCTTGGGTATAATGAACAAGTTAACGGTCAGGTTATTTCAATGACCTCATTAGCAACGGCCATCATCCTAGTTCCTGCAGGCTTATTAAGTGATCGCTTTGGACGAAAGAAGAGCATGCTTTTTGGAGCATTCTTGACGGGAATTGTCCTTTTATTTAGAGGGTTAATTGAAGTGCAAAGCTTATTGGTCACCTTGGCTTTTCTAACAGGCTTAACCTCGGCTTTCATGCAAGTATCGGGAATTCCTTGGCTGGCTGAGAATTCCAAACCATTTCAAAGGGTTCATTTATTCAGCATCTACTCAGCCGTAATGACTGCTGCAAACGTAATAGGAAACCTACTTGGTGGAACCCTGACTGATTTTTTTAGCTTGTTTTTTTCAGAGCTGATTAGTATTCGGTTTACATTGCTTATAGGTGGAGCGATATTTTTAATCGCTTTAATCCCTATATTTAAATTCCAGGAGAAAAGAGAAATTCAAACAGAAAAGAAAGAGAAGATTCCACTTAAGGAAAAAATTAAGGACCAGCGCGATGGGTTTAAAATTATTATTCTATTTGCTGTTGCTCAATTGATTATTGGTGTTGGAGCAGGACTGGTTATCCCTTATCTAAACCTTTATTTTGCTGATCGTTTTCATGCATCCAATTCAATCATCGGCTTTATCATCTCCCTAGGCCAAGCTGCAACTGCTGTAGCGATGATCATTGGCCCGTTAATGGTGAAAAGGTTTGGCGAAGTGAAAGCGGTGGTGATTTTACAATTAGCGTCTCTACCATTCTTACTTTTAACAGCATATACGGAGAGCTTGCTGCTTGCTGCGATTGGCTTCCTGTTTCGACAGGCATTGATGAATGCTGGAAATCCAATTCAAACCTCGTTGATGATGTCGAAAGTAAGCGACTCTGTTAAAGGGTTGGCAAACTCAGTCAACCAAATGGTATTTAGTCTTGGTTGGGCGATAATGGGTCCAATATCTACCGGGATCGTTATGGCGCATGGGGCTTACTGGGGTTATGCGATCGTCTTTTCCATCACGGCCTCCTTGTATTTAGTAGGTTCCATTTACTTTTTTGCTGTTTTCAGAAGCATTCATAAACCGAAGGCCTCTTCGACAGCAAATGCAGCCCAATAGCCTAACAGAAACTTACATATTTCTCGGGAAATGATCTTTTTAATGGCTCTTTTCTACGTATTTGTCGAAAGAAAGAAAAAGGGTAAGGAGCTTTTAGAACGAAATATATGTTATAAGCACTGCTTAAGGAGGGCTTTCTTTGCAGCGTATATTACATATATTAGTAGATGAAGTTAATTCCAGAGGACATTTATCCTCATTGCTCAATGGTGTAAAGATGTCGGTGATGCTCGACTCAAATAGCGGGGTTAATGTCTTAATCATTGAGAACGGGAAGCTTGGGATGGAAGAGGAGGCAGATCAGGAAATAGATGCTTATATTTCGGGTAAGGAAGCGATTATGAAAGAATTGCTAATGGGAAGAATTAAATTGAGAGCAGCCAGAAAAAACGGTCATTTGCAATTGAAATCGACTATTCGAAATTCCTTATTTTTAGAGTCTTTATTTTTTCTTGCGTTAACGAGTGGTAATCATACAGAAATTTCAAAATTATTAGTTGACGAGAAATCTGTTTCGTGCTAGTATTCTATTAATTGAATGAGATGTTCTTATCGAGAGTGGTGGAGGGACTGGCCCTTTGAAGCCCGGCAACCGGTTTTTTACACGGTGCCAATTCCAGCAGAGCTTTGCTCTGAAAGATAAGAAGAGTGTTGATTCTATCCCCCTCTTCTTATGAAGAGGGGTTTTTGCATTCTTTGAAAAGAAGGGGAGTAGGAAAAATGGGTGAAAACAAGAAGAAGTACCGTTTAGAAACATTGGGAGTCCACGGAGGACTAAGTCCGGACCCGGTAACAGGGGCAAGGGCAGTACCGATCTATCAGAACAATGCCTATCAGTTTCAAAACACTGAGCATGCAGCGAATTTATTTGCTTTAAAAGAGGCTGGATACATTTATACTCGTATCCATAATCCGACTGTCACTGTTTTTGAAGAGCGTGTGGCTCTCCTTGAAGGGGGAATTGGAGCATTAGCAGTCGCAAGTGGAATGGCGGCCATTACGACCGCAATCCTGAATCTTGCAGGAGCAGGAGATGAGATTGTAGCTGCTGGCAATCTGTACGGGGGGACCTATAATCTTTTTGCAGTGACACTCCCAAGATACGGAATTAATGTGAAGTTTGTTGATGCAACTGATCCGAATAATTTTAAAGAAGCCATTACCGAAAAGACAAAAGCACTTTTTGCCGAAACAATCGGAAATCCGAGCCTAAGAGTGTTGGATATTGAAGCCGTAGCAAATGTTGCACATGAAGCTGGAATTCCACTAATTATCGATAATACCTTTGCAACTCCGTATCTATGCCGTCCAATCGAGCATGGAGCTGATATTGTTATTCACTCAGCAACGAAATGGCTCGTAGGGAATGGGACGACTCTTGGAGGAATTATTGTCGATGGTGGTAATTTTGATTGGAATTCTCCGAAATTCCCTGGGTTTGTTGAGCCTGATCCAAGCTATCACAATATTGTTTATAGTGAGGCACTTGGTGCTGCAGCGTATATTACGAAGGCTCGGGTCCAGCTGCTACGAGATATTGGTCCAGCGCTAAGTCCGCTTAATGCTTTCCAATTTACACTTGGCATAGAAACGCTTCATGTCAGAATGAAGGAGCATATCGCAAATACGAAGAAAATTGTCGAGTATCTGCACAACCATCCAGCAGTTTCATGGGTTTCTTATCCAGGTGATGAAGGACATCCTGATCAGGCCCTAGTGGAAAAATATTTACCGAAGGGAGCTGGCTCGGTTGTTGTCTTTGGAATTGCAGGAGGCAGAGAAGCGGGAGCAAAGCTTATTAATCAGCTCGAACTATGGGCACATGTAGCTAACGTAGGAGATGCAAAGAGTCTAATTATTCACCCTGCTAGTACGACTCATCAACAGCTGGACGCGGCAGGGCTAGCAGCTGCTGGGGTATCGGAGGATCTTGTTCGACTTTCCATAGGGATTGAGAATGTAGAGGACTTAATTGAGGACCTGGATCAGGCCATTGAAGCCGCAACAGGAATATCCTCCATTACCGCAAAGGCCTAAGCAAATCTAATAGGCTAGTAAAATCTTTTTCTGTTGACACCCCATTATTTCCGTGATAGTATAAATGCTATATTTAAACATGTATACAAATTGAATAGATGGTTTTACTCTTATCCAGAGAGGTGGAGGGATGTGCCCGATGAAGCCCGGCAACCGTCAGTGGTCGACACTGAAATGGTGCCAATTCACACAAAGCAAATATTGCTTTGGCAGATGAGAGAAAGGGAACTTGTCTTATTGATGCCTTTCTGCTTTTCTGCGGGAAGGCATTTTTGCATTATTTGGTACCTGGTACCGCTCGTGGACTTTTTGTTAGATTTGTCCGTCTGGGGTGGACAGTAGGGTGAATGAAAACCTTTGGTGAGAGAAAGATAACTGTAGCATTCTTGCTTATACGTTTAAAACTAGGTATTTATGTAGGAGTAATCGGATTGAAAATGGGGTGAGCAACAATTGATTTCTATACAAAATGTAAAAAAAATATACGCTTCCAGTAAAGGAAAGGTTACCGCTGTTGATCATGTCAGCCTCGAAATAAAAGAAGGTGAAATCTTCGGTGTCATCGGCTATAGCGGAGCCGGAAAGAGCACGCTAATCAGAATGTTAAATGGTTTAGAAATTCCAACAAGTGGCTCTGTTGTGGTAGCCGAAAAAAAAGTTTCCAAGATTAAGGGAAGTGAGCTTAGAAAGGCCCGGCAGGAAATCAGTATGATCTTCCAGCATTTTAACCTACTTTGGTCAAGAACGGTAAGAGAAAACATTGCTTTTCCGTTAGAAATAGCCAGGATTCCCAAGAGTCAAAGGCTTAAGCGTGTGGATGAGCTAATTAAGCTAGTCGGTTTAGAAGGAAGAGAGGATGCTTATCCTTCCCAACTCAGTGGAGGGCAAAAACAAAGGGTTGGCATCGCAAGGGCGCTTGCTAATAACCCGAAGGTATTGCTTTGTGATGAAGCAACCTCTGCACTTGATCCACAGACGACAGATTCTATCCTTGAGCTGCTTGTGGATATTAATAAACGGCTCGGGTTAACGATTGTTCTTATCACCCATGAAATGCATGTAATTCGAAAAATTTGTCATCGTATAGCCGTAATGGAAGAGGGCAAAGTGGTCGAAATTGGGCCGGTGTTAGAGGTGTTTAAGAATCCCCAAGAACAAATTACAAAACGATTTGTCCAACAAGTTACAGAGCCCGAGGAAACAAGGGAAACAATTGAACATTTAATTGCCTTGTATCCTACTGGAACGGTAGTCCAGCTTGGCTTCGTGGGAGAAACAGCTGAGCAGCCTCTTATCACGAATTTAATCAGAAATTTTGAAGTGACGGTTAATATTTTGCAGGGGAAAATTTCGCAAACACAAAATGGATCTTATGGTACTCTGTTCATTCATTTAGACGGTAACCAAAATGACATAGCGAAGGCGATTGAGTTTATCCAATCCCAGCAAGTTGGAGTAGAGGTGATCAAGAATGCTTAATGAACTCTTTCCAAATGTTCGATGGGAGAAGATGTGGGAGGCAACAGTAGAAACTCTGTATATGACAGGGATTTCGGTAATAGCTACGTTTATTTTAGGAATTATTTTGGGGTTGTTGCTTTTCCTAACAGCGAAAGAAAATATATGGGAAAATATGCTAATTAATAAAATTATAAGTGGATTTGTTAATATTTTTCGTTCAATCCCTTTCATCATCCTAATTGTGCTACTTATACCCTTTACCAAACTACTGCTAGGGACGATGATTGGGGAAAATGCCGCCCTTCCGGCTTTAATTATAGGTGCAGCACCGTTTTATGCAAGAATGGTAGAAATCGGTTTAAGAGAAATTGATAAAGGGGTTATTGAGGCTGCAAGATCAATGGGTGCTAAGACAAGTACAATCATATGGAAGGTACTTCTTCCTGAATCTATGCCAGCCCTTGTTTCTGGGATCACCGTTACAGCGATTGCACTAGTGGGCTATACCGCAATGGCTGGTGTTATCGGTGCAGGAGGTCTAGGGAATCTCGCTTATCTTGACGGATTCCAACGCAGTAGAAATGATGTGACCTTGATGGCAACCATTATTATTCTGGTCATTGTTTTTATTATCCAATTTATTGGAGATTTTATTACAAACAAATTAGATAAGAGATAAAGAGGAGTGTATTTTCATGAAAAAATGGTTAACAGTTTTATTTACATTCGCACTGGTTTTATTTTTAGCTGCATGTGGTACATCTGAGAATGCCAACACTGAAAAAGGTGGAAATGCTGATAATGGTGGGGAGAAATCAGAGGAATCAACAAAACTGGTTGTTGGAGCTTCAAACGTTCCCCATGCTGAGATTTTAGAGGAAGCAAAGCCGCTGCTTAAGGAAAAAGGAATTGAGCTACAAATTGAAACCTTCCAGGATTATGTTCTACCTAACCAAGCATTAGAGTCAGGGGATTTAGATGCTAACTATTTCCAACATATCCCATATTTGAATAGCCAAATTGCAGAGCATGGCTATGATTTTGTCAACGCTGGTGGAATACACATTGAACCGATTGGAGTCTATTCGAAGAAATATAAGAGCCTTGATGAATTACCAGAAGGTGCAACCATTATCATGAGCAGCTCTGTACCTGATCACGGACGTATTTTATCGCTACTTGAAAAAGAAGGGCTCATTACTTTAAAAGAGGGCGTTGAGAAAACAGAAGCAACCGTTGACGATATTGTAGAGAATCCAAAGAAATTAAAATTTGATACTGAATATGAGGCATCCTTACTTCCACAAATCTTCAATAATAATGAAGGAGATGCAGTACTTATTAATTCAAACTATGCGATTGACGCTGGTCTAAATCCATTAGAGGATGCAATTGCAATTGAAGAAAGTGATTCTCCTTATGTAAACGTCATTGCTGTTCGTAGTGGGGATGAGAATAAAGAAGCAATCAAGACGCTTGTAGAAGTGCTTCGCTCTGAAAAAATTCAAAACTTTATTTTAGAAAAATATAAGGGTGCTGTTGTACCCGTCTCAGAATAAAGAGAGGAAAAAGGTATCCGAGCTGGATACCTTTTTTACTTCAATTGAAAGGAAACCACACCAATTCTAAGAAAGCTAAAGCAATCATCATCCTATAGCTCCTCATCGCTGAGTACATCCAAATAACTGAAAAAATCAGCATTGAGTAACAGAAAATACTCTGCTAACATAGGGAAGGTAAATGATGCTGCTTTTGGAATGACAAATTGAAAGGAATGGTTCATTATCAACCCATTAAAATTGAACTACACAGCTGAGATGGACAAAGCGATGCAGGGTGCACATAAGATTAATTATGAGGTATACTCCAGAAAGCATGAAGCAAGGATGCGAGTGGAAAGAAGACGAGAGAAAAATCATATTGAATGCCAACGATTGGCAAGTGACGTATATAGAAACATTTTGTACAGAAGTATATAATAAGGAAGTTAGGAGAAACCGGTGTTTTAATACACTGGTTTCTTCATTTGAAAGATTTAAATGATTTCTATTCTCAATTAGAGTCTATATACATACAAAAATTGGTTAGGGAGAAAATATATTAACCAAGCAATTCTAATCTTACATATAAGATTGAGAGTATCTTTAAACGCTGAGAAATAAATAATCGTGGGAAGGAAGGAAACGGATTACTATTTATTTCAAAATGATTTAACACTGCATAAGAGTTGCTAACACTTTTCATTTGTTATAAGATTGTAATGAGAATAGAATGAGAATAGAAATTGGCTTAAGCCAAAGGAAGAACTTTCATTTCATATACGGAGGTAATATCATGGCAGGATCAACTTTAACAATTAAAGACCTTCATGTTTCTATTGAAGGGAAAGAAATATTAAAAGGAGTTAACCTTGAAGTAAAAGGTGGAGAAATTCACGCAATCATGGGACCGAATGGTACTGGAAAATCAACATTATCTTCAGCGATCATGGGACACCCTAAGTATGAGGTTACGGGGGGCAGCATTACACTAGACGGTGAGGACGTTCTAGAAATGGAAGTTGATGAACGTGCTCGTGCAGGTCTATTTTTAGCAATGCAATATCCAAGTGAGATCAGTGGAGTAACAAACGCAGATTTCCTACGTTCTGCTATTAATAGCCGCCGTGAGGAAGGCGATGAAGTTTCATTAATGAAATTCATCCGTAACATGGATTCAAAAATGGAATTATTAGAAATGGATCCAGATATGGCTCAACGTTATTTAAATGAGGGCTTCTCTGGTGGAGAGAAAAAGCGTAACGAAATCCTTCAATTAATGATGATTGAACCTAAGATTGCGATTTTAGACGAAATTGACTCTGGTCTTGATATTGATGCATTAAAGGTTGTATCAAAGGGAATCAATGAAATGCGTAGCGACAGCTTTGGCTGCTTAATCATTACTCACTACCAACGTTTACTTAATTATATTACTCCTGACCATGTCCATGTCATGATGCAAGGTCGTATTGTAAAATCTGGTGGACCAGAGCTTGCACAGCGCCTAGAAGCGGAAGGATACGACTGGATTAAGAAAGAATTAGGCATTGAAGACGAAACAGTTGGGCAAGAAGCATAAGTGTTAGGAGGATCAAAATGACAACCGAAATTAAATTACCATTTGATAAGGAGTACGTATCCTCTTTTTCAAAAGAGATGGGCGAGCCTGAATGGCTAACGACTCTTCGTCTAGAAGCATTAGAGATGGCGGATACACTTCCTCTACCTAAGCCAGATAAAACAAAAATTGATAAATGGAATTTTACTCAATTTGATAAGCATATTGTAAAGAGCACCGATTTTGCTTCCTTAAATGATCTTCCTGAGGACGTCAAGGCATTGGTGGCTGTGGACGCTGGTGAACAAAACTTATATATTCAACGAAATAACCGTCCATCTATCCTATCAGTTTCTCAAGAACTGAAGGAAAAAGGCGTCATTTTTGTCGATATTTTCACCGCTGCAAGAGAGCACGGAGACCTCCTTCAGAAGTATTTCATGAAGGACGGTGTGAAGGTGGATGAAAACAAGCTAACAGCCCTTCATGCCGCATTATTAAACGGAGGAGTATTCCTATACGTTCCGAAAAATGTTGAACTCACTTCTCCTGTTCAAGCCGTGTTTCTTCACGATGAAGTTGAGGCAAATATGTTCAACCATGTGCTTGTTGTTGCCGAGGATAATAGCTCCGTCACCTATGTGGAGAACTATATCTCAACGGTTGAAGCCTCTGATGGGATCTTTAACATTGTGACAGAGGTATTAGCCGGTACCAATGCAAGAGTACAGTATGGTGCGGTTGATACGTTAGCAAAAGGAACAACGACGTACGTAAATCGTCGTGGTGTTGCTAGAAGAGATGCTCGAATTGAATGGGCGCTTGGCTTAATGAATGATGGAAATACCATTTCTGAAAATACGACAAATCTGATTGGCGATGGATCTGTTGGAGATACAAAGACTGTTGTTGTTGGTCGTGGAGAGCAGACTCAAAACTTCACAACAAAAGTAGTTCATTTTGGAAAGAACTCTGAGGGTCATATTTTAAAGCACGGTGTCATGAAGGATAAGGCAAGCTCCATTTTTAATGGAATTGGAAAAATTGAGCATGGTGCAACAAAGTCAAATGCACAGCAGGAATCTCGTGTTCTCATGTTAAGTGAAGGGGCGCGAGGGGATGCCAACCCAATTCTATTAATTGATGAAGATGACGTAATGGCAGGACATGCCGCATCTGTTGGCCGTGTTGATCCACTACAGCTCTACTATATTATGAGTAGAGGAATCTCAAAAACAGAAGCAGAAAGATTAATCATTCATGGATTCTTAGCCCCTGTGGTGAATGAGTTACCAATTGAAGGAGTTAAGAATCAACTTCGTGAAGTGATTGAAAGGAAAGTAAAATAATGAATGCAGCGGATGTTCGTTCATATTTTCCAATATTAAATCAGGAAGTCAATGGGAACCCTCTTGTCTATTTAGATAGCGCTGCTACTTCACAAAAACCGGTGCAGGTGATAGAGGCTCTTGATAAATATTATCGTGAGTACAATTCAAATGTGCATCGTGGCGTGCATACGCTAGGAACAAGAGCTACAGACGGATACGAGGGTGCAAGGGAAAAGGTTAGAAAGTTCATTAATGCGAAATCAACACAAGAAATTATTTTTACAAGGGGCACGACGACTGCTTTAAATACGGTCGCTGTAAGCTATGGTCGAGCCAATCTGTCAGAGGGCGATGAAATTGCGATCACCTATATGGAGCATCATAGCAATATTATCCCATGGCAGCAGCTGGCAAAGGCGACGGGTGCAACCTTAAAATATATACCGCTACAAGAGGATGGCACGGTTTCTTTGGAGGATGTCAAGGAAATTGTGAACTCCAATACAAAAATTGTTTCCATGACTATGGTATCGAACGTATTGGGTGTGATTAATCCGATTAAGGAAGTCGCACAAATTGCTCATGCAAATGGAGCTATTCTTGTTGTCGATGGGGCACAAGCAGCTCCACATATGAAAATCGACGTTCAGGACTTAGATTGTGATTTCCTTGGATTCTCTGCTCACAAAATGTGTGGACCAACAGGAATCGGAGTTCTTTATGGCAAGAAATCATTGCTTGAAAATATGGAGCCAATTGAATTTGGTGGAGAAATGATCGATTTTGTCGACCTTTATGACTCAACATGGAAGGAGCTTCCTTGGAAATTTGAAGGTGGAACTCCGATCATTGCTGGTGCGATTGGACTAGGGGCTGCGATCGACTTTTTAACTGAAATTGGTCTTGACCAAATTCAAGCACATGAGCACCGTCTTGCTGCATATGCATTAGAGAGGATGTCTGAGGTCGAAGGAATGAAGATTTATGGACCAATGGACGCTTCCAAACGAGCAGGTCTTGTTACCTTCAATCTTGCAGACGTTCATCCCCATGATGTAGCAACTGTTTTGGATGCGGAAGGAATTGCTATACGAGCCGGACACCATTGTGCTCAAGTATTGATGAAATGGCTGAAGGCCTCTGCAACCGCACGTGCGAGCTTCTACCTGTATAACACAGAGGAAGAAATTGATAAGCTTGTAGCGGGACTCGTCAAAACAAAGGAGTATTTTTCGGATGTCTTCTAATAACCTAGATCAACTTTACCGACAAGTAATCATGGATCATTACAAAAATCCTCGTAACAAAGGTGTATTAGAGGATGGTAGCTTAACGATAAATATGAACAACCCAACCTGTGGAGATCGAATACAGCTAACTTTGAGAGTGGAAGATGGCAAGGTCATCGATGCCAAGTTTGAAGGGGAAGGCTGCTCCATTTCGATGTCATCTGCTTCGATGATGACACAAGCAATTAAAGGGAAAACGACTGAGGATGCGATCAAGCTGTCGAAAATTTTCTCCAATATGATGCTTGGGAATGAGTATGATGACGATATCGATCTTGGGGATATTGAAGCGCTTCAGGGTGTAGCTAAGTTTCCAGCACGAATTAAGTGTGCAACACTTGCGTGGAAGGCGATGGAAAAAGGTCTCAATGAAGATAAGTAAAGTAGATTTCTACTATGAAGGAGGAAGACGACGATGGCAAAAAAGGCGCCTGAGATCGGCGATTACAAATATGGCTTTCATGATAAAGACGTCTCTATTTTCCGCTCTAAACGTGGTCTGACACGGGAAATTGTTGAAGAAATTTCAAAAATGAAGGAAGAGCCTCAGTGGATGCTTGATTTCCGTTTGAAATCATTGGAGCATTTTTACAACATGCCAATGCCGCAATGGGGTGGAGATCTAAATTCCTTGAACTTTGATGAGATTACGTATTATGTAAAGCCATCAGAGAAAACAGAACGTTCATGGGATGAGGTTCCTGAAGAAATCAAACAAACATTTGATAAGCTTGGAATCCCAGAGGCAGAACAAAAATATCTTGCAGGGGTATCCGCTCAGTATGAATCTGAGGTTGTGTACCACAACATGCAAGAGGACTTAGAGAAGCTCGGAATCGTCTTCAAGGATACAGACTCTGCGTTAAGAGAGAATGAAGACCTATTCCGTGAGCATTGGGCAAAGGTAATCCCACCAACAGATAACAAATTTGCAGCTCTTAACTCTGCAGTTTGGTCTGGTGGATCGTTCATTTACGTTCCAAAGGGAGTAAAGGTGGAGACTCCTTTACAAGCCTATTTCCGTATCAACTCTGAAAATATGGGACAGTTCGAACGTACGCTTATTATCGTAGACGAAGGGGCACATGTTCACTATGTAGAAGGATGTACAGCACCTGTCTACACAACGAATTCCCTTCATAGTGCGGTTGTTGAAATCATTATCAAAAAAGATGCCTACTGCCGCTATACAACGATTCAAAACTGGGCGAACAACGTCTATAACCTAGTTACAAAGCGTGCGGTTTGTGAAGAAAATGCAACAATGGAATGGATCGACGGCAACATCGGTTCGAAATTAACGATGAAATATCCAGCGGTTATCCTTAAAGGAGAAGGCGCTCGTGGCATGACGCTTTCCATTGCCCTTGCTGGTAAAGGCCAGCATCAGGATGCTGGTTCTAAAATGATTCATTTAGCACCAAACACTTCTTCAACGATTGTCTCAAAATCAATCTCTAAGCATGGTGGTAATGTAACCTACCGTGGTAAAGTTCATTTTGGACGTAAAGCTGAGGGAGCACGTTCTAATATTGAGTGTGATACACTCATTATGGATAACTTATCGAAATCTGATACCATTCCATATAATGAAATCTTAAATGATAATATTTCTCTTGAGCATGAAGCGAAGGTATCTAAGGTTTCAGAAGAGCAATTGTTCTACCTCATGAGCCGCGGTATTTCCGAACAGGAAGCAACAGAAATGATCGTCATGGGCTTTATCGAGCCGTTTACAAAAGAGCTACCAATGGAATACGCTGTTGAGATGAACCGTTTGATCAAGTTCGAGATGGAAGGTTCAATTGGATAATTAATGATTAACCCTTGTTTATCAAGGGTTTTTCTTATTTTTGGCATGTGCTAAGTTTCGGTTCTTGGCAGAGGCAAACCTTTTGGATAAGATAAAAAGCAGCTACTATTATTTAGCTGCTTTTAAATGCGCTATTAAGTTTGATTTAATTCCGCTACTCCAAGAGCAAGTTGGTTCCAAAGAATGCTTTCTACATGGTCTTTCTGATGTTGCTCACATTCAACAATGAGAATAACTTCTGAATTTTTCCCCCTTAATATCCTCTGTTTCCTTTTAATCACCTTTTTCATAAATATATCAATGATAAAGCCTATAATGAATCCGCTCCCTGCTCCGAATAACCCCCAAATTATAGGACCCCATTCCATTGCAAATCCTCTGCTAGCTCCCACGGTTGAAAAGAGAAAAGCTAGTATCATTCCTTTTGATATAAGGGAAACCCCATCAGATTGATGAAGGTTATCAAAAATTTTCCGCTCTTCTATTCTGTTGTTTAAAGGAACAGCTAAAATGTTTTTAATACCGTGTTCCTCTAATTCTGTTATAGCCAATTCTAGATAGATTGAATGCTCGAAAGTAGCAAAAATTTGCATGTTATCCACCTTACTTACTTTCTTCAAATTAAAAATATAACTTTGATAATGACTTTTTAAATATTTTCTTTGCTCAGCTTCAAATAACTTATTATTTTCAACGGCGCTTACGTAGGAATCATAAATAGTAAAAAAATAGAAGGAAGGAAGATATAGAAGCCATTGTACATCCAAAATTTCATTTGATTCAACAAGATTTCCATTTAATAGATAGATGCATGCTTCAAGAAAATGTGAATAGTAAACAAAAATAGCAGTCCATATGAGAGTAAAGCCAGCGAGGATAATCCTATGAACATAAAGCTGTCCAATACTGGGAATAGTCATAGCCCAAAAGATAGCCATTAAAGGATTTCTTTTATCCAGATAATTAATTTCAAGAGCTCCTAATGAGAATGAATTAAACAGAGCGTCCTCTCTTTTGGCAAGGGTGTAAATATTATTCAAATCCACAGTAGTACGATAACTATCCCATATAGCAAAAAGATAAACAGGGATATACATTAACACCATTTTTAAATCTAATACTTCCTTTGCTGCTTCAAAGTTACCTGTGAATGAATAAACCATAGCTTGATTAAGCTTTATCACTTGGTTTATATAAACTTCCCATAAAAATAAAGAAAAAGCTCTAAAATATTTATTTAGTAGGAAGTGCCCAAACCCTGGGAATGCAACGGACCACATTGCGACGGTCCAAGGGTTCCTTAAATGGATCTGTGTGGTTCCAAAAATACTTACATGAGCTATATAGCGTCGTGCTTTGTTTGTATTTTGGAAATTATCCATGACTTTCCTCCGATAAACAGAATATATAGGTATTATTTGCCTATTACCTGTTTTTTACACCAAAGGAATATTGCTTATTAAACCGGTGTCTATCTTCATTTATTGAGAGGAAAAAATGTTATAATTAAAAGTGCTTAAAAACTGTTTTCAACGCTTTTTTTAAACATTAAGAATATCTACAGAGGAGGAGTTTTTTATATGTTTTCAAAACTATTTAAAAAGCAGCCACTACAGGTATATGCACCAGTGAAAGGTGAACTTGTTTCACTTGAAAAGGTTCCAGATCCCGTGTTCAGTGAAAAAATGATGGGTGAGGGTTTGGCAATCGTACCGTCAGAAGGAAGGATTAGTTCTCCGGTTGAAGGAACGATCATCCTTGTTGCCGATACAAAGCATGCAGTAGGGATTCAAGCTAATGATGGTACAGAGCTACTCATACACATCGGTTTGGAAACGGTCGCACTCGGTGGTGAAGGGTTTAACACTCATGTCAAAGCTGGAGATAAGGTTTCAGTAGGACAGCTGCTCATTGAAGTGGATTTGGCTTTTATCAGTGAACATGCTAAAAGCACTGTTACTCCGATTGTCGTCACCAATAGTCAGGATAGGACGATACAGTATATGGAAATTAACGGCTATGTTTCAGGTGAATCAATCATTATGTCCATAACAAAGTAATAGAATAAGAGTGAAAGGAGGTGAGTTCTTACACCGAAAAGAGTTTGGAGGTGATTTTCAGCAGACGGGAAGACATGCAACAATTATTCGAGACATAAGTCAATCGGCCTAAATATATCTGAATATTCAGATATGAATTGTATAGAAATAACCTTCCTGTTCAAGAACTTGGTTATATCACAATTTATATTGGAGTTTAATGAAAGCGTTAACAATCCAAAGGTATTATTTTTGTTCATAATATTTTTATAGTCTGAATGAGAGGAGCTGGGGAATGATGAAGAAGTATTTGCAGAGACTCGGTGGCTCATTGATGCTTCCGGTTGCTGTACTACCTGCAGCGGCTATTCTAATGGGGATTGGATATTGGATTGACCATGATGGCTGGGGTACGGGGAATGTGCTGGCCGCCTTTCTAATTAAGGCTGGCGCTTCAATCATTGAGCATATTCCCGTTTTATTTGCCGTTGGAGCGGCACTCGGCTTGGCTAAGGAAAGGGATGGATCTTCCGCATTGAGTGGATTGGTGGCCTTCCTGGTTGTTACGACGATGCTATCATCAGATACAGTGGCTTTGTTGCAAGGTGTGGATGTGGAAAGTGTAGATCCGGCCTTTGATAAGATTGATAATGCATTTATAGGCATCCTCTCCGGTATTGTTGCTTCATCCATGTATAATCGCTTTAGTCATGTGAAATTGCCAGATTTCCTCGCCTTCTTTAGTGGCAAGAGATTAGTGCCAATTATGTCAGCTGTCTCAATGCTTATTATTTCTGCCCCGCTGTTTTTTATCTGGCCATTTGTGTACGGGGCATTAGTATCCTTTGGGGAAGGAATTAGTAGTTTAGGAGCTACTGGAGCTGGACTCTATGGCTTCTTTAACCGACTCCTCATCCCAACGGGTCTGCATCATGCGCTTAATGCTGTATTCTGGTTCGATACGGTTGGCATTGATGATATCGGTAAGTTCTGGAGTAGTGAAGGAGTAAAAGGTGTTACAGGTATGTACCAGGCTGGATTCTTCCCAATTATGATGTTTGGTCTACCGGCAGCAGGACTTGCTATGTATCATACGGCTAAGACAAAGAGGAAAAAGCAAGTAGCTTCCTTAATGCTTGCAGCGGGTTTTGCTTCATTTTTCACAGGTGTTACAGAGCCATTTGAATTCTCCTTTATGTTCTTGGCTCCAGCCCTTTATTTTGTTCATGCTTTGTTAACAGGGTTATCTCTCTTTATCGCAGCTACTTTCCAATGGACGGCAGGCTTTGGCTTTAGTGCAGGGTTTATCGACTTTTTCTTAAGTCAGCGTATTCCAATTGCCAATATGCCGCTCATGCTTGTTCTTCAAGGTTTGGTGTTTGCTGTTATTTATTATGCCCTGTTCCGTTTCCTAATTACGAAATTTAATTTGAAGACTCCAGGACGTGGGGATGATGTAGAGGAAGACGCTCAAACGGAATCTAGCGGTGCTTCTAAATTTGCTGATCAAGCTAAGGAGATTTTTGTAGGCCTTGGTGGAGATGAAAATGTTCTATCCGTTGAACATTGTGCCACACGATTGCGGGTCGAAGTAAAAAGCATGGATCAAGTGGATCAAAAAAGAATTAAAGCTACAGGTGTTCATGGGATAAAATTGATTGGAGCAAATAGCATTCAAGTTATCGTAGGAACCAACGTCCAATTTGTTGCAGATGAAGTGAAAAAACTTCGCCGAAAGTAAAAAAACTCATAAATGAAGTGAACAACGATTACAAAAGGGTATATTCCTCAAAGAATATACCCTTTTGTAGTATAATCATAGTATTAATCTTCGAGGTGAAATGATGATTTACATCGGTTTAACAGGTTGGGGTGACCATGATAGCTTGTATCGTTCAGATACGCCTTCTCATGCCAAGCTGAGGGAATATGCAGCTTATTTTCCAACGGTAGAGGTCGACACATCCTTCTATGCGGTACAGCCAAAGAAAAACGCAGAAAAATGGATACGTGATACCCCAGAAGGCTTTCAATTTATTGTGAAGGCCTACCAAGGAATGACCGGCCATCAAAGAGGAGATATTCCATTTGAGAACCGAAAAGAAATGTTCTCGGCCTTTAAAGATTCCTTAGAACCTTATATAAAATCGAAAAAACTCGCCATGGTCTTGTTTCAGTTTCCACCATGGTTTGATTGTAAAAAAGAAAATGTTCAATATTTAAGATGGTGCAAGGCAGCAATGGGAGAGATTCCATGCGCATTAGAATTTCGTCACCAGTCCTGGTTTATGCCTGCCTTCTATGAAAAAACGCTCCAGTTCATGAAGGAAGAAGGTTGGATTCACAGTATTTGTGATGAGCCGCAGGCTGGAGCAGGCTCAATCCCCACTGTACTTAAGCCAACTAATAATGAGAAGGTACTCGTTCGGTTTCATGGCAGAAACGTACACGGGTGGCAGAAAAAGACCGGAGTGAACTGGCGAGAGGTGCGTTATCTGTATCGTTATAATAAGGATGAATTAATGGAATGGGTTACCCGAGTGAATGAACTTCAAAAGGAGTGCAAGGATGTATATGTCGTCTTCAATAATAACTCGGGCGGAGATGCAGCAGATAATGGAAGGCAGTTCATTGATTTATTGAACATTGAATATACAAACTTAGCCCCAAGGCAATTAGATTTGTTTTGAGAATGGAATGAAATTAGTAACAACAACCAAAATTCCTCGTCCTTTACACGCTTTTCCCATTCCCTACATAGAATATTAGCGAGTGGAAGGGAGCGTTCTAGAATGATTGATTTATCACCGATTGACATAAATGGTCATACTTTTCTAAGCGTTTCGGTTGCCCTGCCTAAAACAAACTTGCTTGTTGTGACAAGTGATAAAGGATATATCATGTGTGGGGCCCTGGATGTGTCCTTACTGAACGATAAACTGAAGGATAGGAAAGTCATCGCAGGCAGGGCGGTTGGTGTCAAAACGATTGAACAATTGCTTGAGGCGCCTCTTGAATCAGTCACATATGAAGCAGAGGCAATTGGCATTCATAAAGGGATGACTGGAAAAGAAGCGATGCTAAAGATGATATAATGTGAAAAGCTCGTCAAATTGGCGAGCTTTGTCTAATTTTATCGAAAAAGGGACTATTGTCGGATGAAACGGGACGGACAATACATGTATTGTAGAATAAAATTCAATTATTCTAGGTTAACGTTAAAATGAAATATGATATATAAATAGACAGGGCTGTTTTGTACAAAGAACATTTTTTTGAAATGGGAGTTATTCATGAGATATGTAGCAACTGATACAGTAAAGCCAGGGACGATTCTAGCTAGGACAATATATAACGACAAAGGGCAAGTGTTGCTAAGTGAGGGTGTCGCACTAAAAGAAGAGTTATTGATGCGACTGCTTGAAATCGGGATTCCGTATATTTATGTAAAGGATGGGAAAACCGATGATATTTGCTATAAAGAGGTTGTTCCAAGAGCTTTAAAGACAAAGGCTATCAAATCGATTGAGGGGACTTTTCAACAAATCGATTTGGATAGCACGATACCGAGCGCAATAGTCATTGAGAAGGCTACCAAGAAATTTACTGCATTAGTTCGAGAACTACATTCGCAAATTAAGAATAATGAGGATTTATTATCTTTATTATCTGACGTATATACATATGATAATTATATTTTTACCCATTCCTTTAATGTGACGCTGTACTCATTAGCTATTGGAATGGAGCTAGGTCTTAGCGAAAAGGAATTGGAAACATTAGGGCTGGGAGCGGTTCTTCATGATGTCGGAAAAATGAAGATTCCAACCGAGATCCTATTTAAGCCCGGGAAACTAACAGAAGAAGAATTTGGTGAAATTAAGAAGCATCCGCAGGATGGATTTGATATTTTGCGAAATGTCCAGACCCTTTCCTTAATTGTGGCGCATTGTGCTTATCAGCATCATGAAAGACTTAATGGATCTGGATACCCAAGGAAGCTGAAGGGAAATGAAATCCACTATTTCGCAAAAATAATAGCGGTTGCCGATGTGTTTGATGCCGTTACCTCTGATCGAATCTATCGTGGGGCTATGCTTCCTCATAATGGTCTAGAAATTCTATTTGCAGGTGCAGGTCCCTTATTTGAAAGAGAGATTGTTCAGGCTTTTCGTCGAGCTGTGGCGATTTACCCGGTTGGCTTAACAGTTGAGCTTAGTGATGGTAGAAAAGGCGTCGTTTCAGCTCAAAATAGTCATATGAGTGACCGCCCCATCATTAGAGTGCTTGAGGAAAATGGCGAGGAAGTTACTCCATATGAACTGGATTTACTACAAGAAATTTCAGTGGTTATTACTGGCTGTGATACAACTTTTCACCAAAAAGATTCACGAAAATGAGATAGTCCCCCCTTTTGCAGCATACATATAGCATGTAAAGGGGGGATTTGTTTTGGCTAAATTTCGCGGTCGCTTACCGCGGAGAGGCCCGTTACCGTTTAGATATGTCTTTCTGTTAACTTTGGTTTTTTTTGTCATCTCCACAACAATCGGGCTATGGATCATCAATAAAGGCCTGAAGCCGACCCTAATGGATTATGCAGAATCGCAAACGGTACAAATTGCTTCTCTTGTTATTAACAGAGCTATTCTAGAAACAAAGGTTGATGACATTAATCATGTTATTACGAAGGATACGGAAACATCCCTGACTAATTTTGATACGGAGAAAATATACAAGAAGCTTGGTGAAACGACCCAATTAATCCTACATAACATCAAGATGGCTGAGGATGGAGATTTGGAGGAGCTCCAATCAATGGCAGATGTTGAGATTGATGTGGAGGAAACAAAAGAGGAAAAGGGCATTGTTTATTACGTTCCCCTTGGTCAGGCCACCAAAAATGCTTTGCTCGGAAATCTCGGTCCCAAAATACCCGTGCGTTTTAATGCCATTGGCCATATGGAATCTGATATTGAAACAGAATTTGAGGAGGTTGGCATTAATAACATTTATATTAAGGTCTTAATTAAACTAAAAGTAAGTGTTCAAATTATTATTCCTTTTGCGACGAAAGTAGCGAAATTAGAGCAGAAAATCCCGATTGCATTAGGAATCTTAGAAGGAGAAGTTCCCCAATTTTATAATAGTGGGGGAGAAGGGGGAGCACCTTCGATCGAATTACCAGTAGAGTAATCCACATCTGTAAAAACATGAAGAAAGGCTGTCACGGAGACAGCCTTTTATAATCCACCAAGATAAGCTTTTTTAATTTCTTCACTTGCCTGTAGTTCCTTTGCTGGTCCGGACACCATAACACTGCCAGTTTCAATCACATAAGCTCGACTCGCAATCGATAAAGCCATATGGGCATTTTGCTCAACTAATAAAATCGTTGTACCAGCATGATTAATTTCCTCGATAATGCGAAAAATTGTCTTAACCAAAAGTGGTGCTAGCCCCATGGATGGTTCATCGAGAAGAAGCAGCTTAGGCCTTGCCATAATTGCTCTTCCCATGGCAAGCATTTGCTGTTCACCGCCTGAAAGGGTTCCAGATAATTGCTTTCTTCGTTCAAGAAGTCGTGGGAAAAGCTCATATACTCGATCAAAATCTTCACGAATGCCTTTAGAATCCTTTCTTAAAAAGGCACCTAATTCGAGGTTCTCTTCCACGGTCATGTTGGCAAAGACGCGACGACCCTCTGGTACATGCGAAATACCAGCCTTCACGATACTCTGTGCCTGTTTGCCAGTAATGGTGTCTCCTAAATATTGAATCGTCCCTTTCTTCGGCTTAAGCAAGCCTGACAATGTCTTGAGAAGTGTGCTCTTTCCTGCTCCATTTGCTCCAATCAAGGTGACGATTTCTCCTTCATTCACTTCCAATGATACTTCCTTCAGTGCCTGGATATTTCCATAATAAACATCAATTTGATCAACCTTCAACATGACTTTCAGCGGCCTCCTCTCCCAAATAGGCTTCGATTACCTTCGGATGATTTCGAATTTCATTTGGAGATCCTTTTGCTATGAGTTGACCATGATCGAGTACATAGATTCGCTCACATATACCCATGACTAATTTCATATCATGCTCAATCAAAAGAATAGTCAAATTGAATCTTTCTCGAACAAATGCGATTAACTCCATGAGCTCTTGGGTTTCTTGCGGATTCATCCCAGCGGCTGGCTCATCAAGGAGCAGTAATTTTGGCCCAGCAGCTAAGGCTCTCGCAATTTCTAGCCTTCTTTGCATTCCATAGGGCAGATTTTTCGCCTTTTCATATAGGAAGGTATCCAGTTGAAAGATTTTTAGAAATTCGATTGATTTTTCCTCCATCTCTTTTTCTCCGGAAAAATGTGTAGGGAGGCGAAAAATCGAACTTAAGATCGAATGTTTGGCTAATGAATGATAGGCTACCTTTACATTATCTAAAACAGACAGTTCATTAAATAGACGAATGTTCTGGAAGGTTCGGCTAATTCCTCTTTGTGTTACTTGATAAGGAGCAAGTCCATTAAGGCGAATTCCCTCAAGCAAAATATCACCTTCAGTTGGTATATAAACACCTGTAAGCAGGTTAAAGCAGGTCGTTTTTCCGGCACCGTTTGGACCAATAAGACCAATTAGTTCCCCCTGATGAATTTCCATATTGAAATCTGAGACCGCCTTTAACCCTCCAAAGTTAATTCCAACATTATGAACTTTCAGTAAAGGACTTTGCTGCATCAGAGTTGCCTCCTTTCGAACCTTTCCATTTTCCGAAGAAATCGGTAATTTCGCGAGTTCCCATCAATCCCTGAGGTCTATAAAGCATGACGATTACTAGTACTAAACTGTATATAATCATACGTGTCTCAGGATAATTCTGAAGGAAGGTAGAGACGATGGTCAAAAATATCGCAGAGATTACAGAACCTGAGAGACTTCCTAATCCACCTAGAACAACAAAAATCAAAATATCAAAGGACTTCAAAAATCCAAAGTTTGATGGTTGGATAATATAGAAATTATGGGCGTATAATCCACCTGCAATTCCAGCAAAGAAGGAGCCAAGTGTAAAAGCTATCACTTTATAGTAAGTGGTGTTGATGCCCATTGCATCTGCGGCAATTTCGTTTTCACGAATGGAAATACATGCTCGTCCATGTCTAGAATTCGTAAAGTTTGTAATAACGGTAATCGTAATAAATAAGCAAACGAACGTATAGGTCCATGTAGTCAGGTGAGTGACCTGCATTCCAGCAGCTCCGCCCACATAATCAATATTCAGGAATATGATTCGAATGATTTCTGCAAATCCTAGAGTGGCAATTGCTAGATAATCACCCTTTAGGCGAAGGGTTGGAATTCCTACGATTAAACCAGCAAGAGCGGCAACAATTCCTCCAGCTACTAGTGCTATGGAAAGGGGAAGCTGCAGCTTCATGGTTAAAATGGCAGAGATATAAGCACCGACAGCTAGGAATCCAGCATGTCCAATGGAAAATTGTCCAGTAATTCCAATCACCAAATGCAGGCTTACAGCTAAAATAATATTAATCCCAATAAAAATAAGTGTATTTGAGTAATAGATATCTAACATTCCAGCACTGATGAGAAATTGAACAATACCATAGACAAAGACTGATAGAATAAGAAAAAACCAAAACCCTCTTACCTTTTTCATCGACTTCTTCACCTACACTTTCTCTCTAGTATTCTTTCCGAAGATGCCGGAAGGTCTAAATAACAAGATTAGGATCAGGATAATGAAGGCAGCCGCATCTCTCCAAAGGGAAAGGCCAATCGCACTGACAATCGTTTCGACAATCCCTAGCAACATTCCGCCAACCATGGCTCCAGGAATAATCCCGATTCCACCTAAGACAGCGGCAACGAAGGCTTTCACCCCAGGAATTACACCCATAAGCGGTTCGATCTTTGTATAGTACACACCAAAGAAGACGCCTGCAGCACCAGCTAAAGAGGAACCAATCGCAAAGGTGGCTGAAATGGTAGTGTTAACATTAATGCCCATTAACCGAGCGGCTTCCATGTCGTGGGAAACGGCACGCATTGCCTTCCCAATTTTCGTTTTGTGAACAATAAATTGCAAAATGATCATCAGAATGATGGAAACGGTAAGGATGAGAAGGGATTGACTACTCACTTGAACCCCAAAAATGTCAAATTTCTTGTTTGCTAGAACGTTTGGATATACTTCTACCTGTGCACCACGAGCATATATGACTGTGTATTGGATGAGTAGTGATACTCCGATAGCAGTAATTAGAGCTGCTATTCGAGTTGCATTTCGAAGTCTGCGATAGGCAATTCGTTCGATTAATACCCCAAAAATGGCGCAAGTGACCATGGAGAGAATTAATGCAGGAAAGAAGCCCAGTCCCCATCCAGCAATGGCATAAAAACCAACAAATGCACCGATCATAAATACTTCCCCGTGGGCAAAGTTAATAAGCTTAATAATTCCATATACCATCGTATAGCCTAATGCAATAAGCGCATAGATACTGCCGAGTGAAATTCCGTTGATTAATTGCTGAATCCACTCCATTCATTTCACTCCTTTTCAGCTAATTATTCGTTAATAATTGGATCCGTGTTTTATAAATGGGAAATGGGAGGAAACAGAACTCCCCCCATTTCTTTCGTTAATCTTAAGGATTAACTTTAGATTTGAATTTTTGCTCTCCATCCACGTATTCTAATACTGTAGCTGACTTAGTTGGGTTGTGTAGTTCGTCAATTGTAATCGTTCCTGTAATAAGAGATAGATCCTTTGTTTCTGCTAGAGCATCCTTGATCTTTTCTGAATCAGATGTACTTCCAGCCCGCTTCATGGCATCGACTAATAGGTAAACAGAATCATAGCCTAGTGCGTTGAAGGCGTCAGGCTGTGCACCTTTATATTTATCAGAGAAAGCTTTTACGAACTTTTGAATTTTTTCATCTGGGTCACCAGAAGAATAGTGGTTTGTAATATAGGTGTTGTTTAGACTATCTGCTCCAGCAAGCTTAATAAGCGTTGGTGAATCCCAGCCATCCGCTCCCATTAATGGAACAGTAATCCCCATTTCCCGAGCCTGCTTAACAATTAGTCCAACTTCTTCATAGTATCCAGGGATAAAGATAAACTCTGGATTTTCCGATTTAAGAGATGTTAATGTAGAACGGAAATCTGTATCCTTTGCTACATAGGATTCAGAAGCGACAATTTTACCACCAGCGGCTTCAAATGTTTCCTTAAAGGCTGCAGCGAGACCCTTTGCATAATCACTTGCATTGTCTGCATAGATTGCGGCATTTTTGATACCTAGCTCAATTGCAAAGTTAGCCGCAACCTTTCCTTGGAAGGAATCAATAAATGATGTACGGAAAATATAATCCATCACTTTTTTATCTTTTCCTAATGTTAAATCATCGGCCGTACCAGATGGAGTAATCAGTACCGTTTTGTTGTCATTGGCAAATTGGGTTTGTGCCTTTGAATTTCCACTTGTAGCAGCGCCGATGATGGCTGTGACCTTATCCTTTGTGATCAGCTTGATGGCTGCATTTGTTGCTTCTGCTGCATCTGACTTATTGTCGACTTTAACTAGCTCCAGCTCTTTACCATCCACACCACCAGCTGCATTGATTTCTTCAATAGCAAGGTCAATTCCTTCTGCAATACCCTGTCCATATGAAGCAACAGTACCGGAAAGCTCCAAGTTAGCTCCGATCTTAATGGTGTCGCCTCCTCCACTAGATGAACCACCTGAGCTGTCACCGCCGCTAGATGTCTTGCCTCCGCCCGAACATCCAGCTAATACACCTGCAAAGAGCATAGCCGTCATCATTAGCATTGAAAATTTTTTCTTCATTTAGAAAAACTCCCCCTCTTTTGTTTTACTATTCTGAAATTTGGTGATAGAAATAATATCTACCATGAAAATAGTAGATTATTAATTATTGCAGAATAGAAAAATAATTATAAATATTTTGTATATAACAGTATTTTAGATCAATCCCTCCCTTTAGTCTATATAATTTTTTGTTTATTGATATATTTCTGAATAATAGATATATATTCGGTCACATCATAAAAAAGGACTACTTCTTTAGTAGCCCTTAGCAGAGTAAACGGTTTTATTTTTTTCTGGATTTCTGTCTTTCCTGTCTTTCCCACAGCCGTAAATGTGGATAGGGATCATAGGACCATTCTGTATAACCATTGTCTTTGTAGATACCGTAATGAAGATGGGGCGGGAATTTGCCTGATGTTCCTGGTGGCCCATAGCCAGAGCTGCCGACACCACCTATTAACATCCCTGGTTCTACAATTTGACCAAGCTTAAGGTCCTTCGCAAACCCGCTCAAGTGGGCAAAATAATGATAATTATTATTGATGTCTCTGATCCCGATTCTCCAGCCACCATAACGGTTCCAGCCTTTCATTTCCACAATGCCGTAGGAGGTTGCTTTAACAGGCACTCCATATCCTGCAAAAATATCCGTGCCCTCATGAATTCTTCTTCCACCCCAGCCTCTTGCATCGCCCCATGTATTTCGATAGCTGTAATTGCTTCTTAAAGGAAGTGGAAAGGCATGGTCATCGAGATTAATTCTGCCAAAGTGCTTGTAGATTTTTGCTTTATCGATAATAATGCCTACGGATTTGTCTCTTTTATAGTAATCCCAGAGACCGATTTTGATATTATCATGATCGATTCCATAGGTGAGAAGATACTGAGCAAAAGCGTGCAGCACGTCCTCATCGTCATCCAAATCTGCCTTGCCGTCCCCGTTGCCATCAAATCCAATCCCCCCGAAAAAATGGATCGAGGTTGGATTCGTATCTTCAAGATTTGGATTCAATAATCCGACCCACTCTTCAGGTTTAAAGTAAATGCCCGTTATTCCTTTAGCCTTAGGCAAATCACGTCGTGAAGAGCGGATATTTCGTTCATATTGATCGACAGCAGCTAAATAGTACCAGGGGATATTTGTGACCGCTTCGACCCTTTTATACAACGTCATTCTTTGCTCGTAAATATCTGTCTTATCTTCGCTTGCATAGGCCGGCATGGCTTTGAAAATTAGGAAAAGAATGATGGTAGATAACAATAATAGAAAATGCCGCACATGAATCCTCCCCTAAATATTTTTCACATTCATTAGTTTGTGACAATCTATGGAAAACATAAATATAAAAAATTGGAAATGATAGGGGAGAGGCTCAAGTGCTTGTCGGTGACATTTCAATTATGATAAAGTGACATAGGTGGATAGATACATACTTTTGAAAAAACTTATATGGCATAACGAACACAATCTTGAGTAAACAGGCGATGTGACTTCCTGGAGGAGCCTTTCTTGCGAATGCAAGACCAGCGAGGGAAGGAATGTCACATCGCTGTTGTGCGAGTTATCCCATATTAGAAAAACACTAATCATTAAGGGATGGTGTAGAGAATGAGTAAGGATCAAGAAGTATTACGTAAACCCGAGTGGTTGAAAATAAAGCTCAATACGAATGAAAATTATAAGGACTTGAAGAAGATGATGCGTACGAGCAGTCTTCATACGGTTTGCGAGGAAGCAAGATGTCCTAATATTCACGAATGCTGGGCTGTAAGAAGGACAGCTACCTTTATGATTCTAGGGGATACCTGTACAAGAGCCTGCCGATTTTGTGCAGTAAAGACGGGTTTACCAACAGAATTAGACTGGCAGGAGCCGGAAAGAGTGGCGGATTCAGTTGTCCAAATGAATCTCAAGCATGTGGTCGTAACGGCCGTTGCTCGAGATGATTTAAAGGATGGAGGTTCAGCTGTATTTGCTGAGACGGTGCGAGCGATTAGAAGAAAGAATCCTTTTACAAGTATTGAGGTATTGCCATCTGATATGGGTGGGATTTATGAAAATCTAGAGGCATTAATGAATGCGAAGCCCGATATTCTAAACCACAATATTGAAACCGTAAGAAGACTGACCCCGAGAGTCCGCGCTCGGGCAACCTATGAGCGTTCCTTAGAATTTTTGCGACGTGCGAAGGAGATAAATCCTAATATTCCAACTAAATCAAGCTTGATGATTGGACTAGGTGAAACGAAAGAAGAAATTCTGGAGACGATGGATGATCTAAGAGCAAATCAAGTGGATATTATGACGATTGGACAATACCTGCAGCCAACAAAAAAACATCTTCCCGTCGTTAAATATTATCATCCCGATGAGTTCCAGGAGTTTAAGGAAATCGCTTTGAAAAAAGGCTTTAGTCATTGTGAAGCGGGTCCTTTAGTACGCTCTTCCTATCATGCGGATGAACAGGTGAACGAAGCAACAAAGCGCAAGCAAATGCTAGCAGATGAAAAAGCAAAAGAGGCATAAACCAAGAAGAAGTTCAGGCATTTAAGCCGAACTTCTTTTTTGACATTATTGTCGATTTAAATCCTCTCTTGTTTCACCATTTTCATTTTCACCATTGTTCATTTTCTTCCCTTGAGGCGATTTTTTCATTTCTTTAATGAGCTTATTTAGAGCAGACTCATGCTTCGGGTTGTTCGATCGCATCGTTGAATAGCTCTCCACATTTTTTCTAAGATTTGTGTTATCACTTACATAGACATGATAGGAACGAGGAACAAGAGACATGGCCGTTCTCTTCACCTGATCAGCAGTGAAATCACGATCGCCCGTTTCGGTATGATATACAATCAACACTTCTTCATCCGTTACTAAGGTTGACACGTCATCTACATTTGGGAGAGCCGTACAAAGCCTGCTGATGGTGTCTGCTACCTTTTCCCGATCAAAAACAGAGGGATCGATGGACATGTCTGTTCCCCTAATGGGACTTTTTTGATGACGAACATATCCGAAGTCAGTCGAACTCCTTTGATGCTTCTCGTTATAAATATCTGAGCGCTGGTTGTTGACATTGATTGTGTTGCCACTCTTTTGATAAAGTCCTTCATCAGCCATATTATTGTTGCAAGCGGTCAAAAGATATAGACTAAGTAGACAAGTTGCGTAAATCATTTTTTTCATGATGTACACCTCCCAATGTTAGTATGAGCCAATCATCATTTTTTTCTCTTAGTAATTGATGGGGAATCAGTTATAATGAATAAAGAGTGTTCTAATGGGGTGATAAAGTTGATCTGTGTCAATAATATTTGCTATGAGATCGTTGAGGAACGAGGAGAAGGCTTTAATGAGGAGGTCTTCTTAGGAAGATATAGCGAGATTTTAAATAAATATGATTATATCGTGGGGGATTGGGGTTACGGACAATTAAGGCTGAAGGGCTTCTACCATGATAAGAATCAAAAGGCGACCTTTGATACGAAAATAAGCACCTTTACCGAGTATATTTATGAATTCTGTAATTTTGGCTGCTCGTATTTTGTTTTAAGAAAGGTTGAAAAATGAAAGGCTATCAGTGGAAGGACCACTGATAGCTCTTTTATTTTTCTTGAGCCGTTTTGGATGGATCAGCAAATGGATCCGAGTTCTTCCCCTTTTCATCATGAGTTGGGTGGGCTCCTGCCATTTGTCTCGGAAGATCTTCATGTAGGCTCCTGTTCTCATAGGTGAAGTTACTGTAGAATTGCTGACCGGCCTTCCAGGGAGTTTCCTTATTCTGTACGGGGTCATTAGCATGAATCGGGGAGCCATATGCTCCTTCTGGGAATTCCTCAGCTGTGAGGAAATTTTTTTGTACCTCTACATTTGAAAAATCTGTGTAGACTGTCTTTTCTTCGTCATTCACCTTCACCACTCCTTTTTTCCTTATTGTTTACGAGAATGTTGAAAAAAGGGGAGGGAAATGCTGGTTAGATGCCTGTTGCCGGGATATTTCTGTACTTACGGTCTTCAATCCGCTAGTTAGATGCCCGTAGCAGGGAAAATTCAGCTCTGTCGGTAATCAAACTCTTGGTTAGATGCCTGTTGCCGGGATATTTCTGCACTTACGGTCATCAATCTGCTGGTTAGATGCCCATTGTAGCGATTTTTCTTCTCCGGAGGGCGCTCAAGTATGACTGTCCAAGAAAAAAGAAGGGTTCCACCCCTTCTCAAAGAATTTCATATAAAAAGGATCTTAACTCCTCGGCATCTTCTTCAGAAAGCTGGAAGGCATACTCCAGATAACCCTCTTCCTTCAAATCGTCCTCACCAATGATGGCAAAGCGGCTCCCTTGTAAATCGAGGACAATTTGCTTTCCATAGTGGCGATCCGATTGCACAATAGCCAAATCAAAGCGTGTATTGTCTCCCATGAAGCTAACGAAGCGAGTCTTTGTATTCTCTAAATCATCATATAAGAAAAACCTCTCAGACACAAAATCCCTCCTTAAATATTCATGATAAGATGTGGCTTGCTTTCCAAATGATGATGGGCCTTTATGTATCTTACTGTCTTTGTTTTACTGCGCATGACAATGGAATCTGTTTCCGCTAAATCTCCACCGAGGAAACGCACCCCATTGAGAAGCTCCCCACTTGATACACCCGTTGCGGCAAAAATCGCATCATCACCTGAAACTAAATCATTCAGCATTAATACTTGTCGAGGGTCCTTTAACCCCATTTTTCGACAACGTTTCTCTTCTTCAGGAGAATAAGGAACGAGACGTGCCTGCATATCTCCACCTAATGCTTTAATAGCAGCAGCCGAAATCACACCCTCAGGGGCTCCACCAATGCCAACAAAAAGATCCACACCAGTATGAGGCAAGGCTGTTGCAATAGCCGCACCCACATCTCCATCACCAAATAGCTTGACCCTAGCCCCTTTAGCACGGATTCTGTCAATCAGTTCCTCATGACGATCTCTTTCCTGAATAATAACCGTCAAATCCTGAATGCGTTTATTATTTGCTTTGGCAACGATATCAATCGTTTTTTCAATAGGATCGAGGAGGTTAATTAAGCCCGCAGCATTTTTTCCAACAGCGATTTTTTCCATATACATATCAGGAGCATGCAGCAACGTTCCTTTATCAGCAATCGCAATTACCGCCATTGCATTGTTATGCCCTTTTGCAACGATATTGGTACCTTCTAACGGGTCGACGGCAATATCGACCTTAGGACCATTTCCAGTGCCTAAGCGCTCCCCGATGTAAAGCATGGGCGCCTCGTCCAATTCTCCTTCACCTATAACAACAATTCCGTCCATATTAACGGAATCAAACATTTTTCTCATGGCGTTTGTTGCTGCCTCGTCTGCCTCATTTTTCTTGCCTCTCCCCATCCACTGTGCAGAAGCAAGAGCAGCAGCCTCGGTTACTCGAACAATTTCTAATGCTAGTTCCCGTTCCAAAAACATTTCCTCCATTCAACTCGAGTTACTTCTCTATCTTAACAGAAATGAAGAAAAGATGGTCTTGAAAAATGGTTTGTCTCGTTTGGGAAATATACGATGGATAAGAAATATGCTACAATTGTGGTAGTATACGAAATAATAAGGGCTAGAGAACAAACGCTGCCGCAACTAAATAGCAAAAGGAACTGATGATATGTACTTTGTTGACAGAGAAAAAATAGATGGCATCCTGGATTTTATTGAGAAACAGCTTTCTCTTCTTGAAACGATGGAAAATTGGGAAACACCTATTGAAAAAGCAGCTCTTGAACGAATTTGTCATACGATCATTGAAGGGATTCTGGATGTTGGCAATGCGATGATTGACGGGTTCATTATGCGCGATCCTGGCAGCTATGAGGACATTATAGATATTCTCTTAGATGAGAGGGTCATCTCTGGTGAATTGAGCGCTTGTTTAAAGGCGATCATCCCTTATCGCAAGCAGTTGGTTCAGGAGTATACAGACGTTCAACATTTGGAGATTCACACAGCTTTTGCTAAGCAACATCCAATGCTAAAAAAGTTTGCTCCCATGGTTCGGGAGTATCTGCTGAACGAATTAGGTCCTGTTACAGCATTTAGAAATTAAGTCAAAACGCTCAAGTAGGGGCGTTTTTGTATTTTTGCTTCTTAAGATGGGGCAATCTATTTCATAGGAGTGATGAATGGTGAAAAAATATAAAGGCTATTTAATTGATTTAGATGGAACGATGTATAGAGGAACTGAGCTTATTGAGGAAGCGGCGGATTTTATAAAAAGATTAAACGAAAAAAATATTCCCTACCTTTTTGTAACAAATAACTCCTCTCGGACTCCCGCACAGGTGGCAGAAAAGCTGAGAAAATTTACGATACCAGCAGAGGAAGAGCAGGTATTTACAACAAGTCAGGCAACGGCCAATTATATACATAATCTTAAGAACGATGCCTCTGTCTATGTGATCGGTGAAGAGGGGATTCGTTCTGCCATTGAAGAAAAGGGCTTGAGCTTTGCAGAAGAGCAGGCAGACTTCGTGGTAGTGGGGATTGACCGTACCATTAGCTATGAAAAATTGGCAATCGGCTGTCTAGCCGTACGAAATGGAGCAACCTTCATTTCCACCAATGGCGATATCGCCATCCCGACGGAAAGAGGATTGCTGCCTGGAAATGGCTCCTTAACCTCTGTGATTACCGTTTCTGCTCAAACGCAGCCGATTTTTATCGGAAAGCCAGAGTCGATCATAATGGAACAGGCCCTCGCCGTGCTAGGAACAAGCAAAGAGGAGACCTTGATGGTTGGGGATAACTATGATACAGATATTATGGCAGGGATTAATGCCGGCATGGATACGTTACTTGTGCATACAGGGGTTACGAAAAAGGAGCATTTATCCCGATACGAGGTGCAGCCGACCTATGTGGTCGACTCTTTGGATGAGTGGGAGATATGATCAATAAGTGATATCGGTCAAAATTGAGATATATCGGCGGAAAATGGAATATATCGGCGAAACACAAAAGGGCGGGAGATTCTCCCGCCTTACTTATTCAGCATTTGCTGCACGGTGAGCAAGCCGGCTGGAGGCAGCGGCTGCGATGGCGCCGACTATGTCATCAAGAAAGGTATTGCATACCCCTGATGATTTATCATTTAATTTTTCCAGTATGCCTGGCTTCATTTTGTCAATAAACCCATAATTCGTAAATCCAATCGAACCATATACATTCACGATTGAAAAAGCTAGGATTTCATCCACACCATAAAGGCTCTCATCTGTTTCGAGCATGGACTGCAAGGGCTCCTCAAGCAATCCCTTATCTGTTAACATATCCAACTGTATCCCTGTTAAAATCGCGTTTTGGACCTCTCGTTTTGCAAGGACCCGCTCCACATTATCGATGCAATCCTTCATTTGTAAATTAGGGTGATATTTTTCTTGAAGATAAAAAACAAGGTCTGCAATATCTTGAATTTCAACTCCTCTTTCCTGCAGCCATTTTCTCGCCGTTTTTCCTACCATATCTAAGCTTCTTTTCTCTGACATTTGCGCCACCCTTTCCAATAACTATTGCTTGGCTTAATAATTCTATTTACTTAGAATATGCAGAAGCTGATCGATTTATCATCAGGCAATCCCCTAACTAAAGAACAAGTTTCGCAAATTTCCACATATACATGATTTTAGGGATTGGCTGTGTTATTTTCAATGTTGATATAGCCTTCTGTGTATGTTGTGAACGGGTTTTATTCGGTACGAATAGCGTAGTCGTAGTGAACACATACACAGAAGGCGGTATCATGCTCACATAAAGTTAACAGAGCCTAAGGACTAAATAGGCGGTAGGTGGTGCAAAAAATGCTCCAACGTTTATTACATCAAAAATTCAGGATTCAAGCCCCTAGAGAAATTAGAATTGGACCTTATGAGGCCTGTCAAAATGAACAAAACATCTATTTATTAATACCTACTCAAAATATGGAGGAAAATTTCCTTTTGGAACTCGATCATTTAGCTAAACATTTAGCTGATACTGGGGATTCAGGTGTGTACCAGTTCCTTAAATCACAGGATGGGAATAGTGTGATCAAGTGGGAAAACAGCCAATATTGCGTTCTCAGCAAAAAAAACGTTGATCGTCGCCCTGTTAAACAAATCGGAAGAAAACTAGCCAAATTTCATGCAAGGGGAAGAACGGTACCCTTTGAGGTACGCAGTATCAATCGGATTGGAATGTGGAAAACCTTTTGGGAGCAAAGGCTTGATCAGATGGAGAAGGTGTGGAATAGTAAGCTTTTTCAAGCCCCAGAAAATGAGTTTGAAAGACTGTTCATCGAGTCATTTCCATATTATATGGGCCTCGCTGAAAATGCGATTCAATACTTAAGCGATACCGAACAGGATGATGACCCAGCGGCAATCGATAGCGGTACCATTTGTCATCAGCATTTTTCCTCACGTACATGGGGGGAAAAGCTGTTGATCAAGAACCCCTTTGATTGGGTATTTGATCACGGGACAAGGGATTTAGCGGAATGGACGAGGGATTGCTACTTCCGTAATATCAAAACCTATGAACCGGAAGTGAGCCAGTTTTTTCAAGACTATGCAAGTATCTCGATGTTGTCATCCTTCTCTTGGAGGCTTTTGTATGCGCGGTTATTATTTCCGCTTCATTACTTTGAAAGTGTAGAGGAATACCATATCACGACATCGGAGCAAGAGCGACATCTACAGGAAGAAAAATTAAAGAAATGTGTCGAACAATCACGTGAATATGAAGAATTTTTAAGAGACTTTTATCGTATCGCACGGGTTCCTGTCAGAAGAATGAATATCCCGAGCGTCGAATGGCTTCAAAGGTAAGATGCTTTTCATCCTTTTTCTTTTTCCCTATAATAATATTGGAAGACTCAGAAATCACAGCATGAGGAAAAAGGAGAAGAAGCAGATGAAGCCATATATTTTTATTACGAGAAAACTACCTGATGAAGCCGTAGAACCATTGAAAAATAAATATGAAGTAACAATGTGGGATAAAGAGGACGTCGCTGTTCCCCGTTCCGTGTTACTTGAAGAAGCAAAAAAGGCAGATGCCTTATTGACTATGCTTTCAGATAAAATAGATGAGGAAATTTTTTCGGTAGGTGAGAATCTTAAAGTTGTGGCCAATCTAGCAGTTGGCTATGATAATATCGATATTCAGAAAGCTTCAGAGCATGGCGTGGCCGTTTGCAATACACCGGATGTCTTAGCGGATACGACGGCGGATTTAACCTTTGCTCTATTAATGGCAACAGCAAGAAGAATTGTAGAGGCAGCGGAGTTTGTCAAAGAGGGAAAATGGAAAAGCTGGGCCCCGCTTTTACTAGCTGGACATGATATCCACCACAAGACAATTGGAATTGTTGGAATGGGGAGCATTGGTTCAACCGTTGCAAAAAGGGCAAAGGGCTTTGATATGAATATCCTCTATCATAACCGCTCGAGAAAAATGGACGTGGAAGCGGAGCTTGGGGCCATCTATTGTTCGTTCGATGAATTGGTTGAGTCCGCAGATTTCATTGTATGCTTAACTCCATTAACTGCAGAAACAAAGGATCTGTTTACAAAGGATGTCTTTAAGAAAATGAAAAAGACAGCCATCTTCATTAATGCTTCTCGTGGCCCTGTCGTCAATGAAGAGGACCTTTATCAAGCACTTGAAGCGAGCGATATCGCTGCTGCCGGGTTGGATGTGTTCGAACAAGAACCGATTGACCCTGCTCATCCATTATTGAAGCTGCCAAATGTCGTGGCACTACCTCATATTGGAAGTGCTTCGATCGAAACAAGAATGGATATGATGAATATGTGTGTGGAGAATATTGACTTGGTTTTATCTGGTCAAGAATCAAAGACTCGCGTGAATAAAAAATAGGTGGTAGAGAAGCTGATCTCATCGTGAGGTCAGTTTTTTTTGATCCTTCACAGTATGAAGAAAAAATCAAGTGGATCAAAAGTTTTGTAGGGGAAGGGATAAAGCGGTTTCACGCATTTTGCTTGGCGATTTTACTATTGTAAAAATTGTCTTCTCCATCTATAATGTCTACTATACAAATACAGTTGTTTTTCTAGGGAGAACAAGGACGGAGGGGAAAGAGATGGAAGCAATTTCGATTGGATTGTTAGGCTTGGGTACAGTCGGTTCGGGTGTTGTCAAAATCATTGAAAACCATCAGGAAAAGCTTTTGCATCAAATCGGCTGTCCAATCAAGATAAATAAAGTGCTCGTTACAGATTTAACTAAGAAGAGAGACATTGAGCTTAGCCTCGATTTGCTCACAACGAATGCATTGGATATTATTGATAATCCTAATATTGATGTCGTTGTTGAGGTCATGGGCGGGGTAGAGGAAACAAGAAGATACCTATTGCAAGCCTTAAAAAATAAAAAGCATGTGGTGACGGCTAATAAGGATTTAATGGCAGAGCATGGTTCAGAGCTGTTAACCGCTGCAGCCGAAAATGGCTGTGATTTCTTCTATGAGGCGAGTGTCGCTGGAGGTATCCCTATCCTTAGAAGTCTTGTCGAGGGATTATCCTCGGACCATATTACGAAGATGATGGGGATCGTCAATGGAACGACCAACTATATCTTAACCAAAATGAGTAAGCAGGGAAGCCCATATGAAGTAGCTTTAAAGGAAGCACAGGAGCTTGGCTATGCAGAAGCGGATCCAACCTCGGATGTGGAGGGTCTTGATGCAGCGAGGAAAATGGCTATTCTCGCTACGCTCGGTTTTTCCATGAAAATTGATTTAGAGGATGTAAAGGTTCAAGGAATCACTCATATTACAGAAGAGGATCTTCAATATGCCAAGCAGCTTGGATACACGATGAAGCTGATAGGAATCGCTGTGCTCGAGGATGACAAGGTTGAGGTGAGCGTGCAACCGACTCTTCTTTCTGATTCCCATCCACTGGCCTCTGTGAACAATGAGTTTAATGCTGTTTATGTATATGGAGAAGCAGTTGGAGAGACGATGTTTTACGGTCCAGGAGCAGGGAGCCTGCCAACAGCCACATCTATTGTCGCTGATTTAGTCGTTGTGATGAAGAACATGGTGCTTGGAGTGAATGGTAAGAGAATTATTACTCCTCAACACGAGAAGAAGTTAAAGAAACCTGCTGAGATCTATTCTAAATATTTCTTGAGAATTCATGCAAAGGATGAGCTTGGGGTGTTTGCAAATATTACCTCGATTTTCTCCCATCATGGTGTAAGCCTAGAGAAAATCCTCCAGCTCCCAGTAAAGGAAAAAGGCATTGCAGAGATTGTATTAGTTACTCACAATGCATCTCTTCAGGCATATGAAGATGTTCAAGCAGAATTAGAGGCTTTACAATCCGTACATCATATTAAGAGCTCTTATCGGGTAGAAGGGAATGGCAATTCATGAGGTGGAATGGTTTATTAGATGAATATAAAGAATTTTTACCAGTTAATGAGAATACACCAAAACTAACATTGAATGAAGGAAATACACCTCTCATTAAGCTAGAACGACTTTCTGAGGAGTGGGGAGTCGAGCTCTATGTGAAGACCGAGGGAACGAATCCGACAGGCTCCTTCAAGGATCGGGGAATGGTCATGGCCGTCGCCAAGGCGAAGGAAGAGGGAAGCGATACGATCATTTGTGCATCAACAGGAAATACTTCAGCAGCGGCTGCAGCTTATGCAGCCCGAGCAGGAATGAGATGCATTGTTGTCATTCCCGAGGGGAAAATTGCCATGGGCAAGCTCGCTCAAGCGGTCATGTATGGGGCTGAGATTGTTTCAATTGAAGGGAACTTCGATGAAGCGCTGAAAATGGTTCGCAATATTAGTGAAAAAGAACCGATTACCTTGGTAAATTCGGTGAATCCATATCGTCTAGAGGGTCAAAAAACCGGTGCCTTTGAAATCTGTGATCAGCTTGGTGGAAAAGCTCCTGATGTTCTGGCGATTCCAGTAGGGAATGCGGGAAATATTAGTGCCTACTGGAAAGGCTTCAAGGAATATCACGAGGCAAAAAATACAGGATTACCAAAAATTCACGGCTTTGAAGCAGAGGGTGCAGCCGCAATTGTTCGCAATCAGGTGATTGAAAACCCTGAGACGATTGCAACGGCGATCCGGATTGGAAATCCAGCAAGCTGGCATTTGGCTACCGCTGCTGCCGACGAATCGAAAGGAATCATTGATGAAGTAAGTGACGATGAAATCATCAATGCTTATAAAAAAATTGCTCGTACAGAAGGAATTTTTGCTGAACCAGGTTCATGTGCTTCGTTGGCGGGACTGTACAAGCATATTCAAAATGGAAAAATCGCAAAGGGTAGCACAGTTGTAGCAATTTTGACCGGAAATGGCCTGAAGGATCCGAATACAGCGATCGATTACAGCTCCATTAAACCAGTGCTTCTTCCTAATGATGAGGAGGCAGTTGCCAGGCACATTAGGGGAGTTGTTCATGCATGAATGAGGGCGACATGTTAACGATCCAGGTTCCGGGAAGTACAGCCAATTTGGGCCCGGGATTTGATTCTATTGGCTTGGCGGTAAATTTATATTTGCGACTTGAGGTGGAGAGAGCGGATCAATGGGAGGTTATCCCATGCTCAAAAAAACTTCAAGTCTTTCCAAAGGATGAGAGCAATTTCGTTATTCAGGTTGCTCTCCAAACCGCTGCAAAATTCAATCAATCACTACCATCCTGCAGGATAAAAATGACGAGTGATATTCCTCTTGCCCGTGGCTTAGGTTCGAGTGCAGCTGCGATCGTTGCTGGAATTGAACTTGCGAATGCCCTTTGTCATTTAGAATTGACCAATGAGGAGAAATTCCGTCTAGCGACCTCGATTGAGGGCCATCCAGACAATGTCGGGGCGAGCCTTTTTGGAGGATTGGTGGTCGGGGTACAGCTGGATGATTCAGTGGAAGCGGTGGTCTATCGTGACCTTGAGTTTGATCTAATTGCCGTTGTTCCGAAACAGGAGCTCCTAACAAAGGAATCCCGAGGCGTGCTACCGAGCCAGCTACCTTACTCTGAGTCTGTTCAGGCAGGTGCGATTGCGAACGTCATGATTGCGGCACTCCTTAGAGGGGATTATGCTTTAGCCGGTAGGATGATGGCAAAAGACCTGTACCATCAGCCATATCGGAGAGCCCTCGTTCCACATTTACAGGAAATTGAGAATCTTGCCTATGAGCTTGGAGCTTTTGGTGTGGCCTTAAGCGGGGCCGGCCCGACGGTCGTCTGCTGCTATGAAAAAGGACAAGGAGATAAGTTACAACAGAAGCTGCAAAGTCATAATCCAGAAATGATCTACCATCAACTACAAATTGACCAGATCGGAAGTCAGATACAGATTCAAAAATGTGAATATAAATAAAAAAACGATCCCGCGCTCATGCGGAATCGTTTTACTTTTATCGATTAGAATACTTGTTCAACTTCAACTACGCCAGGTACTTCTTCTAAAAGCGCTCGCTCAATCCCAGCCTTTAATGTAATGGTGGAGCTTGGGCAGGACCCACATGCACCTAATAAACGTAATTTCACAATGCCATCTTCTACATCTACTAATTCACAGTCGCCACCGTCACGAAGAAGGAATGGGCGCAATTTATCTAATACATCTTGCACTTGTTCAAATATTTGCTCAGCCATCGTAATCGCTCCTTTCTTTATCCCTATTATAATGACTTCCGACAAAAAAATCTATCTAAAAGACCCTTTTCCAGACACTTGCAACAGACCTAATATTGGGAATTTATGTTGCAGCTATTGTAGAATAGGATTTAGATATAGGGGAGGGAGCAAAGTGGAGAAAAAAGAAGTGGAAATATTGGTTTATGGTGCGGAACAACTCTGTCCTAGCTGTGTCAATCTCCCATCTTCAAAGGAGACCTATGAATGGCTAGAGGCGGCAGTGGGGAGGAAATTTCCCAATCAAGCCTTTAAGATTACCTATGTAGATATTTATGATCCGCCCTCAGATGAGTCGAAAAGGGAATTTGCACAGCGTGTGATCGAGGAAGATATGTTTTATCCTATCGTATTAATCGAGGATAAAATTGTAGGGGAAGGGAATCCGCGGTTAAAAACGATTTTTTCAGAAATGGAAAGGCATGGCTATACACCAAGCTAAAATGAAGGAAGCGCCGATCACAAAGATCAGCGCTTTTTTGATAAGACTCTTTTTTTAGACATAGCAAAATAAGACTACTATCAGCCTTTATGGAACTTATACATCCACAGAATACCTGATTTAAGCAATCGAGCCACCCTACCTGTGATTGGTCGATCAGCGACAACTCCAAATCCGTGTTTTTTTCCTAAGGATCCGAGTACCCCTTTTAGCTTAATCGTTGGCAAGGTTTCTGGGAGTTCTTCATTTTTCCAGCGTTTGAGCAATACATCCACAATTTGCTCTGCCTGTCCCTCTGCAAGCTGTGCGCTTGGAGCATGCGGCAGGCTGGCACAGTCACCGACTACATAGACATGCTCATTATTAGGTATATTATGATAAGGTGTTAAAATAATTCTTCCCTGTTTGTCCTTTTCGGCATCCATTTCACGCACAACCTTGCATGGCTGAATGCCAGCAGTCCACACAATAATGTCGCTGTCAATTGGTTCGTGGTGGTTATATAGCCGATTGGCTTCCACCCTTGTGATATTAGAAGTATTGACAATTTCAACACCATGATTATCAAACCAATTTTCAACATATGTGCTAAGACGAACTGGGAAGGCGGAAAGGATATAGTTTCCTCTGTCAAAAAGCTTTATCTTCAAATCGGGTCTGCTTTCATTTAGCTCACTTGCTAATTCAACCCCACTTAAACCAGCGCCAACGATACTGACTACAGAGCCTGGTGCAAGATTATTTAGAGCCTGATAGGTTTCTCTAGATTTCTCTATCGATTGGATACTATAGGTAAATTCCTCTGCACCTGGTACATTGTGGTATTTGTCTTCACAGCCTAGACCGATAATTAAATCATCATAGGATAGCGGTTCAGCATCCTTTAAATAGATTTTTTTCTCGTCAAGGCGAATGTCTGTAACCTCCCCATAGAGAATATGCAATCTTGGATCCTCTGGAAATGGTACGCGAATATGCTGGTCTGAAATGGTTCCGGCAGCCAACGCATAGTACTCTGTCTTCAGGCAGTGATAAGGTGTCTTATCTACTAATGTGATTGATACGTCTTCTGGGAGTTCATTTGGCAAAAGACGAGATAGGATTTTCATTCCCCCGTATCCTCCGCCCAAAATCACTAAGTTCTTCATTTTTTATCCCCTTTTGCAACTCTATTAGCTGACTAATTCTATCTCTATTAATTTTTCTAAAATGATATTAAATTAATTCGAAAAAATGCTTTAAGGTCACCCAAAGTATAACGAAATTGTGACAAAATCACAACATATTCATGACAACTTTTCGACGAGAATTAGAAAGGATCTGTCGTAAATTGTCGTTCAATGGCAAACGTTAAACTTGCCAATTTCAATAAAATTGCTATGATGAATTTCATAAGCTTTGTTCAGCTTACTCTAGTAGTACCTCAGAGGTGAAATAGAATTGTTAAAACCTATTATAGAATTTTGCATCAGCAATCTGGCTAACGGGTCTCAACAAGCATTGGAGAAGCTTGAAAAGGATCCGAATTTAGATATTATCGAGTACGGCTGCCTAAGCTACTGTGGCAAATGTGCAACGTCATTATATGCTTTAGTTGAGGGAGAGGTCGTGACAGGAGAAACCCCAGATGAGCTGGTAGAGAATATCTATCGACATTTAGAGGAAAACCCAATGTTTTAAAGGAAAGGCTCTCTTCTCAAACGAAAGCAGCCAAAAGAAAAGTGGTGTACTAAAGGGAATGACTACCTGAAAAAGTACACCACTTTTTTTCTAGCTTTCGGACTGCATATTTTCTTGCTCTTTCTGCATGTCTCTTATTTCGTACCACCGTTCCTTTGCCATTTCGACGGTAGTTGCTTCCGTTGTACTCTTTTGATTTTCGATGACTTTGGAGAAATATTTCACAGCCTGTTCGATATTGCCTATCCGACGGGAAAGCTCACCAATTAAATACAGCATACGAACCTCGGTTACCTGAGTTCCTTTGTAATCATCTGCCATGTAGGAATCCATGTATTCCTTCAGGGCCAAATTGGTAAATCGTCGTTCCTGTTCTTTGTTTTCAAGCGACCGATAAAGCCAGGCGAGTCGCATATATAAGCCCGAAATGATAATATGCTTCTCCTTCTTCAAAGTTCCACAGAATGCAGCAAGCTTGTAGGTTTGGATAGCGGAATTCACATTTCGCTCTCCTCCAAAGTCCTGAGAAACCCACTGTTCACAAACCTTCTGCATGATGACTTCCTTTGTTCCTGGTGCGAAGTATGGTTGGAAATCTTCAGAAAAGGAAAAACCACAATGAGGACAAACCTTTACGTAGTAGAAAAGAGGGTTCGCTTCTTCCGATGAGTAGGTAGGACAGAAATCAGTATCGTAATGTGTTACCTTTACAAATCGAGAACGAACCTTTTTGGAGGTAAAGGGTTGTTTGCACATGAGACATTCATATTTTTTATCATATAAAGGAAGTAATTCAGCCATCATAACACCTTCTTTTGCAAAGTCTGGAGAGGTCTAGAAATATATAGTACCTTAATTATAGCGTATAATCATAAGGAAAGGACCATTTTCACTGATAAAAATCCCCATATTCGAGATTATAATGCTGTCTAGTTGAGGAACTGTTGATTGCTGTATATACTAATAGTAAGATGAGCTACTGGATTATATAATTGGGAGGTAGGAACATGGATATTGTAACGATTACAGAAGCTGCTGCTTTGCAAATAAAGGATATGATGAAGGAAAATGAGGAAGAGGGAGCATTCCTTCGCGTAGCAATTCAAGGTGGCGGCTGCAGTGGGCTTTCCTATGGAATGGGCTTTGCCCACGAGGTTGAGGATGGGGACACAGAATTTGAACAATATGGAATCAAAATTCTTGTTGATAAGGACAGTGCCCCAGCTTTGAAAGGGACGAAGATCGACTACAAGCAATCACTTATGGGTGGCGGCTTTACGATCGATAATCCGAATGCCATTGCATCATGCGGCTGTGGCTCTTCATTTAGAACTGCGACAAACGAGGGGACTCCAGAAAACTGTTAAAACCAAAAAGCAAAGCCGTCGGGCTTTGCTTTTCCAATTTATTTGAACATTGAAGAGCTGTGAAGCGGCTGAGCTTTTGCCTTTGGATCAATATAGGTTTTGGCATTGTTGATCGCCGTTGGGGCTTCACCAAATCCGCTAGCGATGAGCTTAACCTTGCCATCGTAGGTACAAATATCTCCGGCAGCATAAATCCCAGGAATATTCGTTTCCATCTTAGAGTTAACGACAATGGAGTTCTTTTCAATTTCAAGACCCCATTCTTTAATTGGTCCAAGTGAAGAAACGAATCCATAGTTACAAATAACTGCATCCACATCAAGAGTTTCCTTCGCATCCCCGTTTGCATCCTGAAGAACGACCTGCTTGATGCCGCTAATATCTCCAATTAACTCAACAAGAACATAAGGTGTTTTGATGTCTACCTTTGAATTTTGTAAGTTCTCAACACTGTGCTCATGTGCACGGAATTTATCACGTCGATGAACAATCGTTACTTTCTCTGCGATTGGCTCAAGCATGAGCGCCCAGTCCACAGCAGAGTCGCCACCACCAAAAACGACAACCTTTTTTCCTGCAAACTGGTTAAGGTCATCAATAAAATAATGGAGATTCTTGCCTTCATATTGTATAGCGTTTTCAAGTTCTAAACGACGAGGCTGGAATGCACCGTTTCCAGCGGTAATGATCACGGTTTTTGTATAATGGATTTCTTTATTTGTTGTTAATTTAAAAACATTGTCATCTTGCTTCTCAATTTTCTCGACAGATTGTTCCAAGACGATCGCTTGCTCGAATTTCGACATTTGTTCTTTTAGGTTATTAACTAGTTCCTGTGCACGAACCTTTGGAAAACCAGCAACGTCATATATGTATTTTTCTGGGTATAACGCCGAAAGCTGTCCGCCAAGCTGTGGTAGGCTCTCAATAATTTTCACAGTTGCTTGTCTCATCCCACCATAGAAAGCGGTGAATAGTCCTACTGGTCCACCACCAATAATGGTCACATCATATATCTTTTTGTCTTCTTTCATTCCGAATCCCCCCAAACTGAATAGTACAAATCCATCCTATATATTACCACAAATAGTTTAAAACTAACATTCTGTCCTTTGAAATCTCAAACATTTCCTATGAATAAGTCAGATATCAAAATAAAAAACAATATAAAGGGAGGGGGGGATTAGTTTTTAAAAGATTCTAAAAATATAGACACTATAAATATGCTGGATATCATATTTTTTTACTTGAAATTAAGATTGAAAAGGCATATCATGGATTTGAGATAAGATGTTAAATTTCTGTGACGATTTTTCGACATTTTTTTGAAATTAATAGTGAAATTCATCACATACTTTTTTATATCTATACTACTATATTTTTCTATTGTGGTGAAGCTAAGAAAAAGAGTACAGAACATAAAATAAAACAAAAAAGGTGGAAGTGATCACTTTGAGAAAGCAAAAAATCGTAATTTTAGGAGCAGGTTATGGTGGCCTGATGACAGCAACACAATTACAAAAAGGTATGGGTATGAACGAGGTTGAGATCCAGCTTGTTAACAAGAATGATTATCACTACGAGACAACCTGGTTACATGAAGCCTCTGCAGGCACTCTACACCATGATCGCGTTCGTTACAATATTAGAGATGTTATCGATCGTAATAAGGTCGAGTTTATTCAAGGAACTGTTGTCGAAATCAAAACGGAAGATAAGAAGGTCATCCTTGAGGAAGGGGAGCTTCCATATGATTATCTTGTTGTATCGGTTGGAGCCGAGTCGGAAACCTTTGGGATCAAGGGCTTAAAGGAATATGCATTTTCGATTGTTAACGTCGATGCTGCCCGTCAAATCCGCGAACATATTGAGTATCAATTCGCAACCTATAATACAGAAGTAGAGAAAAAGGAAGAACGATTAACCATTGTTGTCGGTGGGGCAGGATTTACAGGAATTGAGTTTCTAGGGGAGCTTGCAAATCGTGTTCCTGAGCTTTGCAAAGAATATGATATCGATCCACTAAAAGTGAAAATTATTTGTGTCGAAGCTGCACCAACGGTATTGCCTGGTTTTGATCCTGATCTAGTGAACTATGCGATGGCCCAATTGGAAAGAAAAGGTGTCACCTTCATGATTGGTACGGCAGTGAAGGAAGCAACTGAAACAGGGATTATCGTTGGCAAGGGTGAAGATGAAGTTGAAGAAATTAAAGCTGGAACAGTTGTCTGGGCTGCAGGTGTGAGAGGAAACTCCATTATCGAGAAATCTGGTTTTGAGGCTATGCGTGGCCGTGTGAAGGTCCAACCAGATTTAAGAGCTCCTGGTCATGAGGATGTCTTCATTATTGGTGATTGCTCATTAGTCATCAATGAGGAAATTAATCGTCCATACCCACCAACAGCACAAATTGCAATGCAGCAAGGTATTGTCTGTGCCCGCAATCTACTTGCTCTTATTCGGGGTAAGGAGCTAGAGGCCTTTAAGGCAGATATTAAAGGAACGGTTTGCTCATTAGGGGAAGATGATGCGATTGGGGTTGCTTTTGGTAAGAAAATGAAGGGTGGAACCGCATCCTTCATGAAGAAAATGATTGATAACCGAGCACTCCTTATGATTGGTGGACCATCCCTCGTATTGAAAAAGGGGAAATTTAATCTATTATAAAGAAGGTTCTTTTATCAAATATTGTTGCTTTAAAATAATAAACGGTAGGCTAAATGAAAAAAATCCCTAAATTAAAATGCTCCGAGCCTTCGGGGCATTTTTGTTTAACGGATAGCTTTGTCTTTTCTGTTGACTCTTAAAATGCCTTTCGATTACACTTAGAGTTGATGCTAAGGGAGGCTTGGACACGAAATGAGTATTTATGCCGTGCCAATAACAATCGTTTCGATGTTATTATTTTTCGTTTTATTTTTTGGAATTGGGTTTATTCTAAATATGCTTCTCAGAATGACTTGGATTATGGCTATTATTTATCCTATTGTTGTGATTTTATTTGTTGATAAGGTGAGATTTTCCCAGTATTTCACAAACACAAAATCTGCCTTTCAAGACCTAATGGTAAGTTTCGCTAATATTGCTTTGTTAGATATTTTGATATTAAGCAGCGGTTTGGCTGGTGCGATTGTCGCGGGCATTACTATCCGAATATTACGTAAAAGGGGCTATCAGATGTTTTAAGCCTTATATAAGAACGAAGGAACCTCCACTTTTTGTGGGGGTTTTTCCTTGTCAATATGTCTATGTTCATTGGTGTATCTAGGCTATTATGCAAAAGGCTAATGATAAAAAATCTTCCTCCTATGAATATTTCATTTCACTTTGGGAAATGAATAGTTTTGGGAGGAGTGAAAATTCACATGATAAATATTAAGAAGTGGGTAAGACGTATCCTTATGACGTTCTTATTTTGTGCAGCAATACTTACAACTTATCAGGGAATTTCTGGTGTTGAGGCTATGTCCTTAACGAACTATCTCAGTGTACATGAAAATGAAGGCAATGAATCAGCTAACAAGAATTTGGAACATAAAATAAGGCCGATGGAGCTTGCGTATAAGTTTCTTCAAAGAATTACAAATAATGATTTAAAAATTTCCTCGAGCGAAGAGGTCTCAGGGAAACCACCTTCCTTGGAGGAGGCCATTGATTGGTCCCAATATCCTAGTACAGAAGTGATTGCTACTGGGTATACAGCTGGCTATGAGTCAACGGGAAAAAGTCCTGGACATCCCGAATTTGGGATCACCTATTCAGGTGTGAAGGTGACCCGGGATTTGTATTCAACCGTCGCAGCAGACTTAAATGTCTTTCCGATCGGTACGATCCTGTTTATCCCTGGTTACGGCTATGGAGTGGTAGCGGATAAAGGTGGAGCGATCAAAGGAAACAAGGTAGATCTCTATTATGAAACGGTAAAAGAAGTCTATGAAAAATGGGGCAAGAAGAAGGTTGAGGTCTATGTCATTGAGAAGGGTAACGGCAAGCTAACCGAGGAGAAACTAAAGGCATTGAACGAAGAAGAGTCGATGCAAGTATTTAGACAGCAATATATTCAATCAAAAAGCCAATAATTTGGAGCAAAAAAGGCAAGCAGTGATAAAATCAACTGTTTGCCTTTTCTAATTTGCTTTTTGAAAAGAATTCTTATTATAGCTGCAGTAAATAGTGAAGGAATAAAGCTAAAAAGATCCCGGTTAAACCTCCAAAAAAGACTTCGATCGGTTTATGCCCGAGCAATTCCTTTAGCTCCTTTCGTTTTTGCTGTTCCGGTTTTTGGGGCCAGTCCTTTGCTTCTTCAATAAATTTGTTAAAATCATTGACTAGCTGGTTTAAGACAATCGCATGTTCACCTGCTTGACGGCGCACACCTGTGGCGTCGAACATGGTAATGATTGCAAAGAGCGCCGAGACCGCAAATACTGGCGACTGCATCCCAGATTCCAACGCAACACCTGTTGTCAAGGCAGTGACAGCGGCTGAGTGGGAGCTGGGCATCCCTCCTGTGCTTGTCAACAGAGACCAGTCAAGCTTCCCCGTCACAGCAAAATGAATAGGAACTTTAACAAATTGTGCAAAGAGGATGGCAGCAATTGCAGCCCAAAATGAAAAATTCATAAACAAGTCCATGCTCCAACCACCTTTATTAACGATAATTTTTTCAAACAATGTTGCCCTTGAAGCACCAATAAAAAATGGCTCTTTTCTCGAACATTGTTGCATTTGAATCCCCAATAATAAAAAGTATACACATTATACCATAACCAAAAGGTTGCGCCCTCATGATAGTTAGAAAGTCGAAACAATTCCTCATTTCGTATATAATAAAAACATATTTCTTGGGGGTGAAATGATGTTCCATGTAAAAAATGAAATCAATTTTGTGGAAGCTACAGAATGCTTAATCGTCGGTTTGTATGATAAACCAACAAAGTTCGAAGGGAATATTGCCAAGCTGGACGAGCTTTTTGAGGGGCAGTTAACAGAATTAGTAAAAAGCGGTGATATCTCCGCAAAGAAAAAAGCAATTTCTAAAATACATACCTTCGGAAAAATCGGAGCAAAAAGATTAATATTCATTGGTCTTGGCAAAGAAAAGGATGTAACGTTTGAATTAGTGCGCGAAGCATTTGGAAAGGCTTTTAAGGAGATACAGCACTCAAAGCTTGAGGATGCTACGATTTATTTGGATGCGTTTTTATCAGAAAAAATCGAGCACCAGGATGTGGCCCATGCCTTAAGTGAAGCACTGCCACTTGCTACATACGAATTTGCTGGCTACAAGCAAAAATCGAACGAGCCTAAGAAACAAATTAGGAGGATAACCATCCTAAGTGAGCAGGATCAGGAAGAGGTGGGAGCGGCATTAACGGTTGGCTATGTTTATGGAAAAGCAACCAATTCAGCCCGCACCTTAGTGAATACACCTGGAAACCTGCTGACTGCCACAGATATGGCTAACTATGCCCAGGAGCTCGGTGAGAAATACGGATTTGAAGTGGAGATTTTGGAAAAAGCAGACATGCTTAAGCTTGGCATGGGGGCATTGCTCGCAGTCAATCAAGGGTCAGAGGAGCCTCCAAAGCTGATTGTTCTAAAATATCAGGGAAAAGAAGAATGGAAGGATGTTATCGGCCTAGTTGGGAAGGGCATCACTTTCGATACCGGCGGCTATTCCATCAAGCCAAAGGATGGGATTGTTGGCATGAAGACCGATATGGGAGGAGCGGCAGCCGTATTAGGCGCGATGGAAATCATCGGGGAATTAAGGCCTGAACAAAATGTGGTCGCTGTTATTCCATCGACAGATAATATGATTAGCGGTTCTGCCTTCAAGCCAGATGATGTCATTACCTCAATGAGTGGAAAGACGATTGAGGTGTTGAATACAGATGCTGAAGGAAGATTGGTGCTTGCTGATGCCGTTACATATGCCAAGCATCATGGTGCCGAGTATCTAGTCGATGTTGCGACATTAACAGGGGGCGTTATCGTTGCCCTTGGAAATGAAACAACGGGTGCCTTAACGAACAATGAAGCGTGGTTTGAGCAGGTACTGGAAGCATCCTATGAAGCAGGAGAGCCAATTTGGCGCTTGCCTCTTTTCCAAAAGGATATTGACCGGGTTCGGAGCAGCAAGATTGCAGATTTAAATAATTCACCAGGACGAGAAGGACACGCGATCATGGGCGGAGCCTTTGTCGGTGAGTTTGCAGAAGGTACACCATGGGTTCATTTAGATATCGCTGGAACTTCAGTAACTCGCAAAAACACAGAGCTCGGTCCAGCTGGTGCAACCGGAGTCATGACGCGCACCCTAGCTCTTCTAGTTGAAAGATTTGAAATGAATAAATAGACAGCATCATGCTAAGTCCAGGGTTTACTCCCTGGGCTTTTTTTCGTAGGATTATTGTTTGGAACATCCTAGTATTACCATATTTGAGAAGAGGGTCTTCTAGTAAAATTTTTACAAATCAAAAACAATTGACAGAAAAAAGGCTAGCATGCTATTTTAATTACTATATTTTAATTCTCTACCAATTTACCAAACTAAAGCATCGAGAGGGGAACATGAAATGAATGCGGTAGTGATCGCTGTCCTAGTTATGTTAATTTTAAGCTTATTAAGAGTAAATGTCGTTCTTGCTTTAATCCTCGGTTCACTTGTAGGTGGGTTAACAGGTGGATTATCTTTGCATAAAACAATAGAAGTTTTTTCTGGCGGCCTAGGAGGAAGTGCTGAAGTTGCTCTAAGCTATGCGCTTTTAGGTGGCTTTGCAGTTTGTATATCCAAAACGGGTCTTCCAAACCTGATGGTCGAAAAAGTGTTGGGATTTGTGAAAAATAATGGGGCATCCAAGGGGAAAATGTATCCAAAGGCGATCATCACTGTGGCCATTCTTGTCATGGCCTGCCTCTCGCAAAACGTCATTCCGATTCATATTGCTTTTATTCCGATCTTGATTCCCTCCTTATTAACATTGATGAATGAATTAAGAATAGATAGAAGAATGATTGCATCGGTTCTTACTTTTGGCTTAACTGCTCCATATATTTTATTACCCGTTGGCTTCGGGAAAATATTTCACGAGATTTTGGCAACCAACATGATTGATAGTGGCTTAAATGTTAAGTTAAATCAGATTCCTGTAGCCATGTTGATTCCTACAGCTGGTCTCGTCTTAGGGCTAATCGTTTCTATTTTTACCTATCGCAAGGAACGAAATTACCGCTCCTTTCAGCTTGTCGAAACAGAGAAAGGGCAGTATACGAAGGTTGGAATTCTATTCTCGCTGATAGCGATTGTCGCAGCATTGATTGTGCAAATTGCTACGGATTCGATGATATTTGGAGCTTTAACAGGAATTATTATTTTGTATTTGAGTGGCGCAATTAAATGGGGGGAAGCGGACGAGCTTTTGACAAATGGGATGAAAATGATGGCATTCATCGGATTTGTTATGCTATCCGCTTTTGGATTTGCAGATGTCTTAAAGGCAACCGGCGATGTCGAATCCCTTGTGAAACAATCGGCAGATCTCATTGGAGGAAATCAATCCCTCGCGGCTTTATTAATGCTCATCGTGGGATTGTTAGTGACGATGGGAATTGGCTCATCCTTCTCAACCATTCCGATTATCGCTACCATCTTTGTCCCACTTGCTTTAGAGCTAGGCTTCAGTCCGATGGCGACGATTTCCTTGGTGGGAACGGCAGCGGCTTTAGGAGATGCGGGTTCCCCTGCCTCCGATAGTACCCTTGGTCCCACCGCTGGGCTTAATGTCGACGGCCAGCATAATCATATTTGGGACACTTGTGTTCCAACGTTTCTGCACTATAATATTCCATTAATCCTGTTTGGCTGGATAGCAGCAATGATTCTATAGGGAACATCCGTAAATCCATTCGTTCTTGGAGCTTTCGCCCACTCTTATTAGGTGTTTATCGCATATGTAGTAGAGAGGGGAAAAAGCGTGAACAAGGAGGGTATCGGATGCAATATTATAGAGGACCCGTAGTAAACGATCAGAGATTCTTTTTTGGCGGTCCATTTGTCGGCGGATTATTAGGCGGCTTGGCTGGTGGCTTAATTGGCGGAGCATTTTTTCGCCCAAGGCCCTACCCATTCTATCCGGTAGGATTTAATCCATATGGATTTGGATATGGTTATGGTGCTCCACCATTTTATTAAGGGAAAATCAGCATTTGAAAGCTCTCCGGGAGATGGAGGGCTTTTTTCTGTAATGAAGTAAAAAAGGTCTAAAGCAAAAATGATCCAAATTGTAGGAAAATTTGGTATACTTTTGGTACATTGGAGTTTCTGAATTTAGTTCACTAGCCAGAAACAGAAATCGTTGTGATCTATTTAAAATTTACATAGAAATAGACAAAAGTAGGAGGAGAACTTATTGGAAACTAAGCAAACACTCATGGATGCATTAGGAATTGAAGTAACAAAGCTTGAGAAAGGACTTGTCGTGGCGACGATGCCAGTTGACGGCAGAACACATCAGCCATTTGGGCTTTTGCATGGGGGAGCCTCTGTGGCATTAGCAGAAACCGTCGCTTCCGTAGGAGCCTTTGCCCTGATTGATCAAGAGACGGAGGCTGCCGTTGGCTTAGAAATTAATGCAAACCATGTGCGAGGAAAAAGGGATGGAATCGTAACGGCGACGGGCACCATTTTACACCAAGGAAAAACAACGATGGTTTGGGATATCAAAATTACCGATGAAGAGGATAAGCTCATCTGTGTATCGAGATGCACAATGGCAGTTATTAAAAGAAAATAATTGTTGATGATCAGAAACGAGGAATCCCACGAAATGATGAATTTCATAGGATTCCTCGTTTTTTCTTTATATGAAACTTAGTAGAAAACAAATAGGACAATAAAGTAGACAACCATGGTAATGAGGCCAACTGGAACACCAAAGCGTGCCCACTCTTTACTTGTAATATTTAGTTTTCCTGCTGCGATGATATTAGGGATATTTCCTGGAATAAGCATTCCACCACTGATAATGAGGCCAAGTAACACCGCACGGATGGTTTCTGTATTCATCGCTGGACTAATTTCTGCCGCTGCTAGTGTGGCGTTATCTAGGATGGCAGAGATCATATTGATCCAATAGAGCAGCATTGGATGAAGACCAATGATATATTCATTAATCAACGGCTCAAAACCATGACCGAGGAAGGTTAAGCCCATGACAAACAAGTAAATTTTTGCGGCGCGAATGATGATTTCCTTATAGTTCTCAGTCTTTTCATCGGTTGCTAAGCCATCTGAACTTTCGTGCGGCTTAACCAAAAAGAATGTGAGTAAACCGAAAATCACGACCGCAGGGATTACCTCGGGACCGATCAACTTAAGCAAGTAGAAAAAATCTCCATTGACCTTACTTATGGTGATCGTGGATAAGGGCTCGCCAATGGGTGTTAATGCAGCGCCCAATCCAATCGAGAAGCAAGCCAAAATCGTAAACCGAATCTCCGCTTTGCGATCGAGAGGAAGTACGTTAATCACGATAACAAGTAGAATCGCTGCTATAATGGCTGTTATAATGCTTGAAGCAAGTCCCAAAATGATGACTGTTAAAGCAAAGAAAACTCTTGGTGTTAATAGTTTGCTTGTAGCTAAAATCGTTTTTTCAATTGGGCCTTGGAGCCATTTTGTTAATAGACCAGCAAGTAGAACAGCAATGGTGATATTAATCGGGTCTACCAGAGCTTTTTCGATCAATTGAGCATTCATCATCCCGCTAATAGTAGCGGCCAAAATCCCCATGATAAATAGGAAAATCTCCAGATTATGCTCTACCTTTTTCACTGAAAAAGGCAAGAATAAAACTAAAATCAGAATAATAATTAATCCTATCATTTTTTAAATTTCTACCCTTCCTTTAGTAATAGTATTTATGTAATTTAATTTGAAAACAGTTTATCTAAAGAATGTGAATTTTCAAACGATAGTATGAAAAAGCAATCTAGGATGTTATCGATATTTACATCTTGAGTAAATTATAACCGAAAATGTATAGCAATGCATAACAGAAAAGCAATTTTGTCTAGGAATGAAGTTGCTATATTAAATAGGTAGAAACACGCCTAAATTGTCGAAAGAGATTAAAAATTTAGTTTAATTTGTTTTTGGGCCATTACATAATTTGGAATAGATTTCATAAACTTGTCAGAAGTCTATGAACCTTGCATAATAGTAGTAGTCTTTCTTAATCAGGTAAATTGGAGCAGGAACATGAAAAATACATATTTAACAAGCTATTTTCCGCTTTTATCGATCCTATTATTTAGCCTATCCCTATCCATTCGAGTTGAAATGAGTCTGATCGAGCTGTTGAAAAATGCGGGGATCTATTCGGGGATGAAAGAGTTCTTTTCAGATGGTGGTATTAAATTAGCATTAATTGCTTTACTTCTCGTATTGTTCTTCATGGTGTTTGCCGCCTTAAAATTAATTGCGGACACCATCAATGAACTGTCTCTCCTCTTTTTTTCTAAGGATTCAGAAGGGGAAAATCTAAAACAAATTCGCTCGGGCTCCATTATTTATTTTATGGGCGGGGCGGTATCGCTATTAAGCTTATATAGCTTTTTGGGGATTGGGGCTATTTTTGTTAGCGCCACCGTCGTCTATTTTATCTACTTTGTCTTTAAGATCAGCTCGTCGATGTCCTTCGCAGGGGTGATTGGCGTGATTTTTTTTCAGGTCGTGGTTTGGTCCTCCTTGCTTACAGGGGTCTTTTATTTAGCAGTCAAGGTTTATAATAGCATCATTGCAAGCTTACCAATCTAAGTGGATGGAAGAGGATGATTTTGTCATCCTTTTTTCATTTTTTGAGTGACAAAAGTAACTGCGGATCCTTATTTATAATTTCTATAATGTAATATAAAGTATTATAGAAAAAGGTGAATAGAGTGCACGGAAAAGGACATCCACATGGAATAGGAAAGATGATCGATTATAACGAAAACCCTTTCATTGCAATCTGGGAGGTAACGCGGGCATGTCAGCTGAAATGTGTTCATTGTAGAGCAGATGCGCAAACAAAGCCAGATCCGCGGGAACTTACTCACGAAGAGGGTCTGCAGCTGATTGACCAAATCTATGAAATGAATAACCCGATGCTTGTATTTACAGGCGGAGACTGCATGATGAGGGAGGATCTTTTTGATCTTGCGGAATATGCAGTGAAAAAAGGGATGCGTGTTTCAATGACCCCAAGTGCGACAGCGAATGTTACGAAGGAAAGAATGGAGCGGGCAAAGAATGTCGGTCTATCAAGATGGGGCTTTAGCTTAGATGGTCCAACACCAGAAATTCATGACCATTTTCGCGGAACGCCAGGTTCCTTTGAGCTGACACTTGAAAAAATTAAGTACTTAAATGAATTGGATATGCCGCTCCAAATCAATACCGTTATTTCCCGTTATAACTATGATCATCTTGAGCAAATGGCTGAGCTTGTCAAGGAACTAAAGGCGATTATGTGGTACATTTTTCTTCTTGTGCCAACAGGCCGTGGGCAGGAGGATGCTTGCATTTCGCCAGCTGAGCATGAGAAGGTGTTCAGATGGCTCTATGAGCTAAGCAAAACAGCCCCATATGATATTAAGACAACAGCAGCCCAGCATTATCGTCGCGTCGTGCTACAGCAAAAAATGAGGGAGCACAAAATTGAAGGTTCCGATATTCGTTATGAGGACTCCATTACGACCGATCATGCTTCCATGGTTGATGGACTAAAGCGAGCTCCCAAAGGAGTCAATGATGGCAATGGCTTTATTTTTATCTCTCATGTGGGGGATGTGCTTCCAAGCGGACTTCTTCCAATTAATGTAGGTAATGTGCGAGATAAACCATTAAAGGAAATTTACCGCGAGTCCCCTGTCTTAAAAGAGCTACGAAATCCAGATCTTTATAAGGGAAAATGTGGAGTTTGTGAATACCGCTTTGTCTGTGGAGGCTCCCGTTCAAGAACCTATGCAGTAACGGGGGATTATCTTGAAAGCGAACCATATTGTGTCTACATCCCCATGGCGATGCGGGGTAAAAAGGAAACCGTACAAATCTAATCGAATCAATAATGGAAGAAGCCCCTCAAAATTTTTGAGGGGCTTCTTCCTGTCTATTGAATTCCCGAAACAATTTCCTTCCAGATTTTTTGATGGGGGGCAGTAGATTCGACATATTTAATGCTGGAGGGCTTATCCTTTCCGATCCAAACGCCCGCTGTCACCTTATCGGTTAAGCCAATGAACCAGAAATCATTGTAATCATTCGTTGTTCCTGTTTTACCGCCAATGTAAGAGCTTTGAAAATTGGCTTTTCTCCCAGTCCCAGAGGTCACGACCTTGTTTAAAACTGTTCTCATTTTGGTAATGGTTGCGCCATTCCAAATCTGTACAGGCTGATCCTCCCACTTGTAAAGCACCTTTCCGCTTAAATCGGTCACCTGCTTGATCGCTCTCGCTGGCTGGTAGCTTCCTCCATTCGCAAAAACCGTATAGGCATTTGTCATTTCAAGGGGCGTCATTCCATGTGTGAATCCGCCAATCGCAGAAGGCAGTCGCTGATCCTCTTCTGTCACTTTTTTAAATTGAAATTTTGCCAAATCATTGAACGAGTTCTCAATTCCATTTTTCTGAAGTAGACGGACCGCAGGTGTATTATAGGAACGAACTAACGCCTGCTCAAGCGTCACCACTCCGTATGTTCCACCCCCATAATTTTTCGGACAATATCCCTTTGAACAAAAATTGTCAGCCGAGATTTTTTCAGTCAAAGAGGCATTTGTTCGGTTGATATAGGGAGCATAGACAAGCAATGGCTTGATAGCCGAGCCTGGCTGGCGAAAGGCTTGATAGGCTCGATTAAAATCGTATTTTTGATAATTTTTTCCACCGACAAGGGCGATGATTTCGTGGCTTTCGTGATCGATGACGGAAACGGCCCCTTCAATATCCTGATAGGGAAGCTGTCGTTTCACTGTCGTTACGGCTTTTTCCTGGATGGCTGGATTGAGTGCTGTTTCAATGATCACTCCCGTGGCCATAACTTCACTGACTCGGTTATTGAGCTCTTTTTCTAGCTCTTCCTTCTTTGTCTCATCCGCTGCAGCCATTTTAGATTGGTATCCATCCGTTGTGGCGATCAGATCCTTCAATTCTGCTTCAACATAGGTCACATAGTCTGGATACCGATCGATTCTTTTTTTGACGGAAAGCTGGATTGGTTCTCCCTTCATCTCCTCAGCTTCCTCGAAATTAATCAGACCCTCTTCCTGTGCCAAATCTATTAATCTCTCCTGTCTCGCCTTCGTTTGGTCGAAATGCTTGAGCGGATTATAAAGGGACGGATTGTTCGGGATGGCAGAGAGAAAGACCAGTTCCGCATTGGATAATTGTCCAACGCCTTTTTGAAAGTAGGTGTTCGCAGCGGCCTCAATTCCGTAGGCCCGATTTTGGAAATAGACAGTATTTAAGTAAAGCTCTAATATCTCATCCTTCGTATAGGTCCGCTCCAGCTGGTAGGCATACAAAATTTCGCTTAGCTTCCGATTATAGGATTGTTCATGGGACAAATAAAGGTTTCGTGCCAGCTGCTGTGTAATGGTGCTGGCTCCTTCCTCGATCCCACTGGCCTTGATATTAACAGCCAATGCTCTTCCCATTGCGGTAAGGTCAAAGCCCGGGTGTTCAAAAAAATTCCGATCCTCTGACAAAACAAAGAGCTTTTCAATAAAGTCTGGAATTTTGTCGGAACTTACGAAGATTCGATTTATTGGTTGATGAATTTCCGATATGATCTGTCCCTGGCGATCCTTCACATAGCTTGATTGAGATAAATTCGTTTTTTCTATATGAATCTTCTTATCTAAAACGATATGTAAGCTCTGAACCTTTTCAGTCTCTGTAGAAGCAAACATCAGGAGAAAGATGAAGATCGGAATCAATATAACGATAAAAAAATACCCAGTGAACATCCGCATAACGTTCACCCCTTTTTCCTCACTAGATATGAACATTATAGAACATTTACCCTCAGGTTTGAGTAATATTTTTTCCGAAATATCAGCTATCCTTTTAACAGAAAAATGAAAAAATTAGGCTCAAAAGTGTTATAATGAGTAAATAAGGCTGGAGGAGGTGAAAAGGATAGTGGAGCAGCATTTATTCATCGATTTTGAATTTACAATGCCTGAGAAAAGTGTGATTTATCGGGGTTTTTTCCCTGAAATTATCGAGGTTGGGATCGTAGTAGTCCGCGATCATCAGATTGCTGAGAAGTACTCCTCCTATGTTACACCTGTTCACTTTCCCATTTTGTCGGACCGATGTAAAGCATTTCTCAATATTTCGCAGAAGCAGGTTGATTCAGGCATCCCCTTTGCTGAGCTAGTAAGCAAACTAAAAGAGATCAACGCAAACGCTAGAAAAAATACTGTGGTGACATGGGGAAATATGGATATGAAGGTGCTTCGAAATAATTGTCACAAAGGGGGATACACATTTCCGATTAAGGGGCAAGAGATCGATCTGTCCATGGAATATAAACGTTTTTTTGGAGATCAGAACCAGACAGGTTTGTGGAAGGCCGTTCAGGAATATGGAAAAGAAGGTGTTGGGAAGCATCACCGTGCATTAGATGATGCCCTTACAACCTTTCATATATTCAACCTCGTTGAAAAGGACAAAAAATACTTAAAGCAGCACGAACCTACGACAATAGGAGATCGGGTAGATTTCTCAAAGCTCTTTAATATTTTTGTATAATAAGCCAAATCCCTATTTGCGATTTGGCTTATTTAAAGTAATCTTGTTCTAATATTTCTATATTTCTTAAGCTTTTTTCGGCCCAAAGGGAAGGGTCCGCTGTTAATTCGCTTTTAAGTTTGTCTACCGCTTCCCGTAATGAGGCCTTGTAATCAGGGACTTCACCTTCAAAAGGCTTCACCATTTTTCTTGGCATATTGGCTTGTTCTCGATAGGCTAATGCTCGTCTTTCATGGAAAAAAGGGACGTCTGCATCCTTTCCCGTATGGATGTCTCCCTGCATGGGATGCTTAGCGACTGCTAATACCCTCACTAAATAATTTTCCCCACGGATATCCGTGATTTCTCCGATATATTTCCCTGTTTTATAAAAGGCCGTCACATAATCGCCAATTTTTAATTCACTCATTGATAAAGCTCCTTTCCAAATGCTTAAAGAATATCTTATGATAATTATGGATCATTTTAGTCGAAAAACAAAGAGGATGTAATCAGGAGGTAAGAGATATTGAAAAAATACCAGATTTGGATTATGGTCGTTGCAGCCATTCTAATTTTCTCCACCTATTTTTATTTATTGAAAAAAGGGGGAGATACGGTTGAAAATAAAGATGAGCTTTCTCTTCCACAGCTCACCTCAGAGGTGCAAGAAGGGGAGAGATTAGTCGAGATGGAAACATCGATGGGGAGGATAAAAATCAAGCTTTTTGAAAAGCAGGCGCCAAAGGCCGTTGAAAACTTTATTACCCATAGTGAAGAAGGCTATTATGAAGGTGTTACCTTCCACCGTGTCATGAATGACTTTATGATTCAGGGGGGTGACCCGCTAGGAACAGGTGCGGGCGGAGAAAGCATCTATGGAGATTTTTTTGAGGATGAATTTTCGGACGAGCTCTATAATATTCGTGGAGCATTGTCGATGGCTAACCTAGGCACTCAAAACACAAATGGCAGTCAATTTTTCATCGTGCAGCGCAGTTCTGTTGATGAGAGCCAGGTTAAGGATATGGAGAAATTAAAATATCCTAAGAAGATTATTGAAGCTTACAAGGCGAAGGGCGGAACCCCTTGGCTTGACAAAGTTCACACGGTATTTGGACAGGTTGTTGAAGGAATGGATGTTGTCGATAACATTGCCAGTGTGGATGTGGATTCAAAAGGAAAACCATTCGAGGATGTCGTGATTAAGAAGATTAAAGTTTTGAAGTAGCTTATTGAGTTTAGCCTTATGTGTATGGGTGAACGTGTTTTGCTTGATACAAGCAACTTAGTGAACCCATACGCATAAGGCGGAAGAAGAAACAAAACAAAGTTTAGCTAGGCAAGGTTTAAAAGCTGGAGATGTTGAAAATTGATTGCTATAATAGTTCAATAGAGAGCGACGGAAAGGAAGAATCCTATGTTCCATTGGACGGTGTTACAGCTTTTTCTATATTTTCCAGAGGATAAGACAGAATACATTCCTGCTGCAATTTCATTTTCCATCTTTTTGATCGCAGCGATTTTGACGATGCGGTTCATCGTCAAGAAATCCAAAAAGGATGAAGAAAAGACGAAAGCACTTGAGGAGAAGATATTACAACAGCGAGATCAGAACAAAGAGGCCCCTAGAGTGTGATGAACGGTACCCCTTAAAGTAGATGTTATTAACATTACTTTGAGGGGTGTTTTTTTATGGTTGAAGGTAAAAAATAGTAAGTGTTAATGCTCTTTTTTTTGGGAAGATAATGGATACAATGCTCCTATTCTGTTTTGATCTCCCTGATAAGATGTGGTTGACAAAATTGGTTAAGGTGTCCATAATGTAAGATAATGATAATCATTATCATTATCTTATTATTTGTCTGAGACGTTGAGAGGAGAATACATAAATTATGAGGAAAGGCTTAAGCTTAACTAAATGGATGAGCTTTTTTATGGTTATGCTCGTAGTAATAGGATTAGTTGGATGCGGTTCTGATACAAGCAAAGAGTCTAAGACGAAATCAGATCCCGAAACAAATAACTTTACTAGTAGAACAATTGAAACGAAATTCGGTAATATAGAGATTAAGGAAGAGCCAAAACGTATTGTTGCCCTTGGCTGGGGAGATGCAGAAACTGTTTTAGCTCTTGGAGGAGAACCAGTTGGTGCTAGTGACTGGCTTGCTTTTGGTGGTGAAGGTGTCGGTCCTTGGTTAAAAGGAGCCTATAAGACTGCTCCTACCATCCTTGGAACGATGGAACTTGATTATGAGCAAATTGCTTCCCTTGAGCCAGACCTAATCCTCGATGTTCGATCTTCGGGTGATCAAGAGCGTTATAATCGTCTCTCTGAAATTGCCACAACCATTGGTGTTCCAGAAGGTGGCGATAGTTATTTGACCTCTTATCAACAGCAAGTACAAATGATTGCGAAAGCCCTTGGTAAGGAAGCAGAGGGTGAGCAGTTATTGAAGGATGTTGACACTGCTTTTGAAAAAGCAAGAGAAGAATACCCACAATTTGCTGACAAGACGGTTGCAGTAGGTGCTTATACATCTGAAGGTTGGGGAGCGTATGTAACCGGTGACTCCCGTGTGGATTTTATGACTAAGCTGGGATTCAAAAATAAAGAAGAAATTGAAAAACAGGCAAAAGGTGATTTCTATATTAAGGTAGCTGACGAGCAATTAGAGCTTTTAGATGCTGACTTTACTGTTATTTTACCGATTTGGGTTGATACAAAAGAAGTAACTGGCAATGCCCTTTATCAAAAAATTCCTTCCGTTGCTGATGGCAGATCGATGATTATTGATGGCGATTATGCAAATGCCTTCTCAGCAGGTACAGCACCGGCCGTTTTATGGGCCATTGAACAATTGCCACCTATGTTTAACAAAGCCTTGGAAGGCGGGGAGTGAAACTAGTGACAGCAAGTAAGCAGCCAAAAGGCGAATCTGAAAAAGTAGTTGAAAAGAAAATGAAGCCAATTACTGCCTTAAGGTTGCAACGGATGATAGGATTAGTCATTGCCCTGTTCCTTTTGCTGGCGGCTGTCTTTCTAAGCCTCATGGTCGGAGCGAAGCCACTTTCCTTTAGCGTCGTTTGGGAAGCTCTGTTTTCTTCTGCTAATAGCTATGACTATACGATTATTCATGAGTCCCGTATCCCTCGGACCATCATCGCTCTTGCGGTTGGACCAGCTTTTGGACTAGCAGGAGCTGTGATCCAGGCTTTGACACGGAATCCACTGGCTGACCCTGGCATTCTTGGCGTGAATGCTGGGGCAGCCTTTGCTGTTGCATTGGCAGTGGGTGTTTTTTCTATTACATCGATAACAAGTTATATCTGGTTTGCTCTTGTTGGTGCATTCGTTGCAACTATAGCAATATATTTCATTGGTGGTGGCGCAGGCAAGAAATCCCCGTCTCCTGAACAAATTGTTCTTGCTGGAGTGGCGATGGCGGCGGCATTGAACGGAATAACTACTGCTTTATCTTTAATAAATAGCCGAGCGTTTGCGGGAATGCTGAACTGGAGAATCGGTTCGATTGCAAGAAAAGGTCTGGAGGATCTTTGGCCAATACTTCCTTTTCTCGTCATAGGCCTTATCGTGGCCCTAGCAATCGCACCAGCGTTAAATGCGATTGCATTTGGGGACGACCGCGCCTCCTCTCTAGGGGTGAACGTGAATAGGATGCGAATCCTTGGCCTTATTGCCGTGACGCTATTAGCGGGTGGGGCAACAGCGATTGCGGGCCCAATTGTTTTTATTGGGTTAATGGTTCCTCATTGTGTGAGATGGTTTGTCGGTCCCGATCAACCATGGATTTTTCTCTATTCCGTCGTTGTTGCACCGTTGATCCTACTTCTATCTGATATTATTGGAAGGGTTGTTATGTCTCCAGCAGAGGTTCCAGTCGGTATTATCACAGGGTTTGTCGGTGCTCCCATTCTTCTTATCCTTGTACGGAGACGAAAAGCGAGTAGTTTATGATGCAGGGAAAAGAAAGGAGTGTTTCTCGTGGATCGAATTGATTTTGGGCGAAAATATATACATCTAAAAGGACCAGTTAAGCTCCGCTTAGATGTAAGAAGTATGAGTGTTACTGCGATTTTTCTCGCTGCTGTACTAGCCCTTGGCCTGTTTTCCCTCATGGTTGGAACCCTTAAATTAAGTATAGTCGAAGTTTTTTCCGCGTTTTCAGGTGAATTGACAGGTTTAAAACGGACAGTTGTTATCGATTGGCGTTTGCCTCGGGTAATAGCTGCTATTGTTTTTGGGGCGGGTTTGGCGATAAGTGGAGCGATTTTTCAATCGATTACCCGAAATCCATTAGGATCACCTGACATTCTGGGCTTTACTTCAGGCTCGTATACCGGAGCCTTAGTTGTGATGCTCGTAATCAAGTCGATGTCCTTTACGACGATTGCATTTGGTTCGCTCATCGGCGGATTTGCCACAGCAATTATTATTTATTTATTTGCTTTTCGTAATGGGACACAGGGCTTCCGCTTAATTATTGTTGGGATTGCCATTTCGACGGTTTTAGGCAGTATCAATTCAATGCTGCTTCTTCAAAGTAAAGCGGAGGTTGCATTAACAGCAGGTGCATGGGGAGTGGGATCTTTAAATGGAATCGATTGGTACCATGTGCTTCCTGGAATTTTGTTGGTGCTTGTCCTGCTTATTTTGGCAGTGATCATGAATCGACCTCTTCGTGAGATGGAACTGGGGAAGGATGCGTCCAAGTCCCATGGTGTCCATTTCGAGCGGACCCAATTTTTGCTGATTCTGATTGCTGTGGCTTTAACAGCAGTTGCGACAGCAATTATGGGACCGGTGACCTTCGTGGCATTAGCGGCACCGCAAATTGCTCTTCGTTTTACAAATACGGCAGAAAGCCTAGCTCCAACGGCGGCTGTCGGTGCGTTTGTTCTATTAAGTGCGGATGTTCTGGCCCAGAGAATGATTCCCGGAATGATTCTTCCTGTAGGGGTGCTAACCTTATCCCTTGGAGGATTATATTTAGTTTGGTTATTGTTTCACCAAGCACGTTCTACTGTATAAATATTGTGTTAAAATATCGTGTTGATTCCAGCCTTATATATGTGTGTGTGAATGGATTTTATTCAGTATGAATAACTTAATGAACGCATACATATAAGGCGGTATGTAAGCAACAATGTTTGAGAAAAGTACCTTTGATTCTATAGATTTTCTTGAAAGAGGTTTTCATTGATTATGGCCATAACAAAAGCAGATATTCAAAGCCAAGCGAATTCTTCTATCCATTCGAGCCTAAGAGCGGAAGATGTTACCATTCAATACGATCAACGAGTCATTTCCAAGAATCTATCGATTGAGATACCTGTCCGTTCCTTTACGGTTATTATCGGTCCTAATGCATGCGGAAAATCGACTCTTTTGCGCACCCTTTCCAATTTAATCAAACCTACAACAGGTCATATATTATTGGACGGAAAGAAAATTAGCAAATACAAATCCAAGGAAGTGGCGAAAAGGCTTGGTCTTCTGCCGCAATCATCGACTGCCCCAGATGGAATCACGGTCGCCAATTTGGTGGCCCATGGACGTTATCCATATCAAAACCTCATTCAGCAATGGACGGAGTCGGATGAACAGGCCGTTGTAACGGCGCTGAAGCTGACCAATACCACCGATCTTGCCAACCGCTATGTAGATGAGCTTTCTGGAGGTCAACGACAACGAGTCTGGGTCGCGATGCTGCTTGCCCAACAAACCCCCTTGCTTCTTTTGGATGAGCCGACAACATATTTAGATATCGCGCACCAAATTGATCTGCTTGAATTATTTAAAGACCTTAATGAGCAAGGGAATACCTTAGTGGCTGTACTCCATGATTTAAACCATGCTGCTCGCTATGCCACCCATTTAATCGCTATGAAAGCGGGGAAGGTTATCGCCCAAGGTAATCCATTCGACATTGTCACCGAAGAACTGATCGAAGAGGTATTTGGTCTACAGTGCAAAGTCATCGATGATCCCGTCACCCATACGCCGCTTATCGTCCCACTTGGTCGGGATCGATCTAAATAATAACTTGGAGCAAGAGATTTCTCAAAGTCGAAATCTCTTGCTCCAAAGATAAATAGAATCATGTTTGTTTGAATCAGTCTAATGTTCTTCGAATTTCTTTGTTACGTTCTTTAAAGACGGAATTATGGGTAGAGACCATCGCTGTTTTCCGTGCACTCGGGTCGACAAACTGCTTCACCATGTTGACGGTATTGGCTGCATCTTGAAAGGCACCGGTGATCATATTTATTTTTGCATTATGTTTAATAATATCTCCGATTGCAAATAAACCTGGAACCGAGGTTACCCCATTTGGCTGGCCTTCAACATAGCTGTTTTCTACGGTTTGAATGGGAAGCTGGCTGTTGCTTAATAATGTGAAATCTCGATTATAGCCTAAATTAATGAGTACCTCATCCGTAGAAATACTCCTGCTTTCTTTTGATTTCAAATCCTCGCATTTTATCGCAGTAATCCGCTGATCATTGTTTATTTCTAGCTCCGAAATCGTTGTATGTTCAAGAATGCATACAGAAAGATCCATGAGCTGCTGATATACGGCAGCATTGATTTTTTCCTTATCCTCTGAAATAATGACTGTCACCGTACTGGCTACTTCAGCTAAAGCAATGGCCCAATCGAATACAGAAGAACCCTTTCCAGAAATAATAATATTCTTCCCCTTATAGTAGCTAGGTGGCTTTAAGGTGTAGTGGACATTTTCAAGGTGATTTTCAAATATTTCTAATCTTTGTGGGGAAAAAATACCTCCACCGATTGCCAAGATAATTGCCTTTGAGTAATGAGCTTCCTTCTGAGAATGAGCAATAAACAAGTCATCTCGTTTCTCGATACATGTGATTTTCTCATTCAGAGCAATAGTAGGATTAAATGTTAATCCTTGGCGAACAATTTGATCAATTAGCTTACATGCTAAGGTTGGTGGCTGACCGCCAACATCCCAGACGACTTTATCAGGATAGAGCTGCATTTTTCCGCCAAAATAGGGCTGTGCCTCGATGATTTTAACTTTCATTTCTCTTAATCCACTATAAAATGCTGCGTATAATCCTGCTGGCCCGCCGCCAATAATGGTTACATCATATATTTCCAAGAGACATCTTCCTAACTCTTAATTATTATGGCTGTTTTCGCACGGATTGTGGTTCTGGAATGTCCTTAATACCGGCCATTCCGTTTCATACTAGGCGTGCGATACGCATAGTTTGAGTCGCACTTTTCTCCGTTGGTTCAAACAGATAGACAGCATAAACAACTGTATTGTCTAATAATTTTTTGTTCAAAAGCAACAATGTTTGAGAAAAGAGCCATTATTATTGATTCTCATTATCATCTAGTATATGACGAATTTCCATGCAGCTCAACACTTATGAAAGAAATATAGCGAAATGAAGCTTCCATGAAAAAGGGAGCAACTTCCTTTTGAAGGATCACTGCTCCCATTTTTCATAAGATTTTTTTTACGTAAATGCTAGCTTTAGCCGCTCTAACCCATCAAGCAGCATATCTCTCGTACAGGCGATGTTCATTCTCACGAAGCCTTCTCCACCAGGACCATATTTAGGGCCAGGTTCAAGACCAAGCTTTCCTTTCTTAAGTAGTTTGTCCCTTATTTCCGCATCTGACAAGCCGAGCTTTCGGCAGTCGATCCATAGGAGGTACGTACCGTCCGGTTTCATGACAGTTAGATCAGGGATCTCCTTCTCAATATAATCAATGGCGATATGGGTGCTTTCCTCTAAATAATCAAGCAGTTCTTCTAACCATTGCTCCCCGTAACGATAAGCAGCTTCTAAACCAACCACCCCAAAGGTGTTTAAGCTATTAATACTAAGCCGATTTTGAGTCTCTTTAAAGGCCTCGCGGATCGACTGATTTGGAATGATGATGGCCGAAGCCTGTAGGCCCGCTAAATTAAAGGTTTTACTTGGTGCCACACAGGTGACAATATGGTCCTGATAGTTTTCCTCTAAGGAAGCCACAGGGATATGTCGGTTCGGCTTGAAAACTAAGTCCGAATGGATTTCATCTGAGAGGATGAGACAATCGTATTGGATACATAGATCGGCTATTTTTCGAAGCTCTTCTTCACTCCAAACACGCCCACCTGGGTTATGAGGGTTACATAGAAGGAATAGCTTTACACCCTCTTTTAGCTTTTCCTCAAAATCAGCAAAATCAATTTCATATTTCCCATTCACTAATGATAACGGAGAATTCACTACGACCCGGTTATTTTTTTCAATCATACTGAAAAAGGGTGCGTATACTGGCGATTGAAGTAAGACCTTATCACCAGGCTTGGTCAACGTTTGAACAGCCATTCCGATCGTTGGCACAACCCCTGGGCTATAGAGGACCCATGAAGGCTGAATATTCCAGTGATGCCGCTTTGAAAGCCATGCTTGCATCGCTTCTGTCGCCGTGTCAGGTACATAGGTGTATCCGTAAATGCCATGCTCAAGTCGGTCCTTCAATGCTGCTGTGACCTCTTCTGGTGGCGCAAAGTCCATATCCGCAACCCACATTGGTAGAACATCAGATGTTCCAAAGACGATATCGTTCCGATCCCATTTCACTGAGGCGGTATTTTGCCGACTAATTTGTTTGCTGAAATCATAATGACTCATTGCTGCACCTCTTTCAATATAATAATTTCCATTCCTATCATAAAACAAAAATTATGAAAATAACAACAATAGCTATTAGGCTTCCACATGAACTTCTGTTTCCTGCAAAAAGCTAACAATATGCTGAAAAACTTCTTTTGGCCGCTCCTCTGGAACAAGATGGCCTGTCTCACTTAACACAATAAGACGAGAATTTTTCAAATCCTTCTGTAATCGTTTGCCGATGCTGAGTGGTACCACTTTATCCTCCTCTCCCCAAATGAGGAGGCATGGCGTTTCAATTTTATGTAACATTTCTTCCGATAAATCACCCTCTCTGTGGCGCAACAATCTTGCTAGTCCCTTAAATATTTCTTCATTTAAAAATGGCTCCATATACCCCTGGAACATTTCTTCATCAATTAATTGCTGATTGAAGACAACATTTTGCAAATTTTTCATCACTCCTGATTTTTCTAGATACCGTTTTATAAATAGATGAAAAAAAGGTAAATAGCTCAAATAGATCAAGGATTGCTTCGAGCGTTCTAGATATCCTGAACTACATAATAGGACAACCTTCTTTACTAAATCTGGTCGTAAATAAGCAATGTTTAAAGAGAGCTGTCCTCCCATTGAATGACCAATTACGACAAATTCACGAATATGAAGCTGCTCAAGAAGCGAGAGGATCGATTTAGCAATATTATTGTAGGAATAGACGTACCTTGTTGACTTGCCGCTCTTGCCAAAGGGAGGAAAATCGATTGAAATCACGTTGTATTCTTGGCATAGCAATGGAATCAAGCGTCGAAAGCTAAAGGTGGACGAAAGAAAACCGTGAATTAAAAGAATGGTCTTGGAGGATGTTTCGTGTAAATAATGCTCATAGTAAAGATCATTCCCATTTATTTTCTGTTTGCCCTTCAAAACGGACATGAAAAAACCCTCCTCTCAAAAAAATCGTAGAAGTATTAAAATGAAATACTCAATCACAGCATATTTTGATATAATTTAGTTATTTTATGACATAAATTAAGGTGGTTTTTATGAAGCTGACAGAGATTGAGTTGGAAATTGTCGAAGTACTTGAAAAAAATGCTCGAATTCCTGTAGAAGATTTAGCCAAAATGGTGAACTTAAGTGTACAAGAAACAGAAATGCTTATCAAGAAGCTTGAGGAAAGCAATGTGATTGTACAGTACTCCTCTATTGTAGATTGGTCCAAAATAGCGGGGCAAGAGGGAGTCACGGCGATGATCGATGTCAAAGTAACGCCAAAACGAGGTGTTGGCTTTGATGAAATCGCAGAAAGAATTTATCGCTTTAAAGAGGTCAAGGCATTATATTTGATGTCTGGTGCCTATGATTTATCAGTTGTGATTGAAGGAAAGACGATGAATGAGGTGGCAAACTTTGTTTCACAGAAGCTCTCTACCCTTGATTCTGTCATTTCAACAACCACTCATTTTATTTTGAAAAAATATAAGCACGATGGAACCATTTTTGAGCAGAATGATGACGACAAGCGAATTGTGGTGGCTCCTTAATGGAACAGACGAAAACATACCTATCTGAAACTGTGAATGCACTCAAGCCTTCTGGTATACGTCGCTTCTTTGATCTAGCGGCCGGAATCGAAGGGGTTATTTCCCTTGGAGTAGGAGAGCCGGATTTTGTCACTTCATGGTCTGTACGGGAGGCGGCTATTCTATCCCTGGAACAGGGGTATACGTCCTATACGGCGAATGCGGGGTTGCTGGAGCTAAGGGAAGAAATTTCAGCGTATATGGAAAAGGGCTTTCATGTGACCTACTCGCCGAAAAAAGAAATTATCGTGACGGTTGGGGCCAGCCAGGCGCTAGATATTGCCTTGAGAGCAATTATCGACGCGGGTGATGAGGTCATTGTGATTGAGCCATGCTTTGTTTCCTATGCTCCCCTTGTTGCCCTAGCTGGTGGGAAGCCTGTTACGGTGCAGACAAAGAAGGAAAATGATTTTAAGATTACTGCCGAGGAGCTTGAACAAGCGATTACCAATCGGACGAAGGCTGTTATTCTCTGCTCTCCAAACAATCCAACAGGGACGATGTTGAATCGGCATGATCTCGAGGAAATTGCTGCAGTGGCGAAAAAGTATAATTTGCTTATCTTATCTGATGAGATTTATGCCGAGCTATCCTATGATGAGAAATTTGTCAGTCTTGCTGCGATTGAAGGAATGAGAGAAAGAACGATTTTGATTTCTGGATTTTCCAAAGGCTTTGCCATGACAGGTTGGCGTCTCGGTTTTGTTTGTGCCCCTGAGGAAATTACACAGGCGATGCTCAAAATTCATCAATATGCGATTATGTGTGCACCCACCATGGCTCAATATGCTGCTGTTGAAGCACTGAAGAATGGCCAAGAGGATGTCATTGGGATGCGAAAGGATTATCGCCGTAGGAGAAATTATTTTGTACAATCCTTAAATGAAATTGGGCTGGAGTGCCATGTTCCAGGTGGCGCCTTCTATGCTTTCCCATCGGTTCAAAGCACTGGTCTCACCTCTGAGCAATTTGCAGAAAGGCTGTTGCTTGAGGAAAAGGTAGCCGTTGTTCCAGGAGATGTGTTTGGAGAAAGTGGACAAGGACATATTCGCTGCTCTTATGCTTCATCCATGGAACAATTACAGGAAGCCGTTAAAAGAATGAAGCGTTTTGTGGAACGTATCTAAATCAATAGGATCCTTGTAAAAAAAAGCAAGTGGTAGCATTCACTCCACTTGCTTTTGTCTATTTTAAAATCCCTACAGAATTCAAGAAAACAATTATAATAGCGATTGGCACCACATAACGAATAGAAAAATACCATAGATCAAAAAGCTTACCTAAGCCCTTTGTTCCAAGCTCTAGTTCCTTTTTTACAAGCTTACGTGGAACTCGGTAGCCAACAAATATTGAAATAAACAAGGCACCAAGTGGTAAGCCGACATTGCTGACCATGAAATCAGCAAAATCAAAAATACCTTTTTTAAACAGAGTAATATCTGAGAGAACCCCAAATGAAAGTGCGCTTGGAATCCCAATGACGAAAATAATGATTCCTGCTATCCAAGCAGCTCGCTTCCTTTTTCCTGCTTCCTTCTTGACCATAACGGCAACAACAATTTCCAAAATGGAAAAAGCAGAGGTTAATGTAGCAAACAATAACAAAATTAAGAAAATCGATAAAAAGACGCCGCCAAACACCATTTCATTAAAAACTGCAGGTAGGACGACAAATACGAGTCCAGGACCAGCATCAGGTTCAAACCCAAGGGCGAAAACAGCTGGAAAAATAACCAATCCCGCTAACAATGAAATTAAGATATTTAAACCAACAACGGAAAAAGCCGATTTCATCATATTTTCAGCTTTTGATAAATAAGATGCATAGGTCACCATTACGGAAATCCCGACACTTAAGGCAAAGAAGGACTGTCCGAGTGAGAGGAGAAGCGTTTGAGCAGAAACGTTGCTAAAATCAGGCTTCAATAGAAATTCAATTCCGCTTGATGCCCCTGTTAATGTCATCGAACGAATCGCGAGAATAATAAAGAGAATGAACAAAGCTGGCATCATATATTTATTTGCTTTCTCAATCCCTTTTTGAATGCCGCCTTGAACGACCCAAATGGTAATAAGCATAAAAATAAGCTGGGTAATAATGGCTTCAGCAGGGTTCCCAATCGTTTTCTCGAATAGGGATGCATATTGTTCTTGTGACAAACCACTAAAAGCTCCCGTAATGCTTCTCCATAAATAAGATAAGATCCATCCCCCGACAACACTGTAGAAGGAAAGAAGGACAATCGAGGCTATTACGCCCAAGTATCCGATGAAATGCCAGGGCGTGCGAGGTGCTAATTCCCGGTATGCGCTAATGGCATCCTTCTGTGTGGCCCGCCCTATAATAAACTCTGCAATTAAAATGGGAGCTCCAATAAATAGGGTAAATAAAATAAAAAGAAGAAAAAAGATCGCTCCTCCATTCGTTCCTGCTACATAGGGGAACTTCCAAATCGCCCCAAGTCCGATCGCTGACCCAGCAGCTGCCAAAATAAAACCTAGCTTTGATGTCCATTGTTCTTCAATTTTCATTTATGCGAATACTCCTTCAACCTGTTGATATTTTTCCATGTTACTATGAAGTTTAAAAAATTGATAGAGTTTTTTTAGAAGGAAATAAGGAGAAGGGCGAGATTGGTGGAATGAAAGAACCCCAAGCGTCATAAAATGAAGAGTTCAATATAAAGAATGTGTCTAGTTCAATATTATCATTTTTTTTTAAAATATTCTTCAAAAGGTATTGACTTGTTCTTTATAAAGAACTATCATAGGTTATGAAAATAAAACAGGTTCCAAACAAGTTTTTTATTTTTCTCTTACCGTTCTTTAAAAAGCACAAATCTAAGTCTTATATTGAACTTGGTTTTGGGATAGGTGATGTCTTCTTACCTTTAATAACGAAGGCACTCGGTCATGCTGTGGGTTGCAATTACCTTAGACGCTAGTCGTCGATAGTGTGGTGTGAGGACGGGTTAGATGCCCATTTTTTATAAAATTCTTAACTAAGGAGTTTTTTAGAAAAACTTTGTAGTTAAGAATTTTATTTTATCTTAAGGGGGATATGGGTGAGTTATAAAAGAAGGATTTCTATATTTTTTTTTTCCGATTCTATCATTGTAGTGATTGCTCTTTTTATTGGAAGTGCATTAACAAATATTCATTTTGATTTTGCTTCAAGTACATACATGTTGAGTACTTTGATTCTGTTAAGCTGTCATCATTTTTTTAGCTATATTTATAAGCTCTACAAAAAAGCATGGCTGTACGCCAGTATTGGTGAGCTCCTCATCGTACTGAAGACGGTGAGTTTTACGTTTCTGACTGTAGGTATCTTACAGTTTATTTTTTTTCAAGATGCTTACCTACGCCTTATCGTTGTTACGTGGATGCTCCATATGCTATTGATCGGCGGTTCCCGCTTTGGCTGGAGGGTCCTGAATAACTATCGAAAGAGCGAGGACGACAGCAAGATTAGAACACTTATCGTTGGTGCAGGCTCAGCTGGCACTATGGTTGCAAGGCAGCTGCTTCTTAGTCATGATGCTGAGTTAAAACCTGTCGCCTTTATTGATGATGACGTCAAAAAGCAGCATCTCGATATTCTTGGAATTCCTGTTTTTGGGGGGAGAAACAAAATTGAAAAAGCGATTCAACATTATCAGGTTGAAAATATTGTTATTGCCTTACCTTCCCTGGAACGAAGAGAGTTAAACCTCATTGTTCAAAAATGCTTAAAAACAGGAATAAGGACCCAAACGATTCCAAGATTAGAGGATTTAATGACAGGAAAAATAGCCGTCAACCATTTTCGTGATGTGCAAGTAGAGGATTTATTAGGAAGAGAGCCAGTACAGTTGGATTCGGAAAGAATATCTGATTATTTAACAAATAAAATAGTGTTAATAACAGGTGCTGGTGGCTCGATAGGTTCAGAGATTTGTAGGCAGGTTTGCAAATTCCAGCCTCAAAAACTCATTTTATTAGGGCACGGTGAGAATAGCATCTATTCCATCAGGATGGAGTTAGAGGAATCATACGGCTCGAGTGGGATTGAATTTTACACAGAAATTGCGGATATCCAGGATGGGGACAAAATGATGTCGCTGATGAAGGAGTATCAGCCAAACGTTGTTTACCATGCTGCTGCACATAAGCATGTACCCTTGATGGAAATGAATCCTGATGAGGCCGTCAAAAATAATATTATTGGTACCTTGAATGTCGCGAATGCAGCAAACTGGAACAGGGTCGATGATTTCGTCATGATTTCTACAGACAAAGCGGTAAATCCAACGAGTGTGATGGGAGCAACGAAAAGGCTCGCTGAACTTATCATTCAACACATCAATAAGGAAAGTGAAACGAAATTCGTGGCTGTCCGTTTTGGAAATGTGTTGGGGAGTAGAGGCAGTGTCATCCCGCTTTTTACAAAGCAAATTCAAAGAGGGGGGCCCGTGACGGTCACTCATCCTGATATGGTCCGTTACTTCATGACCATCCCGGAAGCATCCAGACTTGTCTTACAAGCAGGGGCATTGGCTGAAGGGGGAGAGGTATTTGTGCTCGACATGGGAGAGCCAGTCAAAATTGTCGACCTTGCTAAGAACTTAATTCATCTATCAGGCAGTACGGTTGAAGAAATCGGAATTGAATACACAGGAATGAGACCGGGCGAGAAGTTATTTGAAGAATTATTAAAGCCCGGAGAAATTCATGAGGAGCAAATTCATCCAAAAATTTATGTAGGAAAAACGATGAATACGGATGTGGAATCGATTATGCAGTTGATTGATGGGTTTGCATCCATGGAAAAAAATACTCTGAGAGAACATCTGTTATTCCTTAGCAATGATCAGGCAACGGAGAAAAAGCTAGCTGTACTATAAATATTTAGGTGGGATTGAACATATGAAAGTAAGAAAGGCGATTATACCGGCTGCTGGTCTTGGAACACGGTTTCTACCTGCTACAAAGGCACAGCCAAAGGAAATGCTGCCGATCGTCGATAAGCCGACGATTCAATATATTGTCGAGGAAGCGATCGAATCAGGGATTGAAGACATTATTATTGTGACAGGGCGTGGAAAGCGAGCCATTGAGGACCATTTTGATAAGTCCTACGAACTCGAGGAAACACTTCTTAAGAAAAAAAAGCATGACCTTCTTTACCAGGTTCAAAAGATATCGAATATGGCGAACATTCATTATATCCGGCAGAAGGAAGCAAGGGGACTGGGGGATGCCATTTCCTGCGCCAGTAGATTCATAGGAAATGAACCGTTCGCAGTCCTTCTAGGGGATGATATTGTCCGTTCGGAGAAGCCTTGCCTAAAGCAACTGATGGATGTCTTTAATCGCTATAGTACGACTGTTGTCGGTGTACAGGAGGTCCAGCGTGAGGACGTCCATAAGTATGGGATTATTAATCCAAAAGGAGGCAACGTGGAGAAAGGAATTATCTCCATTCGGAACCTAGTTGAAAAACCTAGTATTCATGAAGCTCCATCGAATTATGCAATTTTAGGCAGATATATTTTGCAGCCGGAAATATTTGAGATTTTGGCAGAGCTTCCACCAGGTGCGGGAGGGGAAATCCAATTAACTGATGCCATCAATCTTCTTAATGAGAAGAAGGAAGTCTTAGCCTATGAATTTGAAGGAAAAAGGTATGACCTTGGGGATAAGCTTGGATTTGTGAAGGCTACCATTGATTTTGCTATACAGCAGGAGGACATACAGCATGACGTTTTATCGTATATCGAGGGTTTGGTAGGGAGTCAAAAGGTGTTAAATTCTTAAGTTCAGGGGGTGGAATATTGGCAATTCTTGTTACAGGAGGGGCTGGTTACATAGGAAGTCATACTTGTGTGGAGCTTCTAGAGGCAGGCTATGAGGTAATTGTCGTCGATAATTTATCGAACAGTAATCCAAGGGCACTTGATAGAGTATATGAGATAACTGGAAAGAAGCCCACGTTTTACGAGGTGGATCTTCTGAATCATGCAGGGCTGGAGTCTGTGTTTCGGGAAAATGAAATTGACGCAGTCATTCATTTTGCTGGCCTCAAAGCCGTTGGTGACTCCGTATCTGTACCTCTTCACTACTATCAAAACAATGTGACAGGAACGATCATTCTCTGTCATTTGATGCAAAAATATGATGTTAAGAAAATCGTTTTCAGCTCCTCTGCAACGGTGTACGGTGCCCCCGAAACCGTCCCAATTACAGAGGACTCTTTGTTAAGTCCAACGAATCCCTACGGAAGAACAAAGCAAATGATTGAGGAAATATTGAAAGATATCTATCTATCTGATAAGAAGTGGAGTATCGCTCTATTACGATATTTTAACCCGATTGGGGCTCATCAAAGTGGGCGGATTGGTGAGGATCCAAATGGGATTCCGAATAACCTGATGCCTTATATTGCTCAAGTAGCTGTTGGGAAGCGAAGTCATCTTAATGTATTTGGAGCTGAGTATGCAACGCCCGATGGTACGGGGGTCCGTGATTATATTCATGTAGTGGACCTTGCAAAAGGCCATCTCAAAGCACTTGATAAGACGCTAAATGAGGTTGGTGTTGATGCTTATAATCTTGGAACTGGTCGAGGCTATAGTGTTCTTGAAATGGTGAAGGAATTTGAGAAGGTAACTGGGGTTCCAATCCCATATAAAATTGTGGAAGCGAGACAAGGCGATATTGCGATTTGCTATGCCGATCCAACAAAAGCTAAGGCAGAGCTTGATTGGAGCGCTGAAAAGGGAATTAGTGAAATGTGCAGAGATACATGGAAGTGGCAATCTCTGAACCCAGATGGGTATGTAATAGAAGAAAAGAATCTATTTTTATAATATTTAATGAAAAGAGTAATCGACAAATGAAGGGCTGTATAGATCAGGAAAAATTCAAAGAAGTACTAATCTACGCTTATACAATAGGGAATGAAGTAGAAGATATGAAACTATCTAGTTTAATAGAAGAAATTAAGAAGAGACTTGATGAAATAGATTCAAATAAATAGCGATTTCGAGAAGATTTTATGGATGTGAATGGATGAAAAGAATATTGGATTTATTTATCTCAATATTAGGATTGATAGTACTTGCACCGCTCATGCTCCTAGTTGCTCTTTTAATCAAATGGAAGCTTGGGGCACCAGTCCTTTTTAAACAAAAAAGACCAGGGTTGCATGGTGCTCCCTTTGATCTCTATAAATTTCGTTCGATGAGTAATGAAAGAGATCATGATGGAAAGCTGTTGCCAGACCATCTAAGGATTACTTCTTTGGGTGTATTTCTTCGTAAATTCAGTCTTGATGAGCTGCCACAGTTAATCAATGTTTTGAAGGGCGAGTTAAGTCTTGTTGGGCCAAGACCACTATTGATGGAGTATCTTCCTCTGTATTCGGAAAAGCAGGCAAGAAGGCATTTGGTGAAACCTGGGATCACTGGCTGGGCGCAGGTCAATGGCAGAAATTCAATCACCTGGGAAGAGAAGTTTGAGCTCGATGTATGGTATGTAGAGCATCAAACTTTTTTATTGGATCTAAAGATTCTCTGGCTAACCTTTTTGAAGGTGATTCGATCGGAAAATATTCATCTCGATGAACCAGATTTTGAGGGCGCAGGAGAGGTACGAACAAAGAGCCATGGCTAAGTTATGAAAGGAGGGAGCCCCCTGCTAAATACCACAATCAAGAATAGAATCTACTTATCGTCCCCACATATGAGCGGGATGGAAATGAAATATATTAATGAAGCTTTTGATACTAACTGGGTAGCTCCATTAGGCCCTAATGTGAATGAATTCGAAAAAGAAATAGCGACCTATGTGGGAGTCAAGGATGCCGTTGCAGTAAGCTCAGGTACTGCAGCGATTCACTTGGCTCTTTCTTTATTGGATGTTAAAGAGGGGGATATTGTCTTCTGCTCCTCCCTAACATTTGTCGCATCGGCAAATCCTATTTTATACCAAGGGGCAGAGCCAGTTTTTATCGATTCAGAGCCAGAAACGTGGAATATGTCCCCACTTGCATTAGAACGAGCATTCCAAGTAGCGAAACGGGAAAATAAGCTTCCAAAGGCAGTCATTGTTGTTCATCTTTATGGCCAGTCTGCTCGGATGGATGAAATCATCGCCATCTGTAACGCCTATCAGGTTCCAATTATCGAGGATGCAGCGGAATCGCTAGGCTCTTCCTATAAAGGCAAAATGAGTGGAAGCATGGGGGATTTTGGGATTTTCTCCTTTAATGGCAACAAAATTATTACGACCTCTGGCGGAGGAATGCTTGTTTCGAATCATATCGTATCACTGCAAAAAGCCCGTTTCTTGGCAACCCAAGCACGAGAGCCTGCCCCCCATTATCAGCATAGTGAAATGGGCTACAACTATCGGCTAAGCAATGTTTTGGCTGGGATTGGTAGAGGTCAATTGGAAGTATTAGAGGAAAGAGTGAAAAGAAAAAGAGAGATTTTCAATACCTATGAAAAAGAACTAGGTTCGGTTCCGGGTATTTCCTTTATGCCAGAACTGGAAGAGACGTATTCGAATCGGTGGCTAACGGCCATTGTGCTGGATGCTCAAATAACTGGTTTTAATAGGAACGAACTACTTAGAGCGCTTGATAAAGAAAATATTGAGGCCAGACCTGTGTGGAAGCCGCTCCATCTTCAGCCACTTTTCAGGGGGTACCAGTTTTTTGCTCATAGTCAAGAAGAGGTCATTTCAGAGAAGCTGTTCAAGGATGGACTATGCTTGCCTTCTGGAACGAATATGAACGAGGAAGAGCAGATGCGAGTAATCAACTGCGTCAAAAATCAAATTCAAATAGAATAGAAGATTACTTTAAGAGGAAGTGATTGTCTAAGTTTTCAAAAGAAAATCTAGTTAAAGAGGTTGAAAAATGATTGGAAAAAATATCGCAGAAATCCGGAAGCGAAGAGGCTATACATTATCGGAATTAGCAGAGCTATCGAATATCTCCAAATCTTATTTAAGTAATATTGAACGAAACATCAATAAAAACCCTACAATTGATGTGATTCAGAAAATCGCTAAGGTTCTAAATGTAGATTTCATGATGTTAATCGAACCTGATCTTGATATCGATTCCCATTTGTATATTGAACAGGAGTGGAGCGACCTGCTAAAGGAACTAAAAGAGCTTGGGATCGAAAAAAAAGAAATTCAAGAATACAAGACATTGGTGGAATTTATAAAGTGGCAGAAGCAAAACTGTAACCATGTAGAAAAAATTTAGGAGGATAAGGTGAGAACATTTTTGTTTTTCATAGTAGCCGCTCTTTGTATCGGGGTGCTTGTCATGGGGAATCTGCATTGGCAAAGTAAACTCACAGCGGCTGGAATAGAAGGGAAACAGGAGCAAGAGAAAATCCAATTAAGAGAGAGGGAAGCGAAAGAGGCACGAATCCAAAGCTTGGACCCAAATCTTCATCCATCCCAAACGCTCATCGATTATCTTTTATATAAAGCTCTTACGCAACAACATGTAGTCATCGCAGTTGTTGGAAGCGATGGTGCTGCTGGAAGCGGAGCGAGCCATCCCGCGAACACATGGCCAGAGCTGCTTGAAAAAGGCTTAAGGGCCGAGTTTCCCGAACTAGAAAATTTGAGATTCATTGCACGTGGGTATGAGGGTTATACAACAACTGATTTCATCAATAGTGGAAAAATCAATGATATTATTCCAGAGCAACCAGATTTGGTTATTTTTGAAACGGCTTTATTAAATAATTACCATCAATCTATTGGTTTAGAACAAACTGTGAACGAAATGGAAACACTAGTGTCTTCACTTCAAATGGGACTTCCAAATGCAAAAATAATATTGTTATCACCTAATCCGATCATTAACAGTGAGAATAAAAATAATTTGAAGCAAACGTACCTAGACTATGTGAATGCATCAACAGAAAAAATAATGGAGAAAAAATGGTCCTATATCAATAGTCATGAAAAGATTTTAACAAAAATAGATGAGGATAATATTGTATTGGCGGATATCATGACAAGTGACCGCCTTCATCTAAATGAAGGAGGGCACTCTTTATGGTTTCAGATCATTATGGATTTTTTAAAGAATGATAGGCTTGAAAAATAATACAGATCTAACCTACTAGATAGGAGGTTAAAATGGAAGACTCGATTAGCATGAAAGAATTATTTGGAATAATAAGGAAGCGATGGATGCTTATTGCACTTTTTACATTTGTGATGGGGGCATTAAGTGCCGTTGTTTCTTATTTTCTCCTGACTCCCAAATATGAAGCTTCAACACAAATTTTAGTTAATCAAAAGGACACAAATTATCAGTTAGATACTACACAAATGAGAGGCAATATTGAATTAATCAATACGTATAGCGTCATCATTAAAAGTGCAGCGATCTTAGAAAAGGTGATCGAGAAGCTGGAGCTTAATCAAACAGTTGAGCAGTTAGAACAGAATATTTCGGTTAGTAGCCAGTCGGAATCACAGGTATTTTCATTGACCGTTCAGGATAGTAAGCCAGGGCGTGCAGTTGAAATTGTGAATCAAATATCAGAAACCTTCCAGCAGGAAATTAAAGGGATCATGAATGTAGATAATGTCAATATATTGGCAAAAGCGGAGTTAAAGGAGAATCCGGCACCGATAAGTCCTAATCCTAGAATGAATATTGCCGTTGGCATTGTACTGGGATTGTTGATGGGCGTTGGACTGGTGTTTCTTTTGGAGTACCTGGATAATTCATTGCATACTGCATCTGATGTTGAAGCCTATTTAGGACTTCCTGTACTTGGATCCATTCAAAAAATGTCAAAGCAAAAGGTGAAAAAAAGCTCCACAATTCAAAAGATGGGGGTAGAGGTTATTGAATCGCAGATCAAGGTATAGAGAAAGAAATAGAAATAAGAATACAATTCCTTTAATTGCCCATCATCACCCAAGAGAAATTATATCCGAACAATACAGGCTCATTCGTACAAATATATTGTTTTCCTCGGTGGACGAAGAGATTACATCGATCATGGTTACTTCCCCCGAGCCAGCTGATGGGAAGTCAACAACGGCATTGAATCTTTCGATTGTTCTTGCACAGCAGGGAAAAAGGGTATTGCTCGTAGATACGGATTTAAGGAAGCCTAGCATCCATTATTCCTTTCAGGCGAGTAATATTGTGGGATTAACCAATATTTTAACGAAAGAAACCGATCTAGAAGGGGCTATTTCCAATACCTTTGTGCCCAACTTGGAAATCCTGACCTCTGGCGATATCCCACCGAACCCTTCAGAGCTATTAAACTCAAAGGCGATGGAAAAATTAATGCAGGAATTGGAAAATAGGTATGATTACATTGTGTATGATACGCCACCAGTACTTGCTGTGACAGACGCCCAAATCATTGCCAACCGTTGTGACGGAGTGGTGATGGTAGTGGCTAGTGGAAAAACTCATAAGGAGCGTGCCTTAAAAGCAAAAGAACTCCTTGAAAAAGCAAAATCAAGGATCCTTGGGGTTGTTGTGAATGGGGTCGAATCGAAGAAGACGGAATATTATAGCCAGTATAGTTAGATTAATAGAATGAGTTAGTTGATGACTAAGGAGGGATAAGCGTGGTTGACATCCATTCCCATATCATACCTGGTGTGGATGACGGACCTCCTCAAATAGCGGAGTTTATCGAAATGGCAGTTGCTGCAGTAAGTAATGGGATCACTGACCTCATAGCCACTCCTCATCACATGAATGGGGTTTATGAAAATCCAAAGGAAAAGATACGGAACGCTATTCGGCAGTATCAAAAGTACTTACAGAATGAAGGAATCCCTTTATCGATTCATCCTGGACAGGAGTTAAGATTGCATCGGGATATGTTCAAGCTATTTGAAAAAGAGGTACTTACTCTTAATGATAAAGGAAGATATCTATTACTAGAGCTATCAGCAGGAGGGGTGCCACCCAATATTCATCATGCAGTGTATGAGCTAAGATTAAAGGGAATTGTGCCAATCATTGCCCATCCAGAGAGAAATAAGGGGATTGAGGAAGAGCCGAATCTGCTATATGAACTTATTCATGAGGGCGCTCTCGTTCAAGTAACCGCTGCAAGTGTACTAGGCAATTTTGGAAAAAAGGCTAAAGCTCTTTCAGAGAAGCTGATCGAACATCACATGGTTCATTTCATTGCATCAGATGCACATAACTGTAGCTCCAGAGGCTTTTCATTGCAAGAGGCCTACCGGCGAATATCTGCTGATTTTGGTAGGAACTTTACAGCGTTTTACAAAACAAATGCCGAGGCGCTGTTAATGGGTGAGAAGCTTGAACATCAAGAGCCAGTGCCAATTCGAAAGAAAATATTAGGCTTGTTTTAGGAAGGTGCAAGCAACGGCCTTTGAAAATCATTTTTCTTTAAATAAGGGTGAATTTTTTGAATGTCCTATTTTTAACTTTGTCAGAGATGGAAGATGTTCATGAGAGAGGAATTTATACAGATCTAGTGCGAGAACTTGCAAGAAGAGGGCTGAATGTATATGTCGTGTTTCCAAGGGAAAAGAGAACAAATCTACCCACGGAATTAATAGACTTGAAGAATATTAAGCTCCTTAAAGTGAAGACGGGGAATATTACCAAAACAGGCTTCATTGAAAAAGGAATATCCACGCTTTTGATTGAAGAGCAATACCTATGGGCGATTAAAAAGTACTTTGCTGGGGTACATTTTGACTTAGTCATGTATTCGACCCCACCGATTACATTCGAAAGAGTGATTAAGTACTTCAAACGAAAGCATAGAAGCAAAACTTATTTAGTTCTGAAGGATATTTTTCCACAAAATGCTGTAGATATCGAAATTCTAAAAAAGGGCAGTCTCATATGGAGATACTTTCGTAGAAAGGAAAGGAACCTATATCAATTGTCCGACAAGATTGGTTGTATGTCAGAAGGCAATGTGAGGTATATACTCGAGCACAATCATAAAATAAAGAAGGGAAAGGTAGAAATTTTTCCGAATTCGATTGAGCCAATTGAAATCAAAGAAATGGGAGATAGGCAGGTATTTGAGAAATACGATGTTCCAAGCGACTCGACTCTATTTGTCTATGGAGGTAATTTAGGGAGACCACAGGGAATCGATTTTCTATTACAGGTCATCGATCATTTCTACCAAATAGAAAATGCCCATTTGTTAATTGTTGGTTCTGGCACGGAGTATGAAAAAATTAGGAAGCATTTAAAAAAAATCATGCCTCAAAATGTAACCTTGCTGAAGGAATTACCCAAATCAGAATATGATCAGCTACTATCTGTGGCAGATGTTGGATTAATTTTCCTAGATCATCGTTTTACCATTCCAAATTTTCCATCGAGGCTAACCGCCTATATGGAGCATTCGCTTCCAGTTCTTGCAGCCACCGACTCAAGAACGGACTTAAAGGATGTCCTCCTTAATTCCGAATGTGGTCTTTGGTCAGAAAGCGGTGATATTGAAGGATTTATCAAAAATGCCCAAAGCTTGGCTTCGACTGTAGATCTTAGGGAACGCCTTGGGCGAAATGGACGCCATTTTCTTGAACAGCATTACGATATTCGTAGAAATATCAACATCATTATGAAACACCTACCATTAGCGAAAGGGGCAACTTGATGTTTAAAGACAAGATATTACTTATTACGGGAGGCACAGGCTCCTTCGGAAACGCCGTGATGGAGCGGTTCTTGGACACGGATGTAAAAGAAATTCGGATCTTCTCCCGGGATGAAAAAAAACAAGATGATATGCGAAAAAAATATCGCAATGATAAGCTGAAATTTTATTTAGGCGATGTAAGAGATATCACAAGTGTAAAAAATGCGATGCATCAGGTTGATTATGTGTTTCATGCAGCGGCATTCAAGCAAGTACCATCTTGTGAGTTTTTTCCACTTGAAGCTGTAAAAACCAATATTCTTGGTACAGACAATGTTTTAACAGCAGCTATTGAATATAAAGTTAAAAAGGTGATTTGCCTGTCAACGGATAAAGCTGCCTATCCAATCAATGCGATGGGCATCTCGAAAGCGATGATGGAAAAGGTGTTTGTGGCAAAAGCAAAAACAACTTCTCCAGAACAAACACTCATCTGCGGTACGAGGTATGGCAATGTGATGGCATCTCGTGGTTCTGTAATCCCATTGTTTGTAGAGCAAATTAAGAGTGGCAAACCATTAACAATCACTAATCCCAAAATGACAAGATTCCTCATGAGCTTAGAAGAAGCGGTGGAGCTTGTCATTTTTGCGTTTCAGAATGCGGATGCAGGAGACATTATGGTGCAAAAAGCGCCAGCTTGTTTTATTGGAGATTTAGCGCAGGCTTTAAAGGAATTATTTGAGGCGGACAATGAGATTAAAGTGATTGGAACTCGTCATGGAGAAAAATTATACGAAACCCTCTTAACAAGAGAGGAGCACTCTGTTGCCGAGGATCTGGGTGGATTTTACCGCGTACCGGCAGATAAACGGGACTTAAATTATGACAAATATTTTATCAATGGTGATGAAAAGCTTTCAGAGGACAAAGAGTATAACTCCCACAACACGCAAATTCTAAATGTTGAGCAAATAAAGGAGAAGTTGCTTCAATTAAACTATATCCAAGAGGAATTAAAGAAGGCGAAGTATATAGTAGAAGCCATGTAGAAATCAAGGGAGGAGCAGGCGAAAAAGTGAAAATACTCGTAACCGGATCAAATGGTTTTGTTGGGAAAAATCTCATTTCTCAGCTCATCAATAAGGGGTATGAAAACATTTATAAAGTAACCCGTGATACAGATTCGTCAACACTTGAACAATATTTAAAAGAATGCCAGTTTGTCTTTCATTTGGCAGGAGTAAATAGACCGCTTGATAAAAGAGAGTTTGTAGAAGGGAATGAAGGCTTTACTAGCAAACTATTAGGGCTCTTAAAAAAATATAATAACAAAGCGCCAGTCCTTTTCTCTTCTTCTACCCAGGCTGACAAGGATAATCCTTATGGAAACAGCAAGAGGGCCTGCGAAGAACTACTGTTTAGGTACAGTGGGGAAACTGGAGCAAAGGTGTTTGTTTATCGTCTTCCAAACCTATTTGGAAAATGGTGTCGTCCGAATTATAACAGCGTCGTCGCAACCTTTTGTCATAAGATTTCACGTAATGAACCAATTGAGATTCACGATCCAGAGACTAGTTTAACGATGTGTTATATCGATGAGGTGTTGAATGAATTTCTGCGCGCCCTTGATGGAAATCCGACAAAATACGGAGAATTCTGTACGGTTCCTATGACATATGAAGTAAAGCTCGGTGAACTAGCCGAGAAGCTTTTTTCCTTCAAAGCAAACCGAGAATCACTTGTGATGCCTTCCTTAGAAAAAGAGTTTGACCGCAATTTGTATAGCACCTTTTTGTCCTACTTGGAAGAGGACAATTTTTCCTATCGTCTTAAGAAAAACAGCGACAATCGAGGATGGCTGGCGGAATTTATAAAGTCAAAAGAGCTTGGTCAAATCTTCATCTCTAAGACAAAACCAGGGGTGACTCGTGGCAATCACTGGCATCATACGAAGGTGGAGAAATTTCTCGTCATTCAAGGAGAGGCGACCATTCGCTTTAGAAAGATTGACTCAGATAAAGTTATTAAATATCACGTAAATGGTGAAGTGCCTGAAGTTGTGGACATTCCTGTCGGCTATACCCACTCGATTGAAAATACAGGGGATGAGGATGTCATTACATTGTTCTGGGCATGTGAAATCTTTGACCCAGAAAAGCCGGATACGTATTATGTGGAGGTTTAACAGTTGTGAAGAAGCTTAAGGTTATGACCATTGTCGGTACGAGGCCAGAGATTATCCGCCTATCAGAGGTGATTAAGGCCTGTGACCGCTACTTTGAACATATTCTCGTTCATACAGGACAAAACTGGGATTACACCTTAAATGAGATTTTCTTTGAGGAATTAGGGTTAAGAAAGCCAGATCATTTTTTGGGAGTGGTTGGAGAAAATCTTGGGGAAACGATGGGAAATATCATCTCCTCCTCCTATCAATGTTTGCTAGAAGAAAACCCGGATGCTCTCTTAATCCTGGGAGATACGAATAGCTGTTTGAGTGCGATTTCCGCTAAGCGTTTGAAAATTCCTATTTTTCACATGGAAGCAGGCAATCGCTGCTTTGACTTGAATGTGCCCGAAGAAATTAATCGTAGAATCGTCGATCACGTCTCTGATATCAATCTACCCTATACAGAGCACAGTCGACGTTATTTATTATCGGAAGGAATTCGGAAAGAGCATATCTTTGTGACGGGCTCGCCGATGACAGAAGTTCTTGCTAAGAGCATGAAACAGATCCAAAGTAGTACAGTGCTCCAGCATTTAGGGCTTGAACAGGGTAAATACATCCTTGTTTCTGCTCATCGTGAGGAAAACATCGATAACGAGGAAAACTTCCTTTCACTGATGAATGCCATTAACCAAATTGCCGAAACATACCAGCTGCCTGTAATCTACTCGACCCACCCAAGAAGCTGGAAACGAATTGAGGAAAGAGGCTTTGCTTTCCATCCACTCGTGCGACAACTGAAGCCTTTTGGTTTTTTTGACTATAACAAGCTCCAGCATAATGCCTTCACGGTTCTGTCTGATAGCGGGACCTTATCAGAGGAATCAGCCATTCTCGGTTTTCCGGGAGTATTAATCCGGACCTCAACAGAACGGCCGGAGGTGCTGGATAAGGGAACCATCGTTATTGGTGGAATTACTGAACAGACAATTGTGCAGGCTGTTGAATTAAGTCGGGCGATGTGGGAGGAAAATGTTCGGACATATCGTGCCAATGATTATTTTGATGAGAATGTGTCGGTGAAGGTTGTGAAGTTGATTCAGAGTTATACAAAAATAATAAACGATTTGACATGGAGAAAATAAAGGAAAGCTAACGCAAAAGTGAGGGTTATGTTTTGCAAGAGAAACGATATCCAAGAGTATTAGTAATTAGTCACAATGCATTTAGTAGCACATTAAATAACGGCAAGACATTTTCATCTATATTCTCAAGTTGGCCAAAGGAAAAAATTGCACAATTGTATTTTCAAAATGAGATCCCAAATTTTTCAGTGTGTCATAACTTCTTTAAAATTACAGATGTTAGCATTCTACGTAGTAAGAAAGAGAATATTGGAGAGAGGGTTAAAGGAAATAATATTAAAATTCATAGTCATGAACAATCTCGAACTATTCTTTTCATAAAACAAAATAAATGGTCAGCTTTTAATTTTCTTAGAGATGTTCTTTGGTCTTCTAATAAGTGGAACAACCAGAAATTACAAGATTGGCTAGATGAATATGCACCTGAAGTAATCTTTTTTGTTGGTGGAGAAAGCACTTTTTCATACAAAATTGCCAATCAAATAGCTTCAAAGTTCTCTATTCCCATCTATTTGTATTACACCGATGATTATTTAACTCCAGCTTATTCGTTAGATTTATTTCAGTGGATAAACTGGATCCGATTAAAAAGGGTCTTAAAAAAGACACTTAGAAATGTGAATAAAGTTTTTGTAATTGGTGATGACATGGGTAAAGAGTATGCAAATAAGCTGAGAAAACCATGTATTACAATCATGAATGCAATTGATATTGAAAGGTTTTTGAGTGCAAGGGTCCCTACTTCTGCTGAAGAAAATAATCACTCTAATATTAAAATGGCATATTTTGGTGGAATGCACTTGAATAGATGGAAATCACTTAAAGCGATAGGAAGTGCTTGTGCCTATATATCAGAGGCGGAAGGAATTAACATAAGCCTATCCATTTATTCAAACCAGCTTCCAGATAAAAAAATCTTTACTTCTTTAAATAATGGAACATCCTTGAAGTATATGGGAAGTGTAACAGAAAACGAAATAATTGATGAAATGCAAAAGTATGATGTATTGGTACATGTGGAGAGTTTCGATAGAAAAATGAAACAAAAAACTAGGCTTTCAATAAGCACCAAAATACCTGAATATTTAGCAAGTGGGAAAACTATACTCGCAATGGGGCCAAGTGATATTTCATCCATAAAATACTTAAAGAAACTGGATTTGCCTTATGTAATAACCTCGCAAAAGAAGGAAAACATAACAGATATTCTTCTTAAAATGAGCTCAGAATTAGATAATAGTAGATTTAAAAAATTAGGAATTGAAATTGTTCGGGAAAAACATTCAATTGAGCAAAACAAGCGAAAAATCCAGAAGTATTTATCTGAAGTTCTATAAGTTGTATGGGAAGAAAAATGATAAGAAATGGATAGATCAAAAGTATGACCAAATCTGAAATATCAATTCTAAATAAAAATGTTTCCTTTAATCCTGTGGATAAAATAAATAAGATTGTTTGTATATTTCTATGTGCCTTTGTATGTTGGCCCTATCTTAGCTCAAAAGTAGGATTATTATTATTCATTTTGTTATTTGGTACCTGGCTGCTTACAACAGATTACAAGTGCTTTGTTGATCATCTCACAGTTGACATTATAATGATTGGCTGTTGGCTGGTCACTTTTTTTCCCTACATAATTACAGGGAATTTTTTTTATGGGGCATACTCACCACGTGCTGCACTACTATTATTTTTTCTATTTATTTGCGGTATATTAATAACTCACTACTATATGTATTATAAAAAGGATTTTCAAATGTTAGGAAAGATCGCCTTATTCTCTCTTTCTTTTTACGCTATTGCATCCTTACAAACGTATTTGGGACTAAAGAAATATCCACTTGCATCAAGAATGCTGGCAGTCGGGGATGAAACAATTAAACAAAATTATCATGGCCTTGGAATTGGTGGGTTCGGGTTTGTTTATAGCTCCGTATTCATTATTATACCTTTGATATACTTCTTTTCTAAAAAAACGAGCACAAACAATGTTTGGCATAAAGTGATTAGCATAATTGTCTTTGTGATGATGTTACTAATGCTTTTCCGTGCATCATATACGATAGCATTGCTTTTCACATTAGTCGGGATATTTTTAGTTTTCTTTATTCGTGGAAAAAAAAGCTTAATAGTTGGGGTTTTGTTCGCTGTACTCTTCTTAATATTTATTCCTGGAGATTTAATCGGGTCATTTTTTATCCATATGGCTAACCTATTTCAAGAAAATGATACGATCAGGGTAAAATTCCTTGATTTTGCTCAAGGATTCTTGACGGAAAGTACAGGTGCTCAGACATCATATAGAGTTCAACTATATTTAAGCTCCTTCCAAACATTTCTAGATAATCCTCTATTCGGAATTTATGGCCCTTTTGGAAACCAAATGAATGCAGTAATTGGGGGTCATTCAGGATGGCTTGATCTAATGGCGTATTATGGATTATTTGGATCGCTTCCTTTATTTATAGGAATTTATTTAATCTTAAGAAGACAATTATTGTTTTATTTCAATCATCCTTACTTTATCTACTTATTGATTGTAAACATATTATTTATTGTCTTTGGATTTATAAATCCTACTATTACAATTTATGAAATAGGATTTTCCATTTTTGTTATTGTACCTACACTTCCTTTCTTACCCTATGCTTTTTTAAAGAAATAGAAAATGGGGAGTGTATAGAGTTCTCCTTATTTTTTGAACACTATTATCAAAAATTTTCTCAAAGGGGGTGCTAGGATGAATTTAATGTGGATTGTTAATATTCCCCTTCCTGAAGCAAGTGAATTAATGAATGAAAAGGCTCTTCCGTTTGCTGGTTGGCTCGAGAACTCCTCATCTATTCTGTCTAATATGGAAAAAATAAATCTTAATATTGCATTTCCTAAAAAAGGGCTTAACAAAATAAAGACTCTTAAAGGAAAAAAAATAACTTATTTTGCTTTTCCTGCTGTAAATACTTCTAGTAGATCGATTGAAAGAAACAATTATTTGAAAGAAATGATTAACCAAGTTACCCCAGATTACGTTCATATTTTTGGAACCGAGTATTCTCATACTCTTGCAGTAGTAAATTTGTGTAAAGAAAAAAATATAAAAGTCATTATTTCAATTCAAGGTTTGGTGTCAGTCATCGCAAAACATTACCTGGCTAGTTTACCTTCAAAGGTACAGAAAAGCTATACATTTAGAGCACTTGTGACAATGAATAACATAAGGCAGCAGCAAAGAAAATTTTTTAAAAGAGGCAAATATGAAATAGAAGCATTGAGAAAAGTAGACTACGTGATTGGAAGAACAACTTGGGATAAAGCTTGTTGCACACAAATTAATCCCAATTTACAGTATTTTCATTGTAATGAAACACTGAGAAATGAGTTTTATGAGAATCAATGGGATATAAACACTTGTGAAAGATTTTCAATTTTTCTAAGCCAAGGGAGTTACCCTGTAAAAGGGCTACATTTTATGATCGAAGCCATGCCACAAATATTAAGACGTTTTCCGGAATGCAAACTATATGTAGGCGGTCCAAATATTACTAACACCAGCACACTGATAGAAAAATTAAAATTGACCCCATATGGAAAATACATCCAAACCCTTATTAAGAAATATAACTTACATTCTAAGATTATTTTTACTGGTATCTTAAATGAAAAGGAAATGTGCAATAGATATTTAGGCTCACATGTATTTGTTTGTCCTTCATCTATCGAAAACAGTCCTAATTCCTTGGGGGAAGCTATGCTACTAGGTGTTCCCTCTGTTTCAGCCGATGTTGGTGGAATTTCTGATTTATTAATTCATAAAGAAGAAGGTTATGTTTATCAAGGGGACGCTCCTTATATGCTTGCTCATTTTATTTGTGAAATTTTTGGGGACGATGAGATAGCGTTAAAATTCTCCAAAAATGCAAGAAATAAGGCGAAAAAAACGCATGATCGGGAGCTGAATAATGAGAGATTAATAGAAATATATCATACGTTAACAAAATAGCTATCATACCTTTCTATATTTAGTTCTGAACATATTTTTAGGAGAGTGTTTTATGAAAAAGAAATTGGTCTTTATTAGTAATATGGCCGCTCCCTACCAAGTTAAGTTTTGTTATTCACTCCAAAAACACTTTGATACAGAGTTTTGGTTTTATGTTAGAAGAGAAGCAGAGCGCCCAAAATGGTGGGAAATACCATTGGGAGAAAAATGTAAAATACTTAGATTTTCAGGTGTGTTCCCAAAGGTAGGTTATTTTTCTTTTGGTGTTTTCTCAGAACTTATACGTTTTAAACCCGATATCGTTATGTTAGGAGGATTTATGAGGTGGCACTGGCTATTATTAATATTCGCTAAATTTTTCAATAAGAAAGTGATAATAATGAGTGAACCATTAAGAAATGTAAGCAGTGATCGAGACCAATCACAATCTTTGATGAATAAAGTAAATTCTTCAAGGAAATTAAAATGGATTAAGAAATTATTCTCAAGAGCAGATCTATATGTAGGAATGGGAACTGTGGCGGAGGCACAATTTATCGAGGAAATCGAATTCGAAAAATCAAAGGTAACATGTGCAATGTATCCTTTAGACATAGAGATGTATTTTGAACATACGCTTAGGGCGGAAAAACCTAATAAGGATTATACATTACTTTTTGCCAATAGATTGATCGACCGTTATCAGCCTTTATTTGCTCTAGAAGTGTTTAAAGTTCTTAAAGAAAAATATCCTAATATTCGAATGTTAATAAACAATGATGGCCCATTAAGATCTGAGTGTATTAAGTATATTAAAACCGAAAGTTTGCAGGATATTGAGTTCATAACACAAATAGATTCTTGGAATAATATGCACAAGATATATGAAGGGGCAGATATATTAATTCTCCCTGCAACCTATTCAAATGGTAACGGAACAATTGTGGAGGCAACAGCTTCAGGAATGGGAATTGTTGTTAGCAATCAGATAAATCATTTGGAATTCTATGCTAGAGATAGTGAGAATTGTTTTATTTGTAATTTGGAAATTGAGTCTTTTGCTGAAGCCATTGAAAAATATATAGAAAAACCAGCATTATTTTTGGAGCACGGGAACGCAGGGAGACAGATCGTTGAGTACTTAAAAAATGAGAATACAGCAAAGAAGTACGTTGAAATTTTTGAAAGGTACGGGTTATAAGTGGCTGCATTAAAAAATTTTATCAATATTCATGTAGCTAATCTGAGAGATATTTTAAATGCTTATGCAGTGAATATAAAGAATATCGTTTATTTTTTTATGCCTTCTATTATAGGGCTATTTATTAATCTCATTACCTTCCCTATTTTCTCGAAGAATTTTAGCTCTTTTGATTTTGCGGTTACGGGGTATTTTGATGCAATTGCCCAGATTTTCTTGCCGATTATGAATCTATCTTTTTATTCTTTTTATATGAAGGATTTTTTTAAGCGGTCGGATGAAGAGAATAAGGAAGTTAGGGCAACATTAGTAATGTTTTTATCTTTTATCAACATCTGCATTATCCTAGTAGGGCTAATCCTTCTATTCATATATTTTAATTCGGCGAAGGTCACCTTTCCTATTTTTCCGTATGGAATTTTATCGTTAGGGGCCATTTACTTTTCTATCTTTGTTTCATTTTTGGGGATTGACTATAAGCTAAGAAAGCAAGGGCTAAAATTCTTTATCCTTCAAAGTATTAGTGTGGTACTACCGATAATTTTTGGCTTGTATTTGGTGATTATATTCAACCTAGGTGCTTCCGGTAGAATGATAGGAAGCCTATTAGCCCAAATAATATTGGGTATTGTAGCCATAAAAATCATGTTTAAAAAGGTTAAATTTGATTTTCAACTTATTAAGAAAGCATTGTCATTTTGTTTTCCGCTAATTTTAATAGCATTACTGGATATACCAACAACCTATATTGATCGGCTTATTTTGGAAAGACAAAATGATATTGATTCTTTCGCTTTATATAATATAGGGCTCAAAATGTCTGGAATACTCTTCGCACTAGGTTCTGCAGTATATCAAGCTTTTGAACCAGATCTATATAAGAATGCGAGCAAAAAGAGATTTAAAAACTTTCTACAGATTGTTGGGCTTGTTTTTGGTTTTTTAATAGTTGTTAATATTATTTTCTCAATATTTTCGGAACCGTTTATATCTTTATTAACAAGCGGTCGTTATACAGACTCCTATCAGTTTGCCAAGATTATGATTTGGAGTAATTTCTTTCTCTTATTATCTTATGCATTGACAGTTATCCTTATTGTCCAAGATAAATCCAAATCACTTCTTTCAATTCAAATAATGGTTGCTGTTGCGGGAATTTTTATTTTCTTGTTATTCATAGATAACTGGGAATTCCTAGGGGCTAGTTATGCGATGATAATTATAAAATTATTTAATTGTGCATTCCTCGTTATATTCATTTGGTTCTCAATTAGAAAGCTTAAATCAAAGGAGGTAAAAATGTATGAAAGTTAAGATAAGTTGTTTACAACACTATCGAGACATTTTTTCAGGGGAAGGTATTGAATTAATATTACTGGGCAAAAGCGCAGACGATATTGAGAGACTGGCCAAAGGGATTGTCAACATAGATTCTAATTTTTTATTTCCGACTGATAATAAAGAAAAACTACATAGATATGCAAAAAAATTAATTGAGCATGGATACAATTTTATTTTAACAGATGGAAATTCTGATATAGGTGTGCTTTCCATCTATGCAAATGATTTTGTTACTAAAACTGCTTACACGAGTACAATTGGGATTATACCATCATACCGTGGGGGAAATTTAATAGCTAATTTGGTGAATTTTGGTCTCGAATTTGCAAAAGAAATAGGGATGGAGAAATTCAAGGCAGAGATTCATAAAGTAAATTCAAGATGGTTAAAATTTCTGTTTAGATTTAAATTTCAAATAGAATGTGAAACGGTAAATAAGACGTATATTATTGTTAGAGACTTATAATCAAACTTTGAACTTTTCGAGGATTTGAAGAGGAAGGTGATACTATGAAAGGAATCATTCTTGCTGGAGGCAGTGGGACTAGGCTTTATCCTATTACTCAAGCGATATCAAAGCAACTGCTACCAATCTATGATAAGCCCATGATTTATTATCCATTATCTGTTCTCATGTTGGCTGGAATTAAAGAAATTCTAATTATTTCGACTCCAAAGGATTTACCTTTGTTTCAGGATTTATTAGGTAATGGTTCAAAATGGGGGATTACACTAGAATATGCTGTACAAGAGCATCCGCGCGGTTTAGCGGATGCTTTTATTATTGGGGAGAGCTTCATTAGCAATTCTCCCGTCTGTCTAATTCTTGGAGACAACATTTTTTACGGACAGGGGTTTACACCAATATTGAAGATTGCGGCCGAATTAAAGGAAGGTGCGATTGTTTTTGGGTATCAGGTTAAGGATCCAGAGCGGTTTGGGGTAGTGGAATTCGATAATAATTACAACGCTTTATCTATTGAAGAAAAGCCGCTAAATCCAAAATCAAATTATGCAGTAACAGGGTTATATTTTTATGATCATCGTGTCGTCGAGATTGCAAAAAATGTGAAACCTTCAGCTCGGGGAGAGCTTGAAATCACAGATATTAACAGAGACTATTTAAGAAGGAAGCAGTTGAAGGTTGGTGTGCTTGGGCGTGGCTTTGCCTGGCTAGACACAGGAACCTTTGAAAGCTTCATAGGTGCAAGTCAATTTGTTGAGACAATTGAGAAAAGACAAGGCTACAAAATTGCTTGCCTTGAGGAAATTAGCTATCGCAATAATTGGATATCTAGTGAGGATGTTTTAGCACGAGCCCTTCAATATAAAAATGATTATGGTGCTTATCTGCACGATCTAGTTCATGGGAGGTTTAGAAATGATTCCAGTCTCGCAGCCCTTTCTGCCTCCCAAGGATGAATATGATTTCTTAATTACTGAACTTTGGAATACAAAGTGGTTGACGAATAACGGTCCTTTTGTTCAGAGACTTGAAGTGGAATTAAGAAGACATTTACTCCTCCCTTCCCTTCATTATGTTAGTAATGGAACGATTGCTTTGCAGCTGGCGCTTAAATCCCTTGGCCTTACAAAGGAAATCATAACAACTCCTTTTTCGTTTGTAGCGACAACTACTTCGATTCTCTGGGAGCAATGCCGACCAGTTTTCGTTGACATTGATCCACAGACATTATGCATTGACTCGACGAAAATTGAAGCGGCGATTACCGAGGAGACGGAAGCGATTTTGGCGACCCATGTATTTGGAATTCCTTGTGATGTGGAGAAAATTGAAGAGGTTGCTACAAAATATGGACTTAAAATTATATATGACGCAGCTCATGCCTTTGGTGTTCAATACAAAGGGAGGTCGTTGCTCTCCTATGGAGACATTGCTATACTCAGTTTTCATGCTACAAAGCTGTTTCATACAATTGAAGGTGGAGCGGTCGTTAATAATTGTGGTCAAGAACTGGAACAATCTCTTAAATTGTTAAGGAGCTTCGGATTTACAGGGGAAGAGCATATTTTGGTTGGAATTAACGGAAAAAATTCGGAGTTTCATGCTGCGATGGGGCTATGCAATCTTAAGTATATAGAGGAGATCATTTTAAAAAGAAAACGATTATCTAAAGCGTATGATGACCTCCTTCTTAACAGATTTGCCAGACCGCATATCCCAGAAGATGTGATTTACAACTACTCCTATTATCCTCTGATTTTTGAAACGGAGGAGGAGTTGTTAAGTACTCAATGCTTATTGAGGAAGAATGGTATCGAGTCAAGAAGATATTTTTACCCATCACTTAATGAACTTCCTTATTTGCAAGAAAGACATGATTGTCCTATATCGGAGAAAATTTCAAAGCGAATCTTATGTCTGCCTCTATTTAGTGATTTAAAACTAGAAGAGGTAGATAGAATCGCAACTCTAATTTTGGAAAAGGAAATGGCAAGGGCATTATAAAATAAATGATGGAGAGAGCGTTATGAACTTACTTGTTACAGGAGGAGCCGGGTTTATCGGCTCCAATTTTATTTTATATATGTTGGAAAAACATAATGATATTCGAATTATTAATCTTGATAAGCTAACCTACGCTGGGAATCTTGAAAACCTGGAATGTTGTATGGATGATCCTCGTCATTTTTTTATAAAGGGTGACATCTGTGATCTGTCACTTGTTGAAAAAGTATTTAGTGAGTACGAAATTGATGGAGTCATTCATTTCGCAGCAGAGTCACATGTAGATAATTCAATAACAAATCCAAGATCCTTTGTAGAAACCAATGTATTGGGTACGTTTACTTTGCTTGAAGCAGCACGGAATTTCTGGATGGATGGAGTGAATTCTTATAAGAAGGAATATATGAATGCGAGGTTCTATCATATTTCAACTGATGAGGTATACGGCTCTCTTGGAAAAGATGGTTACTTCACTGAGGATACTGCATATGCTCCAAACAGTCCTTATTCAGCTAGTAAAGCATCGTCAGATATGCTTGTACGAAGCTATTTTCACACATATGGGATGAATGTAGTAACAACCAATTGCTCCAATAATTACGGCCCAAGGCAGCATGAGGAAAAACTAATTCCAACCATTATTCGCAAAGCACTGGCTCTTGAACCTATCCCAATTTACGGAAATGGTCAAAACGTACGGGATTGGTTGTATGTGATGGATCATTGTCGGGCTATAGAACAGGTGTATTTGGAAGGGAAAGCTGGTGAGACATATTTGATTGGGGGGCACAATGAAAGAACAAATATAGAAATAGCGCAAACTGTTTGTGATGTTCTTGATGAGTTAATTCCATTAGGAAAAAACGAATGTGGAACTACAAGTTATAAGCAGCTAATTAGTTTTGTTCACGATCGTCCCGGTCATGATTTTCGATATGCAATTAATGATTCAAAGTTACAAAGAGAATTAGGATTTCAGATTAAATATGGATTTGATAGAGGAATAACCGGAACTGTCCATTATTATCTTCAACAAAGAGAGAAACTCAAAGTTCAATAGAAAATCAATTACTCAAAAAAACAAAATAATACTAAAAGGAGAACCTATGAAGGTCGCAATCATGCAACCCTATTTATTTCCTTATATTGGCTATTTTCAGCTCATAAAAGCTGTAGATCTATTTGTTGTCCATGATGATGTTCAATTTATTAAAGGAGGATGGATTAATCGGAATAGGATACTGGTTAACGGTAGTCCTTTTTTATTCACCTTTAGTTTGAAAAAAGCATCATCATCTTTAAATATCAATCAAAGATATTTTTCTGATGCTTTTGTTGAAGAAAAAAAGAGGCTTCTTCGGATATTAAAAGCTAGCTATGGGAAGGCACCATATTATTTTGAAGTTACTAAACTTGTAGAAGAAATATTGGAAATAAACCCTGAAGATGATATCTCAAAATTAATAACTAGAAGCTTAACAAAAGTTTGTGAGTATTTAAATATTTCAACACCAATTGTAATGTCTTCAAAAATCGAAAAAAAGAATCACTTAAAAGGTGAGGAGCGGGTTATCGAAATTAATAAGCGGCTTAAAGCCTCTCATTATATTAATCCGATTGGTGGTCTAGAACTTTATAATGAAGAGAGTTTTCTTAGACATGGAGTTAGACTAAGCTTTATTAAGTCAAAACCAATTGTGTATCCCCAAGGAAAAGAGTTCGTTCCTTGGCTATCTATTATCGACGTACTAATGTTTAATTCAAAGGAAAATTTCAATGAATTATTAGGGAGTTACGATTTAATTGGAAACTCTATTGGTTTGGGGGAAAATTCCTGCGAAAATGTCCTTTATTAAGAATTTATTTAAATTTAATAAAGATAACTTTATTTTTAAAAGTGGGGTTCAATTATGCAGCGAACAGCCTTTATTTTACAGGTACACAATCATCCTGAACAAGTAAACAAATTTATACTTCAGCTTTTGGGCAGTAAGCAAGCAGACGTTTATGTCCATATAGATCGGAAAAGCTATAGTGATATGAAGGATAAAATTGTCCTGAATTCAAATGTAAAAGTGCTTGAGGAAAGTGTAGATATTGAATGGGGTGATATAAGTCAGGTAGAAGCAACTCTGCTTTTACTTAAGGAAGTGGTATTATCGGGAAAAAACTATGATTTCGTTTGTTTAAGGAGTGGTCAGGATTTACTGGTAAACGATGGTTTTAAAGAATTCTTAATGACTAGTCGTAATAATATTTATATGGGATATCGAGAGCTCAGTCATAGTGAATTAGGATTAGTAAAAATACAATGGCCAAAAATAATGAGAAAACGTTATGCAAATTACCATCCAATCAGGATATTGAGACGAGTTCTATTGACTCTCTATAGCAAAGGAATTAATATCATCCCTAATCGAAATCCCTTTCCAGATGAATATTCCATTTATAAGGGATCCCAATGGTTTACGATGCCACTTGAAGTAGTCAAGTATATTCTAAATTTTTTACAGGAAAATACATGGTATTACTCCTTCTTCGAAAATACACTAGTTCCAGACGAGAGCTTTTTTCAAACAATTGTTATGAATTCCCATTATAAAACGGATATGGTGAATAACAACCTTTTCTACTTGAAATGGGGAGAAGCATTAAACGAGAGAAATTCGCCTCAGTATCTTCGAAAGGATGATATTACTGCCATTGAAAATTCGAATATGTTTTTTGCAAGAAAGTTTGATTGCAAAATTGACAACGAAATTGTAGATTATTTTGTTCACAATATAAGTCTTAAGGATCGAGAACTTGCCCATTCTTAGGTAGGGAGAGAGAAATTAGGGGGATTGTATTGAAGAGTATTTTTAAAGAGAATAAGAATGTCTTTTTATGGGATTATCAAACTTTGCATCAGTTAGAGGAAAAACATGGCTCTTCCTACTATGTGTTGGACACAGGGAAGCTAAAGGATAATTATCGAAAAATGAACCATGCTTTTCAGAGTCGGTATGAGAATTTTATTATTGGCTACTCCTATAAAACCAACTATCTTCCTTATCTTTGCAAGGAGCTTTCAAAGCTTGGTGCCTATGCAGAGGTAGTTTCGAGATTGGAATATGATTTAGCGATACGTATAGGGGAGAATCCAAAAAAAATTATCTTTAATGGGCCATTAAAAAGTAAGGAGGATATTTTTCTTGCACTAGAAAACGCTAGTATCGTAAATCTCGATTCCATGTACGAAATTGAGTATGTGAGGGAGTATGCTCAGAATCATCGTCACAAGGATATTTCAGTTGGTGTTCGATTGAACTTTGATTTGTCAGAGAATGGTATGAGTATCCTTCAGGATGGGTATGAGGTCAGTAGATTTGGAATCTGTGTGGAGAATGGAGATTTAAATATAGCTATTTCCGAGCTTAAAAGAGAGAAAAATATTCGAATAATAGGCCTTCATGGTCATTTTTCGACTCGGAATAGAACAGTCGAATCCTACCTAAGGAAAACAGAAAGACTCTGTCATCTAGCAAAGGAATATATTAATGAAACTTTGGAATTTATTGATATTGGCGGTGGGATTTATGGAGAACTGCCGAACTCTTTTCAATTAGACGCACCTTCCTTTGATGATTATGCAGAAGTAATTTGCTCGGTTATGAACAAAGAATTTCCAGATCAAAACCATAGACCCATACTCATATTGGAACCTGGGGTTGCGATGGTGGCGAATGTGATGAGTTTTGTTTCAAAAGTTATCGAGGTGAAAAGTATTAAGCACCATCAATTCGTATTAGTCGATGGAAGCGTCCATAATATTAAGCCGACTATGCACAGAAATAATCTCCCGATGAAAGTGATTACAGGTAAGGAAAGGAAACGAGACGATCATCACTATCATGTAGTTGGTTACACATGTATGGAGAAAGATTATCTTGCTTACAATTTATTTGGGGAAATGCCTGATAAAGGTGATTACCTTATTTTCGAGAATGTCGGTGCCTATACGATTGTCTTTAATCCCCCGTTTATAAAAGAAAGGCCTGGGATACTAGTTTTAGAGAAAAATGAAATTTTGGTGGCTAGAGAGAAAGAAACTTTTAAGCAGTTTTTTAACGAAGAGCTATACAGTTTTTAATGGAGGAACATGTATGAATGAGGAAGTGACGACAGCAGTACCTATGCCTATTAAAAGAAGCTTATTCCTGAAAAACCTTATTCTCATTTTCGTAATAGTAACTGCAAGCATACTTTCTATTTGGATCGGGCTCCTTCAGTTTCAAATGCCAGAGGTTTTGCCACAAAGTTCAGGAAAGGAGCAGTTTTCTGCTGAGCGAGCGATGCAGTTTTTAGAACAGATTGCGAATAAGCCAAGACCAATTGGCTCAGTCGAGCATGACCGTGTAAGAGATTATTTGTTGTCGGAATTAACCGGCCTTGGTCTTTCACCAGAAATACAGATAGTAGAGGGAAATTTAACGGTATGGGGTCTACCCTATGAAGGTAAGGTTGAGAATATTGTGGCACGAATACCCGGTGATGAATCTACAGGGACGATTATGATTACTTCCCATTATGATTCAGATGCAAATAGTCCTGGTGCTGCTGATGCAGGATCAGGTGTGGCAGCCATTCTTGAAACCATAAGGGCATTAAGGGAATCTACTCCGTTAAAAAATGATATGATCATTCTGATTTCTGATGGAGAAGAAATTGGTCTTTTAGGTGCACAAGCATTTGTTAAAAAACATCCATGGGCTGAGGAAGTTGATCTTGTTTTAAATTTTGAGGCAAGAGGAAGCAGTGGTCCATCAGTATTGTTTGAGATGAACGAGCAAAATGAGAGATTGGTAGCAGAGTTTGCAAAGGGAGCTTCAAATCCTATCACCCATTCATTTATTAGTGATTTGTATAAGGCGATGCCAAATGACACAGATCTTTCGATATATAAGCCCACGGGAATGTATGGATTAAATTTTGGTTTTTTCGACAGCATCTACAGCTATCATACACAAGAGGACACGGTGGAACAGCTAAATTTGAAAAGCCTCCAGCACCACGGAGAAAATATGCTAGATCTTGTTCGACATTTTGGGAATATGGAGTTAATAGCACAGGAGGACGGGGAGAGCCTATATTTTAATCTGATTGGAAAAAAGGTCGTAAGCTATAGTGAAAAGCTTGTGCTACCTCTTATGTTTTTAGCGGTGATTTTTTATACTTTAACATTTCTTCAGGGGTACTTACGAAAAAGTCTGACATTAACAGGGAGCAGCCTAGGGCTTTTTATATTTTTATTTATTTTTGGCATAGCCTATTTTTTCGGAAAAGGCATAGTAACCGTTATATCTTTGATAACAGGAGTGGATGTATGGACTCTTAGTGCCCATCCCAGCATCAGTAATCCTGTGTTTACGAGTATGATATTTCTTATGTTTGGGCTCATCTTAATTTTGTATAATTTTGCTTCAAAAAGAATTGATGTGAAAGACATAACTATGGGTGGATTTTGCGTCTGGCTTATTTTGGTATGTTTGAGCAGCACCTTTCTCAAGGGCTCCAGCTATGCTTTTCTTTGGCCCTTCCTTTTTGGGCTTCTCTGCTTTAATATAATTCTATTTCTGAGAGGGGAGTACAGCTTTAGCAAAAAAATAATCTCTCTAATTTTGGCTATGATGCCACTAGTATTTGTTGCACCAATTATTTATTTGGTGTACACCTTACTAACTTTACGGTATTCCGGAATCCTAATGGTGATCATTTCCTTATTAATCGTTTTTTTTATTCCTATGATTCATCAGATTCAAAAACGATATCTTATTATGTTTCCAAGCATATTAATCATGCTTGGATTTTTGGTTTTAATAGGGGCATATTTAAGGGCTTAAATTAAGTTTTTGAAAAAGGAGAAACACATGAATATTTTAATATGCAGTGTGGGGCGTAGGGTAAAATTGGTTGAGTATTTTCGAAAAGAGCTTAACCAAATAAATGGAATGGTTGTAGCTGTAGATTGTGATCCAACTGCGCCAGCATTATATCATGCAGATGCTTATGAAATTGTACCGCGTATCGATCATCAAGAGTATATCAGCCATATCAAATATCATTGTCATAAATATCAAATTAATGCTGTACTATCCTTAATTGATCCAGAGCTTTCATTACTGGCAGGCTTTAAGGATGAATTTGCTCAGGATGGTATTGAGGTAATTGTTTCAGAGAAAAAAATCGTGGATATTTGTTTCGATAAATATCAAACATATGAGTTTTTAAGAAAGCGAGAAATCCCAGCAGTTCCAACCTATGTGAACCTAAATGAGGTTATGAATGCAATTAAAATAAGAGAGCTGCAATTTCCCCTTATCGTGAAGCCACGGAAAGGCAGTGCAAGCATAGGTATTAGCATGGTTACTAGCCTAAAGCAACTTGAGGAATATAGGAATGAGGAAATGGTTATCCAGCCATTTATTAATGGGGAGGAATATGGCGTGGATTGCTATATCGATCTAATCACAAATAAACCTTCAAATATCTTTATGAAAAGAAAAATAAAGATGAGAGCTGGAGAAACAGACAAATCCATATCAGTTAAGGATCCAGAACTCAAAGCATTGGTTGGAAAACTAATCGATGTCCTTAATCCTTCAGGTCCTATTGATATTGACTGCTTCAAGAAGGAGGATAAATATATTATCTCCGAGATTAATCCAAGATTTGGCGGGGGATATCTTCATGCTCATGAAATGGGTCAGAATTTTGTTAAGAACATTATTAATAATCTAAGCGGAAGAGCAAACACTGAAAATAGTCCAGACTATAAAGAGGGAACAACACTTGTTAAATATGACAATTATTTAGTTCTGTAAAAAATCTGACTTGAAAGGACGCTTTCGAATGCGGAAACAGCTGAATTTAATACAATTTTCGAGGGTAATAGTGCCGCTATTTGTCATGCTATTACATGCCGATGCATTTATGGTCAATTATTTTGGAAATGGATTTCCCTTTTTATTAAATGTCCAAAAGTCCGGCGGAGTGTATTACTTTTTCGCTCTATCAGGATTTATGATGTATTACTTATATCATAAGGACTTTGGCAATCCAAGGATTATTTCAAAATTCTTATATGGCAGATGGATAAGGATATACCCATTTTACTGGATTTTGACTCTCAGTGTTTTACCCTTTACTTCAATCCTTTTAGGCTTAGGCACTGGGCAAAATAAAGAAATGGGGACTATTATTACATCTCTTCTTTTAATGCCGTATGAAATTGAGCCAATATTACCACCGGCTTGGTCACTTGTATATACCGTATTTTATTACTTAATGTTCTCCCTACTGTTCTTAACTCATAGATTGTTTTCAAAAGCCCTGCTATTTGTATGGGGCTTTTTTTCATTATTATTCGGCCTTCAGATTTTATCTAGTTCTGTTTTTATTGTAAATTTCTTATTTAATTTCAACAATCTTATCTTTCTGTCCGGTATTATCTGTGGATATATGGTTACACAATTTCGATTTCCTACTTCTCTATCCGTCTTATCTGTCATTTTCGGAATACTTGGGTTTCCTTTATCTTGGCTAAACACTCAATATGGTTATGTAAATATCGATCTTCAGTATAGTACTACTTTTTCTTCCATTATTTTGATATTAGGATTTGCATCCATAGATTTACAGAAGGAGATTAAGCTTCCAAGGCTTGCTCATTTTCTCGGGAATGCATCTTTCTCCATTTACTTAACGCAATTTTCGTGTATGTCTCTTATTAGTAATCTATTTGGTTCTTCTCCAATTCGGGAATTACCGAACATTTTACTCGCTTCCATTTTGATATTATCATCCATAATAATCGGTTCCATGTTTCATGTATTGATCGAGAAACCGATTCACTCAGCTCTGAAAAAACTGCAAGCAAAAAGACAATTAATGACTTCACAATTAGATCCCCAAGTGAAAGGATAGGTCTCTTATGAGAAAGCAATTAAACTTAATCCAGTTCTCTAGAGCGTTAGTGCCGCTATTTGTGATTTTATTACATGCAAAAGCTTTTATGGCTACCTACTTCCATTACGATTTCTTACATTTGCCACATGTTGCACGTTCTGGTGGAGTGTACTACTTTTTTGCCCTTTCAGGCTTTATGGTCTACTACCTATACCATAAGGATTTTGGAAATCAAGGAAAAGTTAAGGATTACTTATACAAGAGATTCATACGTATTTATCCGTTTTATTGGATATTAACCCTTTGTATTTTGCCTGTGTATTTTATCTTTCCAAGCTTAGGTTCAGGAAATGAGAGGCACATCGGTCATATCATCGCTTCGTTTCTCCTTTATCCAGATGATGAATATCCAATATTAAGTGTGGCTTGGTCCTTATCGCATACGGTTTTTTTCTATTTAATTATTTCCCTATCTTTCTTTGAAAAAAAATTTGTATCAGTATTTATTCCGGCTGTATGGGGATTTCTTTCATTACTCTTTAGCATAGAAGTGCTAAAGAGTTCGCATTATTTCATCAACTTCTTATTTAGTTTTAATAATTTGATCTTTTTATTAGGAGTTGCTTGTGCCTATTTGGTTACAAAAATACCAATTCAAATGGGTATATCAAAGGTGATGATTTTTACGGGATTAATCGGTTTCCCGCTATCATGGATAAATGAAGAATTTGGTTATTTTAATATAGACTTGCAAATAACAACAACCATATCTTCAATCTTTTTACTTATTGGGTTTTCTTCCATTGATCTACAGAGAGAAATTACAATACCAAAAATGGCCAAATTTCTAGGAGATGCCTCATTTTCCATTTATTTAACACATTTCACGTGTATGTCAGCATTAAGCATTATCCTTAGTTCTATGACAATCCTGAAAATCCCTAATTTTTTGCTGGCCATTTTATTGATCGTCTTTTCGATTATTTTTGGTTCAATTATTCATGTCCTATTGGAAAAACCACTAAATAGGAAATTAAGAAATCTATATAATAGAAAAAAAGGATTTCCTTTCAGATGGAAACCTAGTGCCTAAAATCAAGGAGAGAACGTAACATTGTGAAAATTCCAATCAGAAAAAAATTATTCCTTCTCATCGGAATGGTCTTTACCGTTTGTATTATCCTATTAAGCATCTACACCATCCACGACAACAACCGCATCATCACCGTCCAAGAAACCATTTCAATCAATAGTCTGCCGGAAGAATTCGATGGCTTCACGATCCTGCAAATCACGGATCTTCATGAAAGGAAGTTTGGGGATCATCAGGAAAAATTGCTGGAAGCCATTAATTCGGTTGATTATGATGCTATCGTTTTTACTGGAGATTTGCTTGATGATCCGAAAAGTACAAATTATGAACCAGTTTATACATTATTGGAGGGGATCGACAACAAGGAGATTGCCTTTTTTGTTCCTGGGAATACGGATCCGGAAAGCTATATTCTTGGCTCGGATTATCCGAAGGAAAAGGATGATTTTGTTAAGGGATTGGAGGAAAGAGGAGTTCAGCTACTGGATTCCGTCCAAACAGTAAAACGAGATGATGCTGCATTATATTTTACCTATTTTGAGAACTCAATTCGGACCAAAGTTGATCAAGGACGAAGCAAGATTAAAATTGGCCCTAAGCAACAGCAGCTTTTACAAAAATTATCCACATTGAACACCTTGACCGATTCAGACGTCCTGATTGCTCTAAACCACTACCCTATTCCTGATGCAAAAATCGATGATCTAAAGGCTGATGAGAAATATACCTTTCACAACTATGATTTAATTATGGCAGGTCATTACCATGGCGGGCAAATTCGGTTGCCAATCATCGGTGCGCTATTCGTTCCTGATCCATATTACCCTTGGGGCGGTTTATTTCCTCCGCAGGATCGGGTCAAAGGATTGTGGAACTATCAAAGAGTACAGCAATATGTAAGCACCGGCCTTGGGAGCAGTGATGCGATTTTCTTTTTGAAGTTCCGATTCTTGAATCCACCCGAAATAAATATGCTAACTTTAAGAAGTCAAAAATAACTTAAATTAAACGCCTTCATAGACAATCTGAGAAATTTGAAGATTTGAACGGACAGAAGCCAAATTGTGTCTTTTGTCAAACTCTCCTACTTATGATATAATTTTTTATTGCGTATAAAGTGAACTTCCCTTAGTTAAATCATTCTTAAAAATTTGGGGGACAGACGTATAATCGAACGGTGATAAAAGTCTGCCCTATTTTTTTCTCAAGTGTGGTTATGCTCTGTGGGTCCCCTATAAAAGGTTGCAGGGTAATCGCCTAAGGAGTAGGGAAAAGTATAAAAAATAAATCATATTTAGGAGTGTTCTCATGACAGAAAAAATCGAAGTAGGAAGTGTTATTGCAGGAAAGGTGACTGGTATACAGCCTTATGGTGCGTTTGTTGCAATTGGTGAAAATACTCAAGGTCTTGTTCATATTTCTGAAGTGACACATGGCTTTGTTAAGGATATCAATGAGCATTTAAAAGTTGGAGATGAAGTAACAGTTAAGGTGTTATCTATTGATGAGGAAGCAGGAAAAATTGGCCTATCCATTCGTGCGACTCAAGAAGCACCTGTACGTACAGAAGCTCCAAAGGCAAAAAAACCACGCAAGCGTCAAGCAGCAGTAGCATTCAAGCAGGAAGAAACTCCGCAAGGCTTCAATACACTTAAAGATAAGCTTCAAGAATGGATTGAACAATCTCAAAGATAAGAATGGAAAACCGGGTGGAAAATTTGCTGCCCGGTTTTTTCGATCAAAAAGGCTGGAAATACTGCTTTCGCAAAAATCCTCAACTTACCGCAAATCAGCTCGAATATTGTATTTCCGCAAGCGATATTGCAGGTTTTGTCGACTCATTCCTAATGATTTGGCTGTTCTTGTAATATTCCCATCATGCTGCCCCAAGCTTCTTTTCAAAAAAACGATTTCGGCTTCTCGAAGGAAAGCATCAAGTGATTTTCCTTCTTCTTTCGCTGCGCCTAAGTTCATTTCCTCTTTGCGAAATTGCGGCCTTTGTCGCAGATGGATAGGGAGATGGGATGAGGTGATGAACTCCTCTTGGTCAATTAGATTCATTGCTCCTTCAATTATATGCTCTAGCTCCCTAACATTTCCTGGCCAGTCATATTCCATTAATCTTAACATGAGCCCCTTTTCCATTCCTGCAACATTCATCCGAAACAAGTGATTGTATTTTTTTATAAAAAAGTGAATGAGCTCTTCGATATCATCCTTTCTTTCTCGTAAAGGGGGAATGAAGAGCGAAACAACACTTAGTCGATAGAATAGATCCTTTCGCAGTCTTCCAGTAGTAATGGCATCGATCGGGTCCTCGTTAATCGTAGCGATGATGCGTACATCGACAGGGACATCCTTTGTATCCCCAATTCTGCGGACGGTTCTCTCCTGGATGACACGCAAAAGCTTTGCTTGCAGCGAAGAATCAAGCGAATTGATTTCATCAAGGAGCAATGTACCGCCATTGGCCTGTTCAAATAAGCCAGGTCGATCGACTGCGCCTGTAAAAGCCCCTTTTTTGGTTCCGAAGAGGATTCCTTCCATTAATGTATCTGGGATGGCGGCACAATTTTGAGAGAGATAGGGCTTTGAGGAGCGACTGCTGCCGTTGTGAATGCTTTGAGCAAAGAGCTCCTTTCCTGTTCCGGTTTCACCGATAATGAGAATGGAGGAATTGGTCCTTGTCGCTCGCTTACTTGCTTCAATAACCTCTAAGAGTGCATCATTCCGCCCAATGATACTATCAAAGGTATACCTCGTATCTCCTTTTAAGATGTTATCTCGAATCATTTTTTCAATCTTTGTAACATCGCGGGCAATTTCCATCGCCCCGATTAGTGCACCGTCCTTGTCGATCGGGAAGGTATTATTAATTGTCGTAATTTCTTGGCCCCTATTATTAAAATACGATTGGCGCACATTGGAGATTTTTGTTCCTCTTTTCAGTACCCTGAGCAGCGTGCTATCTCCATTTTTATGGAAAGAGAAGACCTCGCGAATGTTTTTTCCAAGAACATCCTCTATCTTCATCTCCTCAATTTCACCCATTTTTCGATTATAAAAAATCGTCATTCCATTGGAGTCGACGACATGTACACCAACATCGATCGAATCAAGGATTTTTTCAAATATGATATCCTTTAGATTATTAGCTTCCATAATATCTCCCTACTTTCATTCTCCATTTTAGCTAGTGCAAGGTTTTTTTGCAAAAGATTGCCTAGAAGGGCAAAATTATTTTGCTCTATTAAACAAAAATACCATCTACAACAGCCTTTTGAAATTGGCATAATTCTTGCATATCTAATCAATGAATGATTTTAAAAAAGGGGGATAAAACATGGTACAGCCATATAAGCATGAACCGTTTACCGATTTTTCGGTAGAAAAGGAAAGAGAAGGCTATCTTCAAGCCTTGAATACAGTCGAGGGCTATTTAGGTCAGGATTATGATTTGGTCATTGGGGGAGAGCGAATCTCAACCGAGGACAAAATCATTTCTATTAATCCAGCAAACAAAGAGGAAATCATCGGTCGTGTGTCAAAGGCAAACAAGGAGCTTGCAGAGAAAGCGATGCAGGCTGCGGTGAAAGCGTTTCAATCATGGAGAAAGGCGAAGCCTGAAATGCGTGCGGATGTCCTGTTCAAAGCAGCTGCCATTATTCGTCGTCGCAAGCATGAGTTCTCTGCTCTATTGACGAAGGAAGCGGGTAAGCCGTGGAGAGAAGCGGATGCGGATACAGCTGAAGCGATTGACTTCCTCGAATACTATGCACGACAAATGCTTCGAATCAAAGACGGTGTTCCAGTCAACAGCCGTCCCAATGAATATAACCGTTATGACTATATTCCGCTCGGTGTTGGCGTAATTATTTCGCCGTGGAACTTCCCATTGGCGATCATGGCAGGAACGACGGTGGCGGCAATTGTATCAGGGAATACGGTACTTTTGAAGCCGGCATCGACAACTCCAGTCGTAGCGGCAAAATTTGTCGAAGTGATGGAGGAGGCAGGCTTACCTGCTGGCGTACTGAACTTTGTGCCAGGAAGTGGGGCTGAGGTTGGAGACTATTTAGTGGACCATAAGGATACTCGCTTTATTAGCTTCACAGGCTCCCGTGACGTTGGTCTTAGAATTTACGAACGGGCTTCGAAACTAAATGACGGCCAAATCTGGTTGAAGCGTGTCATTGCGGAGATGGGTGGTAAGGACACGATTGTGGTGGACAAGGAAGCCGATCTTGAGCTTGCGGCGCAATCGATCGTTGCCTCTGCTTTTGGATTCTCCGGACAGAAATGTTCTGCTTGTTCCCGTGCGGTTGTCGTAGAGGATGTATATGATCAGGTTCTTAACCGTGTGGTTGAGCTAACTAATGCGTTAACACAAGGAAACCCAGTGGATCAAAACAATTACATGGGACCTGTCATCGACCAAGCAGCTTTTGATAAAATCATGAGCTACATCGAAATTGGCAAAGAGGAAGGTCGTCTCATGGCAGGTGGAGAAGGAGACAGCTCGACTGGTTTCTTCATCAAGCCAACGGTATTTGCAGATCTAGATCCGGAAGCACGCTTAATGAAGGAAGAAATCTTCGGACCTGTCGTCGCTTTTGCGAAAGCAAAGGATTTCGATGAGGCGATTGACATTGCCAATAATACGGAATACGGTCTAACAGGTGCTGTGATCACGACAAACCGCGAGCATATCCAAAAGGCTCGTGAAGACTTCCATGTCGGAAACCTTTACTTCAACCGTGGCTGTACTGGAGCGATTGTTGGCTATCAGCCGTTTGGTGGCTTCAATATGTCAGGGACCGACTCCAAGGCTGGCGGTCCAGACTACCTGCTTCTTCATATGCAGGCAAAGACAACATCAGAAATGTATTGAACTTGTAGAAGAAAGTGATATATAGAAGAAAAGGAGTGCCAGCATATGACAGTTACAAACAAAACAGAGTCTATTATTGAACAAACCAATCGATACGGAGCCAACAACTACCATCCTCTACCGATTGTTATTTCTAAAGCAGAGGGAGTTTGGGTGGAGGACCCGGAAGGCAATAAATATATGGATATGCTCAGTGCATACTCTGCGGTAAACCAAGGCCATCGTCACCCGAAAATTATCGAGGCACTTAAGGAGCAAGCAGATAAGGTAACGTTAACCTCACGTGCGTTTCACAATGATCAGCTTGGCCCTTGGTACGAAATGATCTGTAAGCTCACCGATAAAGATATGGCTCTCCCGATGAATACAGGTGCGGAGGCAGTTGAAACCGCGCTTAAGGCAGCACGTAGATGGGCATATGATGTAAAAGGAGTGGCCGATAATCAGGCAGAAATTATCGCTTGTATCGGAAATTTCCACGGTCGCACAATGACAGCTGTTTCCTTATCCTCGGATGAAGAATATAAGCGTGGCTTTGGACCGATGCTCCCGGGGATTAAGCTCATTCCTTACGGCGACTTAGATGCTCTAAAGGCTGCGATTACGCCAAACACAGCGGCATTTCTAATTGAGCCAATTCAAGGAGAAGCGGGGATTGTGATCCCTCCTGAGGGCTTCCTAAAGGCTGCTTATCAATTATGTAAAGAAAACAACGTTCTATTTATCGCAGATGAAATCCAAGCTGGGTTAGCTCGAACTGGGAAAATGTTCGCCTGTGAATGGGAGAATGTCACCCCTGATATGTACATTTTGGGTAAAGCGCTGGGTGGAGGAGTATTTCCGATTTCTTGCGTAGTTGCGGATAAGGACATTCTTGGGGTCTTTAACCCAGGCTCCCACGGTTCGACATTTGGTGGAAATCCGATGGCCTGCGCCGTTTCCATTGCATCAATCAATGTTCTAGTAGAAGAAAAATTGGCTGAACGTTCCCTTCGTCTAGGGGAATACTTCAAAGCGAAGCTCAAGGAAATCAATAATTCAATCATTAAAGAGGTTCGTGGCCGTGGACTATTCATCGGTGTCGAGTTACATGAAGCAGCACGTCCATATTGTGAAAAGCTAAAAGATGAAGGCTTACTTTGTAAGGAAACCCATGATACGGTCATCCGCTTCGCACCACCACTTGTGATTAGTGAAGAGGATTTAGACTGGGCGATTGAACGAATCAAGAAAATATTAAGCTAGTCTTAGATAATGTTAATTGTAGCCTTATACGTGTACGTGAACGGGTTTTATTCAGTATGAATAACTTAGAGAACGTACACGTATAAGGCGGTATATAGAACAACAACAACATATAATAGGCCCTATCTTTTAAAAATCCTTGCCGAAGTGCAAGGATTTTTTGCGTATTATATTATTTGCCATTCGAAAATAGATAAATGATAATAAAAGTGTTAGGCTCTTTTCTCAAACATTGTTGTTTTTGAATAACAAATAATTGGAGGAAACGATGTTTGATGCAGTCTATCTGTAGAAACAACGGAGAAAAGTGCTGCTCAATCTTTGCGTATCGCACACCTAGTATGAAACGGAATGGCCGGTATTAAGGACATTCCAGAACCACAATCCGTGCGAAAACAGCCAAGTGTTAATTAAAGAAGGGAGGAAACATCATGAAAAATTTTACATACTGGAATCCGACTAAATTAATTTTTGGAAAAGGACAATTAGAACAGCTGAAAACAGAAGTGCCAGCATACGGCAAAAAGGTTCTTCTCGTTTATGGGGGCGGAAGTATTAAGAAAAGCGGCCTTTACGATAAGGTTGTTCAAATTTTAAAAGAAATAGATGTAGAATTATATGAGCTATCTGGAGTGGAACCAAATCCAAGAATATCGACTGTACGCAAAGGTGTTGAAATTTGTAAATCCAACGGAGTCGAATTCATATTGGCAGTTGGTGGAGGAAGTGTGATTGACTGTACGAAAGCGATTGCTGCTGGTGCGAAATACGACGGGGATGCTTGGGATTTAGTGATAAAAAAGGCTTTTGCTAAGGAAGCACTTCCATTTGGAACGGTATTGACACTTGCGGCAACAGGGTCAGAAATGAATTCGGGCTCTGTCATTACAAATTGGGAGACAAATGAAAAGTACGGCTGGGGAAGCCCGGCAACCTTCCCGAGATTTTCGATTTTGGACCCAGTCAATACATATACAGTGCCGAGAAATCAAACGGTTTATGGAATTGTTGACATGATGTCCCATGTATTCGAGCACTACTTCCATTTAGAGGAGAATACATTGCTTCAGGATCGGATGTGTGAATCGCTTCTTATCACAGTGATGGAAACTGCGCCGAAGCTTTTGAATGACTTAGAGAGCTACGAGGATCGTGCCACCATTCTGTACAATGGAACGATGGCTTTGAATGGTATGTTGTCAATGGGATATCAGGGCGATTGGGCAACACATAATATTGAGCATGCGGTTTCTGCTGTCTATGATATTCCCCATGGCGGAGGACTTGCCATCCTGTTCCCAAACTGGATGAAGCATAATCTTCACGTCAAGCCAGAACGCTTCAAGCAGCTGGCAGTTCGGGTGTTTGGCGTCAACCCTGAGGGCAAGACAGCCGAAGAAGCAGGATTAGAAGGAATCGAAAAGCTTCGCGAATTCTGGAGTAGTATCGGCGCGCCAGCACGATTAGCAGACTACGACATTGATGACAGCAAACTTGAAATAATGGCAGACAAAGCGATGATAAATGGAGAATTTGGTCGCTTTAAGAAATTGAATCGTGAGGATGTACTGGCGATTTACAAAGCTTCCTTATAAACAACTCTAAAATTCAAAGCGAGACGAAAAAAATCCAGCATGAATGGATAGGCTTATATAGAAGGCTTTTTTCACAAGAACGGCATTAGGACCATAAAAAAGTTATGAAAACAGCCAAATATTAAATTTTTGGACGGAGGCCATTATGTCACAAATTCATTTTGATTATACAAAGGCTCTTAGTTTTTTTGGTGAACATGAGCTTGAATATTTACGTGATTTGGTTAAAGTTGCCCACCACTCCCTTCACGAGAAAACAGGGGCTGGGAATGATTTTTTAGGTTGGATTGATTTACCGGTGGAATATGACAAAGAGGAATTTTTCCGAATTCAAAAGTCAGCCGAAAAAATAAAGAATGATTCGGAGATCTTGCTCGTCATCGGAATTGGTGGCTCTTACTTGGGAGCACGTGCTGCTATCGATGTGCTCAATCACAGCTTTTATAATGCTCTTAGTAAAGAAAAACGAAAAACTCCACAGATCATTTTTGTTGGCAATAATATTAGCTCCACTTATATGAAGGATGTCATGGATGTAATAGAAGGAAGAGATTTTTCCATCAATGTTATTTCGAAGTCAGGAACGACGACAGAGCCTGCCATTGCTTTTCGAATTTTCCGGAAGCTCCTTGAAGAAAAATACGGAGTGGCAGAAGCACGAAAGCGAATCTATGCGACGACAGATAAGGCAAGAGGTGCCCTTAAGACTCTTGCAAACGAGGAAGGCTATGAGTCTTTTGTAATCCCAGATGATGTAGGCGGTCGCTACTCGGTGCTAACGGCGGTCGGACTCCTACCTATTGCTGTGAGTGGGGCGGACATTGAGGCTATGATGAAAGGTGCGGCAGATGCCAGAGAGGAATACAGTGCCTCTGAACTTGAAGAGAACCAAGCGTATCAATATGCGGCCGTTCGTAATATTCTTTATAACAAAGGGAAAACGATTGAAATGCTCATCAATTATGAGCCTTCCCTACAATATTTTTCAGAATGGTGGAAACAGCTTTTCGGAGAGAGTGAAGGAAAGGATCAGAAGGGGATTTACCCATCCTCTGCTAATTTCTCCACCGATCTACATTCCTTAGGTCAATATGTGCAGGAGGGCAGAAGGGATCTATTTGAAACGATTGTGAAAGTGGAGACACCACGTCATGAACTGACCATCGAAGAGGCGGAGAGTGATTTGGATGGGCTCGACTATCTCGCTGGAAAAACCGTTGATTATGTCAATAATAAAGCCTTTGAAGGAACGCTCCTTGCCCATACAGACGGAGGAGTACCGAACTTGGTCGTAACCGTACCAAAGCTTGATGAATACACCTTTGGCTACCTGGTTTACTTTTTTGAAAAGGCCTGCGCTATGAGCGGATATCTACTAGGAGTGAACCCATTTGATCAGCCTGGTGTCGAGGCATACAAGGTCAATATGTTTGCTTTACTTGGAAAACCTGGCTTCGAGGAAAAGAAAGCAGAGCTGGAAAAGAGATTATAAAAGGCAAGTCCCCCTTGGAAAAGCTAAGGGGGACTTTGTCTTAGATTAGGATGCTCCCTTTCCAAAAAATTATAAGAATATGGGAAAAGGTATTGGTATTTGCGCCAGAGAACCCCTTCTTTAGCTGTTCTCTGTCTTGCTGATGACAAGAAGAATATCCTCTTCCTTAATAATAAAAGGGTGTGGTGGGTTTACGATTGTGTCCACTCCCCTTTTTATCCCAAATAAAAGAGATCCTTCTTCTATAAGGAGCTTATTTGTGTCGATGAAGCTCTTTCCAATAAAGGAGATTGAAGAACGGAAAACAAATCGGCTTCCGTTGAACTGTTCAAGGAGGGATACAAGAGGCTCAGCCATCCTTGTTGCAGATAGACAATTCATCATGATGGATGCGGAAATAAGGTTGGATTGGATAATCTCATCGGCCCCTGCTCTCTGCGCATTAGGCACCTGTTCATTTGTAAGCATTTCTACTACACAGATTGCATGGGGATTAAGGCCTTTTATCGCTAGCAAGGCTAAGATTGAGTTCATATCTGCTTGCAGTTCATCGAGATTTTGATCCGCTGTAATGATGACTTTTTTTGCTTCATAAATATTTGCCTTCATTAAGGTTTCATCTATATGGGCTCTGCCTTTAATAAAATGAACACGATAGTCTGAAAATGGATTACTCTCCAAACTCTGATCGATCAGAATAACAGGTGCATGATATAAGCTCTTTAGAATTTTTTCCGTGATAACCCTTGAGCGTTCATTCCAGCCAACAATAACAAAATGATCCTTTCCCTTAAACATGACTTTCCCTTCTAATATATCCGTTTGTTTTTTTACAGTGGTTGAAGCCAATGTGACGAAATAGGTGGATACAAAACCAGCTCCTAGTAGTACCAGGAGCATTCCGAGCAATTTCCCAAGCGTGGTCTTCGGTACGATATCACCATAGCCTACAGTGGAAACTGTAATAATCGCCCACCATATTCCTTCAAATGGGCTTGTGAATGTTTCAGGTTCTACGATATAAATAAGAAATCCAAAGGTGAAAATAATTAATAAGGCGATAATAAGGATTCGAAAAAAGAGTGGTAGCCTGACAAAATTTAAGTACAAATGGGGTGGCACAGCCCATCACCTCGGTGGTTAACTTCCTCATCATTGTGACCACTTTTTTCTGTTGATAAACGAGGGTAACAAAAAACTGCAGGTTATAATCGCCTTAAATAAGCACATTCTACAATAGAGATATACTCTCAAAATAGAAGGGATGGATATGGATTGAATCAACCATTAGGGTATTTGAAGGAAATATTATCAAATTACACTGATCGCTCAGATACTGCTGAAGAGATCTATTCAATCATAAGGGAGTTTGATTTTACCACAGAGGAATCATTTGTGAGAAAGCTGTCAGCTCATCAAATTGATTTTTTAAATAAGATTCTTCCTGACGAAATTAATCATGCGAAGGAATCTCACGATAATGAGCGGGAAAATCAGTTAAATGAGGTATACGAATTGCTTTTTTAATGAAAAGCTATGTTAGTCTTCAGTGTTGATTTCAGCCTTATACATGTACGTGAACGGGTTTTATTCGGTACGAATAACTTAGTGAACGTATATGTATAAGGCGATATTAAGATCAACAATCAAATATGACACAGCCTTAATGAAAAAGAGGACAATGGAATTAATCCTTGTCCTCTTTATCCTCTACATAGGGCTCATGCTCAAATGCGGGGAGGTCGCCAAAGGTTGTCATAATTCCCTCTTCGTCTAAGACCTCCTCATAGCGCTCATGCTGGGCATTTGGATAGATTGTAATGTTCTTTCCTTCCATATCGACGCCGACGAAATTCTCATAATCCTCTACATAGCCAACATTTTCATCGGATTCGATATAGACTTCGTCGTAGTTATCGGGTACATCAACGAGATCAGATGGGGATTCCGACGTGCCCCAGCTGGCAACCTCTTGCCATGAATCCTCCGCATCAAAGGAGACTGACTCATGCTGTTCGTCCATATCAAATTTTCCGAACGGGGGCATTAAGACCCCTTCCTCTAATGGTCGCTCATGGGAGGTCACTTGATCGGGTGAATGTTCAATACAATATGTGGTGTTAGGCAATGCCTCTAATCGTTCGAGAGGGATTTCTTTTCCGCATACTTCACATCTTCCGTACGTACCGTCTTCGATAGCCTGTAATGCTTTATTGATGTCATTCAGTTCGTCCTGGTAATGCTCGTTCAAGGCAATATCCTTTCCTCTTTCAAATAGCTCAGTCCCTTCGTCTGCAGGGTGATTGTCATAAGAAGACAATTCCCCCGTTGATTCATGGGAATGTCCAGATGTTAAGCCAAAATGGTCATTTACGTCATATCTATCCTCTATATCTTCTTTTTGTTGCTCCAGTTTTCGTTTGAAATCTAAAATTTGGTCTCTTGATAGCACAGCTAACAATCCTTTCGAACTAATCTATTGCCTTCATAGTATTATTCATTGTTGTGATCTTCATACAAAGGAAAGTCGAGTAGAAGAGAAGCATACAATAGTAAATTGAGCTAAAAAATTATTAGAAAACAGGGAAGTTAGGGTTGATTTAATAAGGAGAAATAACATTGAGAAAAAAAGTTTCAATTGTTACAAAGATGAATTTTTATGAATACAAATGTATTTTTAGGAGGTTAATAGATAAATAATGATTTTTTGAATGAGAATCTATTAAGTGTAAATATTATGTCAAAATTAGACGAATTTATGGGAAGATTCATTATAGAACTAGTAAATAAAATGATTTTTCTGTTAATTTATTATTCTAAAAAAGTTCTGGAAACTATTTCAAAACTATTTCTTTCGTCCCTCTTAATAATAAAAATTCCTTCGGAAGTCGAAATTAAATTGAAAATTATAACAACTTCAATTTTTCCCTATATTGCAAAAATTTGAACCTGATAGTATACTTTTGCTAACAAATTATTATTTGAGTTCATATTTATGATTTTTAACGGTTTTGTTAAAAATCATTTTTTCACAATTCTAATCCATGACTAACAACAAGTATGTGGATACAAAGCTGAGGTGCAGTGAATGACACAAAAAACATTATTAGATGTGAAGGGACTAAAAACATACTTCTATTTAGAAGGGAAAAAAGTGGCAAAAGCCGTAGATGGTGTAGATTTCTCCGTCAATCCAGGTGAGACAGTCGCCCTTGTCGGCGAATCTGGTAGTGGGAAAAGCATTACCTCTCTATCGATCATGAAGCTAATTAATAAACCAGGAAAAATAGAGAACGGACAAATTCTCTTTGACGGAAAAGACCTCGTTGGTTTAACGGATAAACAAATGACAAATATTCGTGGCAGAGAGATCGGGATGATCTTCCAGGAACCGATGACGGCATTAAATCCAGTGTTTACCATTGGGAATCAAATAAAAGAAACACTCATTCGACATAAGAAAATTTCAAAAGCAGAGGCAGAAAGAAAAGCAATAGAATTGCTCAAACTTGTTGGTTTCCCAAGAGCAGAAGAAACGATGAAGGAATATCCACATCAGCTTTCAGGTGGAATGAGACAAAGAGCAATGATTGCCATTGCGATTTCATGTGACCCAAAACTATTAATTGCAGATGAACCAACAACTGCTCTCGACGTGACTATTCAAGCACAGATTCTCGACTTAATGGACGAGATGAAGAAGAAATTCAACATGGCCGTTCTCCTTATTACCCATGATTTGGGCGTTGTCGCTGAATATGCCGATAAGGTAATGGTTATGTACGGTGGACAAATTGTGGAGGAAACGAAGGTAGAGGAACTGTTCTTAAATCCGAAGCATCCTTATACAACTGGATTACTTGAGAGCTTACCAAGTCTAGAAAAAGAGGTTGATAGATTAGGTGCGATCAAGGGGATGGTTCCAGCAGCACATAGCTTTCCAGTGGGCTGTCGCTTTTCCGATCGCTGTCCACATGCCATGGACAAATGTCGTGAGAAGAATCCGGAATTAAGAGAAGTAGAGCCAGGGCATAAAGTTCGATGCTATCTGTATGAATGAGGGGGCTAACTAGTGTCAGTAGTAGAAAGAGAACTAGAAAAAAAGACAGATCAGGATTATATACTAGAAGCAAAAAATATAAAGAAATACTTTCCTATTAAGGGAGGCGTCCTGAAGCGTACTCTTGGGCATGTCAAGGCCGTTGATGACGTAAGCCTAAGCGTGATAAGAGGGGAGACATTAGGGGTTGTAGGTGAATCTGGCTCAGGAAAATCAACATTGGGCCGTGTGATTCTGCGTCTAATGGAGCCCACTGAAGGGCAGATTCTGTTTGAAAATGAAGATATCACGAGCTTTTCTAATCGACAGCTACGTCCATATCGACGTGATATGCAAATCGTGTTTCAAGACCCATTTGCCTCTCTAAATCCAAAAATGAATGTTCAGGAATTAATTGAGGAGCCACTTCTTGTACAAACATCACTAAAAAAGTCGGAACGTCGAGATAAAGCAATTGCCTTGCTAGAAAAAGTTGGTCTAAGACCAGATGCCCGCCTCAAATACCCACATGAATTTTCGGGTGGGCAAAGACAGCGGATAAGCATTGCAAGAGCACTCGCTTTGAATCCGAAATTTGTTGTATGTGATGAACCTGTATCCGCACTTGATGTGTCCATTCAGGCCCAGGTTCTTAATTTGATGGCAGACCTGCAGGATGAATTTAATTTAACGTATTTATTTATTGCTCACGACCTAAGTGTAGTCAAACACATTAGTGATCGAGTAGCAGTTATGTATCTAGGAAGGATTGCAGAAATCGCACCGAAGAAAAATCTCTACGAAACTCCATTGCATCCATATACTGAAGCCCTATTATCTGCAGTCCCATCTACAGATGTGGTGAATAAACGCGAAAAAATCATCTTAAAAGGGGATTTGCCAAGTCCATCAAACCCTCCATCAGGTTGTGCTTTTCGAACTCGCTGTCCAAAGGCCCATGAGCGTTGTTCAATTGATCGACCAGATCTCATCCATGTAGGTGAAGGACATTATGTTGCATGTCATTTATATGATAAGCAAAATTAGTGACCAAAACAGCCTGCTGAAAAGGAGGTGGTGCTGCTAAAGAATCGAGAGCTTTGTAGTTAATTGATTTCCAAATATTAAAAGGGGTGAATAGTTTGAAGTTTAAGAAGAGTTTGTTATTATTACTTAGCTTTGTTCTTTTGCTAGGTATCCTTGCTGCTTGTTCGGGTGGCAAGAAGACTAGTGATGAACCAAAGGATGGTAAGAAAGGAACAGAGCAAAAAGCTGAAGGACCACAAATGGGTGGAACATTAACGGGTGCAATGGATACAGCTCCATCTGGACAGTTTAACCCAATTTTCTATGAAGAAGCATATGAAGCAAATATTATTGATTTCATTTATGAGGGATTAGTTGGACAAGATGAAAATCTTGAGTTTATCCCAAGCCTAGCAAAAGAATGGACATTTAACGATGATCAATCTGAAGTGACATTCAAGCTTCAAGAAAATGCAAAGTGGCATGATGGAGAACCATTTACGGCAGATGACGTTGTGTTCACATATAAGATGCTTGCAAGCCCTGGATATATTGAAGCTGGGGGAATTCGTACTTACATTGCTGAGAACCTATTAGGCTATGACGAATATAGTACAGGTGCTTCACAAGAATTCCAAGGTGTCGTTAAAGTAGACGATCATACAGTTACGTTCAAGTTTAAAGAGCCAAACGTAAAGGCTTTAGGTGACGCAGCATTCCCAATCATTCCGGAGCATATTTTTGGTAGCATGGATATTGCGGATATGCCTTCTGCTCCAGAATCTCGTGAAGCAGGAAAAGTTATTGGTACTGGACCATTCAAGTTTACTGAAATGGTTCAAGGTGAGCAATATGTTCTTGCTAAGAACGCTGATTATTGGCAAGGTGAGCCATACTTGGATCAAGTTGTTTGGAAGGTTGTTGACCAAGCGGTTATCCTTGGTTTGTTAGAAAATGGTGAAATTGATTTCGTAGCGGATCCAAACGGATTTGCAGCTGCAGACTATGAAACAGTCGCTGCAATGCCAAATATCGAAATTGTTGAGCAACCAGACTTTGGTTATCAAATCATGGGCTTCATGATGAATCATGGACCGATCATGGACAAATCAAAGTGGAAAGAAAATCCAAAGGTTAAAGATCCAAAGGTACGTCAAGCAATTGCTTATGCGATTGACCGTGAAGCCCTCATGGAAGGATTATTCTATGGAAAAGGATCGGTTATCAATTCTCCGATCGCAACACAATTTGATGCTTATGATGATAAGAATCCTCCTCAATATAAGCATGATCCAGATCAAGCTAAAAAGTTATTAGATGAAGCTGGTTATGTTGATAAAGACGGAGATGGATTCCGTGAAGATCCACAAGGAAATAAGTGGGTACTAAATCTTAACTATCCACTAGGAAACAAAGACCGTGAGCGTTCTGCTCCAATTATCCAAGAATTCCTTCAAGAAGTAGGAATTCAGGTTGAGTTAGTACAACCAAAAGAAGCAGCTGTATACTTTGAAGATCTTGATGTTAATTCAGATGGATGGGATCTATTCCTAATTGGATGGTCTTTAGCTAGCGATGATCCAGACCCAGGCGGTATTTGGAGATCAGATGTTCCTTACAACTATCCACGCTGGAACAACGAAGCTGCTGATGCAAAGCTAGTGGAAGCTAATAAGCCACCAGAAGCTTTCGATAAAGCTTATCGCAATGAAAAGCTAAGCGAATGGCAAGTAATGTTCGGTGAAGATCTTCCTGCCGTAATATTATATGCTAAGAACAAGCTATGGGCTTATAATAAGCGCTTACAAGGTGTAGAAGTGTTACCATACCGCTTCCATAATAATCCACATAAATGGTATGTAACTGAGTAATAACTTCTACAAAAATATGGAAAAGAGCGTTTGGTATGGCGCCGCGCTCTTTTCTTTTCTAGAATGGAGGGACAACATTGTATCAATATATCATCCGAAGAGTTCTTGTTTTTATCCCAATGCTCTTTGTCCTTACAATCCTTTGCTTCGGCCTTATCAAAGCCGCACCAGGAGACCCGTTTTCCAGCAGATTAGATCCAAAAATTAACCCGGAAGTATATGAGAAGCAACGAGAGGCTTTAGGTCTAAATGATCCCATCCATATTCAATATTTGAATTGGGTTAAAGGTGCCATTCGTGGTGATTTTGGTGAATCAATGATTTTTAAGGGACGAGCCGTATCGGACCTTATAGGTGAAAGGCTAGAAAATACCTTATATTTGGGACTCATGACATTGTTTATCACAATTGTAGTGTCAATTCCAATTGGGATTTATTCAGCAAGGCATCCGTATACACCGCTTGATTATGGTGCGACAGCCTTTGGCTTCTTCGGACTTGCGACACCGAACTTTTTCTTTGGATTAGTGGCGATTTATATTTTTTCTATCACACTAGGCTGGCTACCTGCTCAAGGAACGGTTACTAGACCTGGAATGGAAGGCTTTGAATTATTTATTGATAAGATTCGTCATCTGATCTTACCAAGCTTAACTCTCGGTTTGGCGGGAACAGCTACTTATATGCGTTATATGCGTTCCGAGGTTCTTGATGTACTAGGAAGTGATTATATTCGTACAGCAAGAGCTAAAGGGATGACCGAAAGATCCGTCCTGTACAAGCACACTCTTCGTAATGCGCTTATCCCCATCATTACCTTATTGGGATTTGAAGTAGGGACTTTATTGGCTGGGGCCGTTATTACAGAAGGTGTTTTCCAATTTCCTGGTCTTGGGAGATTATTTTTACAGTCTATAGGAAATCGAGATTATCCAACCATTATGGCGATTAATTTAATGCTAGGTTTCTTAGTTCTATTAGGGAACTTATTAGCTGACATTTTCTATAGTATCGTTGACCCAAGAATCCGCTACGATTGAGGTGAATGCAATGGAACTTAAACCACAACAAACTACCAGTATTGATCCAGGAAACGTCATAGATAAGGCGGAAAAAGGGACAAGCCCTACTCGTATTGCCATTAATCGCTTTATGAAAAACAAGCTTGCTGTTATAAGTGTAATTATGCTGATCGTGATTATTCTACTTGTTGTTTTCGCGCCATTAATTACGGATCAGAATCCAACAAAATCGAATCTGTCTTTAGTAGAACGTCCACCAAGTGCGGATCATCCACTTGGAAATGATGGCTCGGGTCGGGATAATTTAGCTCGTCTATTGTATGGAGGGCGTATTTCTCTCATCGTTGGCTTTAGTGCCATGATCTTCACACTCGTGATCGGAGTATTATTGGGATCTATTGCTGGTTACTATGGTGGTAAGATTGATGCCATTATTATGAGAGCAACTGACTTAATGCTCATGCTGCCATTCCTAGTTCTTGTTCTAACGATCGTTGCAGTATTGGAGAAGGTGAATGTAGTTATCTTTGTCAGCATCATTGCCCTGACCTCCTGGCCAAACCTGACACGGATTATACGGGGAACTTTCCTCACATTGCGGGAGCAGGAGTTTATTATAGGTGCCAAGGCAATAGGTGTTAGTGATATGCGAATTATCCTAAAGCATTTTATTCCGAATGCGATTGGACCAATCGTCGTTAATGCTACCTTAATGATGGCTACCTATATCATTATCGAATCGGCATTAAGCTTCCTTGGTTTTGGGATACCACAGCCTACACCAACATGGGGCAATATGATTTCCGAAGCTCAGAGTATAAGAATTCTAAGAAATAGTCCTGAAGCTTGGGTTCCACCTGGACTTGCAATACTATTAACCGTGCTTTGTATCAACTTTATCGGGGATGGTCTCCGTGATGCATTTGATCCAAAGAGCAATAGACGCTAGAGTCTCATACAAATAACCTACTGACGGCTATCAGTAGGTTAAATTTATTTTATTGGATAAAAAGTATACTGATTTATACTAGATTAGACCATTCAGAATATAGACCGCTGCCATTGCAGCCGGGACAATCTAGCGGATTGGACAAATAGACGAATTCATTCGCTGGATAAATCAAAAATCCTCTGCCATAACACTCTGGACATTTATTTTCATCCCTCATTTGCGAAACATGCTTTTCATAACGATTGTTTTTCCACTCGTTAAAGGCATTCAGTAACCCCATTACTATCTCACCTCTATTTTTTCATTATTATTTGTTTAAGGAAATATATTTATTCACATCATTTTTCGATTCATGACCCTTGAAAAAATCAGTTAGGCTTGTACTATAACAGATTTGAAATAATAGCTATTCTTCTTGTCAGTATATGAAAGAATATTCTATTCGCTCTGGATTTCTTAATTTTTCTATAATTTCAAAAAATGATTGATTATTGTCGGAATCAATGATTTAATGTGATTAGATAGCGCATATCAGATATGTGATATCTGAAAAAATGTCAGGAGGAAAGGGGGAGGAATTTGTGAATGTAGAGAAGATTTATGTGAAGAAGGTATCGGAATCTGTTGTAGAACAAATAGAGAAGCTTATTGAGGATGGGACATTTCAATCAGGGGAAAAGCTTCCGTCGGTCCGTGAAATGTGTGATATGTTTGGCGTAGGTCGCTCTGCGATACGGGATGCGATTATCACCCTTAAGGGAAAAGGTACTGTTGATGTCAGACAAGGAGAAGGGACCTACATAAGAACGTTTGAATCGGTCACCCTTTTTAATCATCCACTAATAAGCCCTGAATCAAGTGATGTTCGCGATTTATACCAAGTAAGAAAAATGCTAGAACCGAAAATTGCGGAATTGGCAGCCACGAACAGATCAGATAGACATGTAAGAGAGCTAAAAGAAATCATATCCCAAGAAGCTTTGGGCGATTGGGAGCATGATTATAACTTTCATATGACAATAGCTAAAGCCTCTGGAAATCAAATCATCATTCAACTCATGCAATTCATTTCAGCCACCACGAAAAAACATATGAATGACTTTCACCATTTCATCCAAAGAGATCACCTCAAAGTAAAGAAAATCAATGAGCAGCATAAAGATATTTTTCATGCGATTAGAGCGAATCACGCAGAAGAAGCTAAGAATAAAATGACTGAACATTTAGAATACGTGGAACGGATTTTACAGACAAATCTATGGAGTCTATCCGAAAGCAAGTAGTGAGAGCAGATATAAAAGAATAGAGGAGGGACGTTTTGATGATGACTTCAAATGCTCTTACGGAATTAAAGGACATTATACGTGAAGAATGCATTACCGAAAACGATGCACAGAGCTCCTATCTAGGAAATTCGGGAAAAATAATCGCTGCCCCAGAAACTGAGGATGAAATAGTCAAACTATTAAGCTATGCAAATGAGAATGGAAAGACTATTTCCGTCGTATCAGGGGGGACAAAAAGAGGTTATGGTGGAATCACGGAAAGTGAGGATATCGTCCTCTCCCTCAGGAATTATCGGGGGATTATTGAGCATACAGTTGGAGATATGACTGTGACCGTGAAGGCAGGGACTCCCTTCAAGGAACTGCAGGACTATTTAGCTGGCTACAATCAAAAAGTCTCATTAGACCCTGCTTGGCCAGAAGACGCTACGATTGGCGGAGTGATTGCGGCTAATGATAGTGGACCCAAACGCTTGGGGTATGGTTCCGCAAGGGATGTCGTGATCGGTCTGCGTGTTGTCTATCCTGATGGAACGGTTATCCGTACTGGAGGAAAGGTTGTAAAAAATGTTGCAGGCTATGACATGAATAAGCTCTTTATTGGCTCCATGGGTACTTTAGGCGTGATTACGGAGATCACTTTAAAGCTAAGGCCGTTGCCGAAATATGAGAGTCTTGTTTTACTATCATTTCCGAGTGGAGACATCGAACAGGTTAAAGCCTTTGCAGTAAAGATACTAGACTCGATGATGGAGCCTGTTTCACTGGAGCTCATAAGCCCCATGATGTCTGAGATTCTTACTGGACAAAGTTCATATATTTTGGCGATGTGTTTTGAGGATGTAGAGAGCTCGGTGCATTATCAAGAAGAATTCATCAAGAAAATAAAACCAAATAATAGCGAAATACAAATACTTCCACAGGACAAGGCACAAGCATTTTGGGAGCATTTTTATCGTCTTGCTCCGAATGGAAAAAAGGCAAAAACGGAACAAGAAACAGAGGCCTCACTCAAAGTTGGAGTAGTTAATCTTGATGTTCTCAAGATGATTCAAGAAAGTGAACTTCTCCGTGATTCATATAATCTTCGTGTCGAAGCCCATGGAGGATTAGGACATGGACTTTGTCAAATAAACCTAGCGGGTGCAAATGAGGATATAGAAGCTGCAATTTATCATTTAAGAAGCGTGGCCGAGGGACTCGGTGGGTATGTGACCATTAAGCATCTCCCTTTATCACTTCGGCAAAAGATTAGTGTATGGGGAGAGAAGCCATCTTACTTCTTTCTGTTAGATGGAATCAAAAAGAAGATTGACCCAAATCATATCTTGAATCCTAAACGATTTGTAGGAGGGATATAACCTTGAGTGTAAGAGAATTGGATTTGAAAAAGGCCCCATCCTGCCAAACAAATAGCTTAAGCAATTACCTATGGAGTGATCCGCCTGATGAAAAAAAGTGGGCCGATTGTGTTCACTGTGGGATGTGTCTAGAAGCCTGTCCGACTTATGAACTAACAGGTCAGGAGCAGCACTCTCCACGTGGTCGAGTTCATCTGATCAAATCTGTAGCGGAGGGAAGGCTCGTAGTCGATGAAGAATTTGCCGATCCTGTCTTTGTTTGTCTTGATTGTCGTGCCTGTACGACTGCATGCCCAGCTGATGTAGATGTTGGTGGACTGATTGAGGAGGCTCGTGGTCAGGTGCGACAAGCGATGCCGCTCAAAGGGTTTAAAGGGACGGTCAGCAAAGCGATTCTTGAAGGACTTTTCCCCCATCAAAACCGCATGCATTCTTTAGGTGGCCTTCTTAAATTCTATCAAAAAAGCGGTATACAACAGGTAGTTCGAAAGACAGGCCTCATTCATATCATGCCAAAGCATCTCGTTGAAATGGAAAAAATCATGCCAAAAATCGGTACGCCTGTTCAAAAGAAATACAAAAATCAGGATGTGATTAAGGCAAAAGGGGAAACAAAGCATGAGGTTTCGATGTTAACAGGCTGCATTATGGATGTGATGTTCAGCGATATTAATGAAGCAACGATTAATGTGCTGACAAGAAACGGAAATGACGTGACTATCCCTAAAAATCAAACCTGCTGTGGGGCCCTTCACGTGCATGCAGGGGATCGTGAAACAGGAAGAAAGCTTGCTAAGCAGAATATTGAAGCTTTTAGAAGTTCGGAAAAGGTGATCGTCAATGCGGCTGGCTGTGGCTGCATGCTGAAGGAATATCCAGAGCTGTTCCGGGAAGACCCAGAATGGCGCGAAAAAGCAGAGGAATTTTCTCAAAAGGTAGAGGATATTTCAAAATACTTATACGATACAGGCTACGAAATTCCAAAGGCAGAGTTGAATACAAAGATTACCTACCACGATGCATGCCATTTAGCCCATGGTCAGGGCGTAAGGGAGGAACCACGTGATTTATTAATCAATATACCTGGTGTTGAAATGGTTCACATGCCAAATGCCGATCGATGCTGTGGAAGTGCGGGAGTTTATAACATTACTAATCCTGAAATGGCAGGGGCTGTTCTAGAAAGCAAAATGGAGAATGTGCCTGCCGATGTTGAAATGATTTCCATGGGGAATCCTGGCTGTATGCTGCAGATGGCCGTTGGGGTTGAAAAATATGGTAGAAATCAAAAAATTGTTCATACCGTCCAATTGCTTGATTGGGCATACCAAAAAGAAGATGAGAAAGAGAGGGGGAACTAATGGCAAGAAAAGGCTTGCAAACAACGGATAAGGATATTATCAATCTTGCGAAAATCGTCGGAGAGAAGTGGATTCTTTACAAGAGACCCGATCTTCTCGCCTATGACTGTGATGGTTTTACGATTCATAAGCATCTACCGAGGGCGGTTGTTTTTCCAGATAATACGGAAGAGGTCGCTGAGATTGTGAAATATTGTGATGCCCATGGGCTACCATTTTTAGCAAGAGGTGCAGGAACGGGGCTTAGTGGCGGTGCAATCCCGTTAAATGGGGAAGTGATCATTAGCTTGGTGAAAATGAAGCGGCTCTTAAGTGTGGATCTTGAAAATCGCCGTGCGGTAGTAGAGCCAGGATTTGTCAATCTTAAGCTAACCAACTCAATTGCTCATAAAGGCTACTATTATGCCCCAGATCCTTCCAGTCAATATGCTTGTACGATTGGTGGGAACGTAGCTGAAAATGCCGGTGGTGCCCACTGTCTAAAGTACGGAGTCACCACAAACCATATTCTTGGTCTTGAGGTCGTCATGCCAAACGGTGAAATTCTAGAGATTAGCACAAATGGAGTGCCTGATGCTCCAGGCTATGATCTATTAGGCCTATTGACAGGCTCTGAAGGAACCCTAGGAATAGTTACGAAAATAACGGTAAGAATTCTAAAGAATCCAGAGGCGAAACAAACCGTATTAGCGTATTTTGATAAAGTATCGGATGGAAGTCAAGCAGTCTCAGATATTATTTCTGCTGGAATTGTTCCTGCAGCGCTTGAAATGATGGATAAGACGGCGATTGAAGGGGTCGAAGCTGCCGCGTTCCCAGTAGGTCATCCGCGAGATATTGAAGCTCTCCTTCTCATTGAGGTGGATGGGATCTCAGCAGGGATCGATGAGCAAATTAATGAAATTTTGGAGGTCTGCAGAAAGCAAAATGTTCGTGAAGTAAAGGTAGCGCAGAGTGAAGAAGAGAGGGGGAGATGGTGGGCCAACCGGAAGACCGGTTTCGGTGCGATGGGTGCCATCTCTCCAGACTATCTTGTTCAGGACGGAGTGATACCAAGAAGTAAGCTACCTGAAGTTCTAGCAAGAATCAATAAAATTAGTGAAGAATACGGCTTGCGCATTTCAAATATCTTCCACGCAGGAGATGGCAATCTTCACCCTCTTGTCCTCTTTGATGCGAGAGTGCCCGGAGAAACCGAAAAGGCTTTGAAGGCTGGAAGCGCTTGTCTCCAGGTCTGTGCAGATGTCGGAGGAACCATTACAGGAGAACATGGTGTCGGCATCGAAAAAAAGGAAGAAATGCGCTATGTTTTCTCCGATCAAGAAATAATCGCCCAAACCGATATTCGTGAAGTCTTTAATCCGAAGAATCTTCTCAACTCAGGGAAACTTTTCCCTTCACCGGGGCGCTGTGCAGAGGTTAAAAAGGAATTAAAAGAGGCTGTGAAAACGGTCTAAAGGTCTAGGGAGCAGCGTTTTCTATTTGCTGCTCCAAATAAATAGACGCTCATTAATTTTTTGAAAATTGTTGAAAGAACATTTTTTTCATGATATTATTTTTTTAAATAATAAAAGAAACGCTGTTTCGTAATAACAAACAAAATGGAATTAGGAGGAAGAATCAATGACTCAATACGTTCAAATTGGAAATCTTCAGGTTGCAGGAATTCTTGCTGATTTTATTAATTCTGAGGCCCTTCCAGGGAGCCAAGTGGACCAAGATCAATTTTGGGCTGGGTTCGAAGCGCTAATTAAAGATTTAGCTCCAAAGAATAAGGCATTATTAGCACGTCGTGATGAAATTCAGGAGAAGTTGAATCAATGGCATAAAGAAAATAAAGAGTTTAATTTTGAAAAATATAAGCGCTTCCTTGAGGAAATTGGTTATCTTGAGCCAGAGGTTGAAGACTATCAAGTGACAACAGAGAATGTGGACCCTGAGGTTGCTTTAGTTGCAGGGCCGCAATTGGTTGTACCTGTTGACAATGCTCGTTATGCGTTAAATGCAGCGAATGCCCGCTGGGGAAGCCTCTATGATGCTCTTTATGGCACGGATGCGATTAGTGAGGAAGGTGGAGCTCATCGCGAGGGAGCATACAACCCTGTAAGAGGTGCTAAGGTAATTGAATTTGCGAGGGAGTTTCTTGACCAAGCGGCACCATTGGCTGACGGTTCACATAAGGATGCGGAAAAATACTCCGTTGCGAATGGCAAGCTAGTTGTTCAATTAGCAAACGGAGCGACAACAGGTCTAGTAGATGATTCTAAATTTGTTGGTTATCAAGGAAGCGGGGATGAGCCATCTGCAGTCCTATTAAAAAATAACGGCCTTCATTTTGAAATTCAAATCGACCGTGAATCACCAATTGGAAAAACAGATAAGGCTGGCGTGAAGGATGTATTAATGGAGTCGGCTCTATCTACGATTATGGACTGTGAGGATTCTGTGGCGGCTGTTGATGCAGAGGATAAGGTTCACGTCTATCGCAACTGGCTCGGTCTCATGAAAGGGGATTTAACTGCTACCTTCAAAAAAGGAGGCAAGACAATGACCCGTGCCATGAATCCTGACCGAGAGTATACTTCTCCAACTGGAGAGGAAGTTACCCTAAAGGGACGCTCCCTCATGTTCACTCGTAATGTTGGTCATTTAATGACAACAAATGCGATTTTAAGCCCAGACGGAGAAGAAATTCCAGAAGGGATCATGGATACAGTTCTGACGAGTTTAATTGGCAAACATACTCTTTTAGGCACTGGTAAATTCCAAAATTCATCCGAGGGTTCCATCTATATTGTAAAGCCTAAAATGCATGGCTCTGAGGAAGTAGCTTTTGCTAATGAACTTTTCGATCGTGTCGAGGATTTACTTGGACTAGAGCGCAATACCTTAAAAATCGGAGTTATGGATGAGGAACGCCGTACAACCATTAACTTAAAGAATGCGATTAGTAAGGTAAAAGAAAGAGTCGTCTTTATTAACACCGGTTTCCTCGATCGAACTGGCGACGAAATGCATACATCCATGGAAGCAGGACCGATGATTCGCAAGAACGATATGAAGGCGACCAAGTGGTTACAAGGTTACGAGAAATCTAATGTTAATGTCGGGCTTTCCGTGGGCTTCCAGGGCCACGCTCAAATTGGTAAAGGAATGTGGGCTATGCCGGATATGATGGCTGAGATGATTAAGCAAAAAATTGGTCATCCACAGTCAGGGGCGAACACGGCTTGGGTTCCATCGCCAACAGCAGCAACATTGCATGCCCTTCACTATCATCAGGTAAGCGTTGCTGAAGTCCAAAATGAATTACTCAAAGAGGCTGCAAATGCAGATTTACAAGATGATATTTTAACCATCCCGGTTGCTGAAAATCCTACATGGACACCGGAGGAAATCCAGCAAGAGCTAGATAACAACGCACAAGGGATTCTAGGCTATGTTGTCCGTTGGGTTGAACAGGGTGTTGGTTGTTCGAAGGTTCCTGATATTAATAACATTGGATTGATGGAGGATAGAGCAACACTCCGTATCTCTAGTCAACATATGGCAAACTGGCTTCACCATGGTATTGTAACCGAAGAGCAAGTATTAGAGACATTGAAGCGGATGGCAAAGGTAGTTGATGAGCAAAACGCAGGAGATGCTGCTTATCGTCCAATGGCTGCAAATTATGATGAATCCGTTGCCTTCCAAGCTGCATGTGACCTAGTATTTAAGGGCTACGAACAGCCTAATGGCTATACAGAGCCAATTCTACATCGTCGCCGTGCAGAATTTAAAGCGAAGGTTGCTGTAGCAAAATAATATGATAAATTTAGTGGGTTGGTGCACCAACCGACAATAAAATATTCACACCGTATAGAGGCATTCTATCTTGAAAAAGAATGCCTCCTTCTTCATACTAGATATCAGATAAGCAGAACAGCAGAGAACCACCAAAGAGATAACATCGTAGAGACTCATTTAGCTAAGACATCGCATGAATTCACAGTATATTCAAAAAAAACTAAGCGAAGGAGAAGCAAAATGAAATTCACGCGTTTTAGAGTCGGTTCGACTACCTATACAGGTGTCGTTGCAAATGATGTTATACGAGAAATTAAAGGTGATATTTTCAAAGATTGGTCCTATACGGGACAAGTCTTTTCAACGGATGAAGCGGTGTTTCTAGCTCCCCTAGAACCAAATCAGATCATTGGAATCGGAGCAAACTTTGTCGCGGAAAAGACAGATCTTCCAAATACTCTCCCAGACATTCCGGTGTTCTTCTTTAAACCGACTTCATCCGTTATTGGTCCTGAGGAGAATATTAACATCCCTGTAGGTTGTGAGGAAGTGAAATTTGAATCGGAGCTGGCTGTCATTATTGGAAAGGAAGCAAAAGATCTTGAGGAGTCGGAGGTTTTCGACTACATATTCGGTTATACAATCGGAAACGATGTGACCGCACCGCAATTTTTCCATGAGGCTGGCCATTGGACTGTCGGAAAATCCTTTGATACGTTCACACCGCTTGGGCCGGTAATCGAGACAGAGCTAGAGATAGAAAAAATAAAAATTCGCGCTAAAGTGAATGGAGTAGAAAAACAAAATAGTGGAACAGAATTGATGATTATTTCTATTCCCAAAATGATTTCTTATCTCTCTAAAGTAATGACGTTGCAGCCAGGAGATGTAATCCTCACGGGCAGCCCGGTTGGAGCGGAATTTGTTCGCGCAAATGATATCATTGAATGTGAAATTGAAGAAATAGGGGTATTAAGAAACACATTTACGCTATATGAAAAGATAGGAGCTGAAAGTTAAACATTCATATGAATAATAAAGATAGGGAAAATACGGTTAAGTCGGTAGGGCGGGCTTTAGACATTATCGCCATGGTAAGCTCCAAGAAGGGCGGTCTTGGTGTGACAGAGATTGCCAATCAAATCGATATTAATAAAAGCTCCGTCTATCGAATTTTGTCAACATTAGTGCAATATGGATATGTTGAACAAGACGTAGAAACAGGACGTTATAAGCTTGGCTATAAATTCCTGGAAATTAGTTCAAGATTATTAGAATCGATTGATTTACGAACAGAGGCAAAGCCATTCCTACTTGAGCTTGAGCGAGATACTAATGAGGTTATTCATCTAGTTGTCTATGATCAGGGCGAGGTCGTCTATATTGAAAAATTGGAAGGCAATGAAACATTGAGAATGCATTCAAAGGTAGGAAAAAGAGCCCCTATGCATTGTACCTCTGTAGGGAAAGCCATTCTCGCACATTTGCCACTCAATATTGTATTAGACATCATCGACCGTAAAGGGTTGCCCATGCATACGGATAAAACGATAACCGACAAGGATGAATTTCTCCAAGAACTCGTGAAAGTGAAGCAGCTTGGATACGCATTGGATTTGGAGGAAAATGAGACGGGAATCACCTGTATTGCTGTTCCAATTTTTGACCATTTAGGAAAAGTCGTCGCTTCGGTCAGTATTTCAGGCCCGACCATGAGAATGACAGATGAGAGACTGGAGCGTTTAAAAGAAAAAATGATGACTGCTGGCAGAATGATTTCCGCAAGACTCGGTTATGTTGGAAATTCATAATTTTTATGAAAATTTGTTTGAAATCTTTAGGTTTTGACCAATATTGTTCCTATTTTAGCTTTACTAGAAATCTACTAGGGTAGGATAAACTTTGGAAAAACCTTGAAAAAGATATTTCGAACAAATTTTTTTATTTTACTTTATTTAAAAAATTTTCAAAATATTTGTTGAATCATAAAATAAACTGTGTATAATCTTATTTAGGATGTATCTGTTATATAACATTTTTTGTATTGTTGTATAACTTTGTTGCTTATTAAGCAACAGTAGAAATTATTATTTTTTATTAACAAACTTGAAAGGGGAAATGTTATGAGTACAGGCATGTTAGGTTTTTTATCGCTTCTGCCAATTATTGCAGTTGCCATCTTTCTCGTAGGGCTTCGTTGGCCTGCTAGTAAAGCAATGCCAATTTCCTACGTAGTCGCAATCGTTCTAGCTTTATTTGTTTGGAAGGTGCCAGGAGCTAATGTTGCTGCTGCCTCACTCCATGGTCTTTTCACAGCAGGAACACTTTTGTACATTATTTTTGGAGCGATTCTACTTTTAAATACGCTTCAGGAAAGCGGTGGAATTAAGACGATTCGTCAAGGATTTACAGATATTTCACCAGACAGACGTATTCAGGTTATTATTGTAGCTTGGTTATTCGGCTCATTTATTGAAGGTTCTGCGGGATTTGGTACACCTGCTGCTGTTGCGGTACCATTAATGGTTGGATTAGGCTTCCCAGCAATGGCTGCCGTTGTTGCAGGGATGATCATCCAAAGTACTCCAGTTTCCTTTGGAGCCGTTGGAACACCAATGCTAGTAGGAGCTCAATCGGGCTTAGCAGCTGACCCTAGTATTACAAATGATTTTCTAGCATTAACTGTTAGTATTGCTGAAAAAGTCTCAATCTTGCACATGATTGCAGGTACTTTAGTTCCACTTATCGTGGTTGCATTCATGACAAAATTCTTCGGTAAGAACAAGTCCTTTACTGAAGGCTTAAAGATTTGGAAATTTGCTTTGTTCTCTGCCTTTGCTATGACGATTCCATATGTGATTGTAGCAAATACACTTGGACCTGAGTTCCCATCGATGGTTGGTGGACTTGTTGGTTTAGCGATTGTCATCTTTGCAGCGAAAAAAGGCTTCCTAATGCCAAAGGATGAGGTATGGGATTTTGAAGAAAAATCAAAATGGGATCCTGAATGGTCTGGTAAAATTGAGATTAAAGATATAGCGCACAAAAGTGGCAGCATGAGCATGGGGAAGGCATGGATTCCATATGTATTAGTCGGAATTTTCTTAATATTAACAAGATTGAAATCCTTGCCATTTATGGAATGGAGTCAAGCTTGGACGCTAAAATGGGAAAACATCTTCGATTCGGGAATTACATCTAGTTTTCAACCTCTTTACTCACCTGGTGCAATCTTCATCTTAGTATCCCTAATCACATATTTCTTACATGGAATGGACGGTAAAGCCTATGGGCGTGCATTGAGCCAATCCGCAAAGACAATGATCTCTGCTTCAACTGCTTTAATTTTTACAGTCCCAATGGTTCAGGTTTTCTTAAATACTGGTGGCGGAGCAGCTGGGTATGAAAGAATGCCAATCGAACTTGCGAATGGTGTTGCAGCATTAGTTGGAGATGCTTGGCCAATTTTTGCAACCTTTATTGGAGGAATCGGGGCCTTTATTGCTGGTAGTAACACGGTCAGTAATATGATGTTCTCCTTGTTCCAATACGATGTCGGTTCACAGATTGGGGTTAATCCAGAGTGGATCGTTGCATTGCAAGCAGTTGGTGGAGCAGCAGGGAATATGATTTGTGTTCATAACGTAGTTGCTGCATCGGCTGTTGTTGGTTTAGTAGGAAAAGAAGGAACCGTTATCAGAAAAACACTTCTGCCATTTACCTATTATGCCTTATTGCTTGGTGCACTTGGATACTCAATCGTGTGGTGGAACGAAAAAGGAATCTTCAATATTGGTTCCATCATTGCGGCAGCGATTGCCATCGGAGCCATTTATATCATTGCAACCAACAACAAGAGAGCACAGCTTCTTGTATCGAATTCTGGTATAAACACACCAAAATAAGTAGCTATGAAAAGTCTAGGTTTATGCCTAGACTTTTCTCATTGGAACAAAAAATCCCTCAACATTAAACGGCTAATTGAGAGAGTCCTTATATTTTATAGGTTGTTTTTTGATACTTAAGCATGTATTGGTCAAGGAGCTGGCTTAATTCAATTGTTTTTTTGCTGGAGAGACCCTCCTTCATTCCCGATTGAATCATTTCCTTTCTCAATGTTTCAATCATATTGACTAATTTTTTTTCGTTAGCAAGTACAGCCATTGTGGTAACTGCTCCTTTAAATAAAGTCCTAATAGATCTGCTTATCTGAAAACAATCAGAATATAGTAGCTTCCCTTTACTATTACTTAAAAGGGATTATATCCATATTAATACAAATATTAACAGATGTCAGTGACTTTTACCACAAATAAACTCTATTATCTATTAAGAAAATACCTTTTTCTATCTTTCACAGAATAAAAAGCCACAGATGGCTGGGTCATGCGGATATCAGGAAATCCCTCAATCGTTGGTACCGCATCAGGATCATGGAATTCTTCTAAATCTGCAATCGTTAATGCACCGGTTGTACAGGCTTCAACGCAAGCAGGAGGAAGTCCTTTGTCCTGTCGAGGATAACACATTTGACACTTCGAGACCTTGTTCGTCTCGAAGTTATATTGCGGCGCTCCGTAAGGACAAGCATTTACGCAAAGCTGGCAACCTGTACAAAGATTGGAATCAATGAGAACAATGCCATCATGACGCTTTGTAAATGCATTTTCAGGACAAACACGAAAGCATTCTGGACTGCTGCAGTGATTGCAGGAATTAGACAGAAAACTCTCGGATGTAAGCCTTGACACACGGCGCCAGCGGATATTTCCCTCTGTATTATTTTCATTCCGACAAGCGACTTCGCAAGCTATACATCCAATACACATATCAGCATCAAATATAAATCCCATTTGTTTCGTCATCTAGATCGTCTTCTTTCCGTCATAGTTTTGAGATGGCTACAAAGCTATCATAAAAATAGATTGTAGTCGGGGCCATATCCATTTCTGCGTGTATTCCGATAAGCTGGTTGATAGAATTCACTCCTGTTTGTTTGACAAGTAGACAATCAGAAGGCAATTGCGGGTTTGTTTTGGTCTTTGCGATAACTGAACCGTTCTCGTTATATATTTTTACTTTCATATTATTTGAAATCCCAGAGCTTGCGGCGATATTTTCGTTTATTTCAACAATTGTTTCTTCTCCTTCATCAACAGTTGGTTGGAGCCAGGGTAGATTACCAAACTGTGAATGAATTTGGAGCAGTGACTGCGGTGAGAGCAGTCGAAATGGATATGAATGTTTTTCCTGTTTCCTCCATTCTGAATCATCATAAATCCTTTTGACATCATTCGAATTAATGAAGGAAAAAAAACCTTCCTGTTTTCTTTCATCCCTCCGTGGCTTAGGTCCTTCTAATAAATCCTTATAGCTCTTAATTCCGTACAAATCTCTCACCTTCTCATTCAATTCTTTCTCAATCCAATCTAGTGGCTCTAGCTTGGACGGAAAGGTAGAGAATTGGGGAGATATTTCGTTCAATCTTTGGGTTAGTTCCCCGGCAATTTTTAGATCACTTTTTGCTTCGTAGAAAGGAGGGAGCGTTTTTTCATTCACTGCAAGCCAATGATGCCAATAACTGACGTTTAGATCCTCCTCCTCAAAATGACTTGCTGCAGGGAGAACAATGTCGGATAGTTTCGCTGTCTCCGTCATAAATAAATCTACCGTGATGATTAGTTCTAAGCTACTAATCAGCTCTTTCCAGGCCTTCATATTATGATCCTGGGCAAGCGGGTTGCGTGAGGCGATCCATAATAGCTTTAGTGGCGGGTCCTTAAGCCTGTTTGATTCCCCGGCAAAATTGGAAATGTTGACCCTTCTTGAGTCCTTAATAGTTGGATGTTTTTTTTCAGGGAAATTTAAGAGATTCATAGGAAAATCGCTAATATCTCCGTGGGCATAATAGACACCCCCGTATTTAAGATTGCCAGAAATGGCCGCCAAGGAGCTAATTGCTTTAATACTTTGACCGCCAAACTCATTGCGTTGCAGACCGAACCCGCTCCATGTAGCAACAGGTTTTAGATTTCCATACAAATCCGCTAGCTCTTCCATTACTTCGAGTCTAACCCCTGTGTGCTTACATATCTCTGAAATTTGAGTGTTTGATAGAAGCTCTTTATACTCGCGAAATCCTGCTTGATTTTCTACAAAGGAGAGATCGGCCATTCCTTTTTCGAGAATGATCTCCGCAATTCCTAATGCGAGGAGCGCATCGGTACCAGGATTTATTTGCACAAATAAATCGGCCTTGGCAGCCGTTTCTGTATATATTGGGTCAATGACAACGAGCTTCCCACCGTTTTTTCGTGCATTGTAAATAAACTTCATTTGATGAATATTAGTAACAGCAGGATTCGCCCCCCAGATAACAATCATTTTGGCATTCGCCATATTTTCAGGAATCGGGCTAATGAAATCACCAAAGGCATCTCTAATAGCTGCTTCTCCAGTAGCTAGACAGAGATCTCCGTATGTCTTTGTATGTGGTCCAATGCTATTGAACATCCCTTCCACAGCGTAATGCAGCAAACCTAAGTTTCCTGAAAATTTATTAAATCCACTTACTAGATTAGAACCGTAGCGGCGGTAGAGCTCAACCATTTTCTCAGCGATAATGGTATAGGCCTCGTCCCATGAAATCCTTTTCCAATTCCCAGAGCCCCTTGATGCTTGGATCATCGGATATTTTAAACGCAAAGGGTTATCCACGTATTGGGTATAGGCATAGCCCTTGGCACACAAATGTCCTCCGGTAAAGCCATGCTTTGGATCACCCGTTATCTTTAGCAATTGATCATCTTCCACATAGGAGAGAATGCTGCAGGTTCCAAAGCAGTTTCTGGGGCATACATTGCGAGTTATTTTCATCGACAGATCACCTACTTTAAATTTTGTGCAGCTGTTTGATTTTGAAGGCGGCGGTTATATTTAGGCGATGATGAAAGTCATCTAATTTGATATTTAAGATTTCCTCGATCTTTTTGATTCGATATCTTAATGTATTGCGATGGAGGAAAATCGCTTCAGAAGTTTGCTTTAGATCAAACTGATGGTGAGCGAAGCTTTCTAGAGTATACATCAGTTCACTTCCGTTTAATTGGTCGTACTTCACTAAGTCTCCGACAATATGTTGATAAAATTCCTTCAGATCCTGTAAATCATGTTTGTATAACACTCGTTCAAGTCCTAGATTATGAAAAAATGGTATTTCTATTTTTAATAACAAGCCTAACTCATAAGCAACCTTTGATTCCTGATAGCTCCTGTATAATTCCAATGGGTTATCGTATATTTGTCCGACTCCACAAGCTACTCGATTTAGTAAGCTCGTTTCTTTAGTCTCATCGATGAGATAATGAAGGAAATCAATTAGCTTGCTTTTACTAGAAAAGCTTGTTTTCTCACTTGCTGGGATGATAGCAATGACTTCATTTTGTTTCTTAATTGTGATTGGCTCAATTCCGTGCTGAGTGAGAGTTTTATCTATTATATATAGAAGAGTTTCAATTAATTGTCGATCGGCTGAATAATGATTGTATTCTATGATAGAAAAAACAATCACCATATGAGGCTGGTCTAACTCCCATTTCCAAATGGCCCCATAGGAAATAATATCTTCTTTATTTTTAAAGTTTCCATAAAGAATGTCGTATAGAAAAGCATCCTTAAAGCGATGTTTTTCTTCTTTAAGATCGTTGAGCTGTTTTAGATTAAGCATACATAATGAAGCGCTAAACTGATTAAGTGCTTCATATTTTTCAAGAATATGATGTTCTGAGTGCTTATTCAAAAAAAATAAATAGCCATGGTTTTGCTCCCGTTGACGAATTGGAAGGCCAAAACTTTCATAGCTTTCTCCTAATATGTCTAGCGTACATTTAAAATATGCTGTATTTTGCTGTCTTTCGAAATGGGTAGAAACGACGATTTCCAATGGGTCGTTGTCAATGGATGTAGCAAGTACATTATAAAAAGTATCGGTAACAATGACCGGGAGGGATAAGAGCCTAGACAGCTCATTTGAAATCCCACTTAATCCTTCTTCAGCAGAAACTACTAGCAGACTATTGAATATATCAGGAACAAGGCGGTTTTCTTCCAAATTGCCCATCTAATCACCCTTTCTTAAAGCAATCTCACCTATCTATCTTAATTCAGACCTTTTGATTGAACAATCGAAGTCACAAGTTCGTAATAAATGAGTTGTTACAGAGTACAAAAATGTCCATTGCTTTTTGTCTACTGAGTACGTATCTTTCTCTTACTCTTCATTCTATAATAAAAATAAGCTCAAGTTTGTGATGAGTTTCACAATATAGTTTATTGTGAGGTTCTTATTACCAAAAGGATGTGAGGATATGCTTCGAAAAATCACAATGGATAATGTCACAACGATAAAAAACAAAGTCTTTCAGCAATATGCTCAAATATACACAAATATTGAAAGAAGGACGATCGAACATATAGAGACGTTTGGCCTTCCTTTTGAAGTAAAAGCTCTTGATTCTGAAAAAGAGTTGAAGTTAAGGAAATTAGAAAATGCGGGTGCAACGATTCGCAATAACAAGAAAAGCGTTGTCACAGGTAGAATATCCAGTGCTTGCGAGGCATGTCAAACGGGAACAGGAAGCTACACAACCTATACCTCGTTAAAATGTCACCGTAGTTGTTATTTTTGCTTTAATCCAAATCAGGATGATTACACCTTTTATAAGAATCAACAAAAAGACATAAAAAAGGAACTTTTGGAGCTGGTCAATAGCGGTGTCAAGCTTAAGCATCTGGCACTTACGGGTGGGGAGCCACTCCTTTTTAAGGATGAGACGGTAGAGTTTTTCGAAACTGCTAACGACTTGATACCCGAGGCTTACACAAGGCTCTATACAACAGGAGATCTATTAGATGAAGAGTTATTAGAGAAGCTTCAAAAATCAGGGTTAGATGAAATTCGCTTCAGCATCAAAATGGACGATTCGTATAAACGCATCAACTTTACACTTGGTCGAATTGAGCTTGCGAAGAAATATATTCCGAACATTATGGTTGAAATGCCTGTTATTCCTGGAACCTTAAATGAGATGAAGGTACTCCTCCTTAAATTGGACAAAATTGATATATTCGGCATTAACTTGTTGGAATTTTGCTTCCCACTTGGCAATGCTGAAGCCTTTAAAGAAAGAGGCTTTCAGCTTAAATATCCTCCATACGAAATGTACTACAACTATTGGTATGCAGGAGGGCTTGCAGTAGCAGAAAGTGAAAAAGAATGTCTAGAACTTGTAGAGTTTGCTTTGAAAGAGAACTTAAATCTGGGTGTTCATTATTGCTCTTTAGAAAATAAGCATACGGGGCAGGTCTATCAGCAAAATTACGGTGGGGCACTCGATCGCACTTATACTTTTTCTGATATCGATTACTTTTTTAAAACAGCTAAGGTTTTTGGCACTGAACGAAAAAAAGTGAAATTACTTCTAGAAAAAAATGAGATTCATTATACCGAAAATGACCAGTACGATTTCATTCAATTCTCTATTCATGCTATAAAGCACTTGAGAAACAAAAATATCGAAATTGCAATCAGCTCCAATGTAGCGGAAAGGGAAGATGGAGAACAACTTATTCGTGAAATTGGCCTTGATTGGACGACACCAGATCTATTCAAAATGGAAGAGCTTATAAATATAACAGGAGGAGAGACTTATGAGAGCTCAAATCGCCTTGCAGGAAATAGCTGATCTTCTTTTTGCTAGGGAATACGCCTATGACATTTTGCGGAGATTCTTTATTGAAGAGCCTTCACAAGAATATATAAAAATCTTTAGGCTGCAAAACATGGCTGAGATGTTCCCATTTAAAGAAGATTCGCAAGAAATTCAAAATGGGATTAATGAGATAAAGGAGTATTTTGAGAGGTTTGATGTTGTTCATAACCAGAGTCACTTTGATGACCTGCATTGGGATTATACGAGAATGATGGTAGGTCCCTTTGAATTACCAGCCCCTCCTTGGGAATCTGTCTACGTTCAGAAGGAGCCCATTCTCTTTCAGCAATGCACGATAGATGTAAGAAACAAATATAAGCATTTTGGGTTTGAAATTGCTGAACGGCATGTCGAAGCAGATGACCATATCGGATTAGAATTAGATTTTCTCTACCACTTAAATAAGCTCTGTCTTCAGTCTATTGAAGAAGGAAATATCAAAGAAGTCACATACTTACTTGCTGAGCAAAAACAGTTTATGGATAATCATTTACTCGTTTTTGTTCCAGAATTCAGCAAGAAAATTATAGAAAATGCTGATACCCAATTTTATAAAGGGATGGCCAAGGTGTTAAATTATTATCTTCAAATGGATTCACAGGTTCTAAAAGAACTCTTGAATATAGAAATTATTCAATAACTTTCCTAATGAAAGGAGAATTACGATGTTTGATCTATTTAAGAAAGCACAAGAATTTAAAATGTCCCGAAGATCTTTTATTGGCTGGTCTTCAGCAATTGCTGCGACTGCGGCCATTCCAGTGAGTAGGGGTCTTGTAGCAAAGGCTGAAGCAAATATTGGTATGGAAGATAGCGGAGGAGAAGGTGTTTGGAAAACAGCTGCTTGCTGGCATAACTGTGGAAGCCGTTGCTTAAATAAGGTCTTGGTGAAGGATGGGGTTGTCATTCGTCAAAAAACAGACGATACACATCCAGATAGTCCTGATTTTCCACAGCAGCGAGGCTGCTTGAGAGGACGTTCTCAACGGAAGCAAGTGTTTAATGCAGACCGTTTGAAATATCCAATGAAACGTAAGAACTGGGAGCCTGGTGGTGGAAAGAAAGAGCTTCGAGGCAAAGACCAGTGGGTGAGAATTTCTTGGGACGAAGCTCTCGATCATATCGTTTCTGAGACAAATAGAATTAAGAAAAAATACGGAAATGAGTCCATCTATGTATCTGGTGGAGCTGACATAGGGAAAGTGTTCAAAACACAAGGTGGTTGTACAGAAAGTACTGGAACGATCTCTTGGGGAGCATGGCTGTATACGTATGAAATGCTTGGAGTTGGGGAAGGTCTTTACGTTAATGGGATTAATGATCGCCTAGATCTTCGTAATTCACAATTGATTGTGTTATGGGGAGCCAATCCAGCTTGGAGCACAATGGGAAGTCCGACCTACAACTATTTACAAGCGAAAAAAGCTGGAGCACGCTTTATTACGATTGATCCATTGTATACCGATTCTGCAAGTGTGTTTGATGCAGATTGGGTTCCAATTAGACCAGGAACGGACGATGCTCTTGCCCTTGGGATGATGTATACATTACTAGACGAGGATGATCCAGCAACAAATCCATTGGTGAAATGGGATTTCTTAAATAAATATACGATTGGTTTTGATAAAGACCATATGCCTGAGGGGGCAGACCCAAAGGACAATTTCAAAGACTATCTTCTTGGAACATACGATGGGCAACCAAAAACACCAGAATGGGCTGCTGAAATTTGTGGTGTTGAACCTAGTAGAATTCGTTCTCTTGCCCGTGAGATTGGCGGTACTGAAAGAGTTGCATTATTAACAGGTTGGGCACCTGCTCGTATAAATAATGGAGAAGGATGGGTACAAACCTTCTCAACTCTTGGCATGATGACAGGACATATGGGAAGCTCTGGCAATATGACAGGAGTTAGCTGTTGGGAGTATGCTGGGAACAACGGTCCAATGCTGTTGAAAGGTGGAGGAGCTGGACTTCCTTCTATCGATAATCCAGTAGACAATCTAATGAACGAAAATGAAATTTGGGATGCTGTATTGAATGGAGAGTTCCTTCAAAAAGGTGAAGGGAAAAGAAAAGTAGATATCCAGTTTATTTATCATAATTACAATGCTCATTTACAAACCCGAAGCAGCATTGGAAGAGGAATAGAGGCACATCGTAAGGTAGAGTTTGTTGTGACAAATGCTTATGCCCTAACAACGAATGCCAAGTATTCGGATATTGTCCTCCCGGTTGCTACTCAGTGGGAAACAGAAGGTGCCGTCAAAGGAGGAAACAGAGAGATCTTAATCAATTGGTCAAAAATTATTGATCCATTATATGAATCCAAGACGGATATCGAAATCGCCAAAGAATTATTGAAGAAGTTCGGAACCAATCCAGATGAAGTATATCCAATTTCAGAAAAGCAAATGTACTTCAATCAGCTTGCCGGAAGTGAAGTTGTTAAAGAAAATGGAGTGGATTATGAGCCGCTTTGTACCATTACTGCCCAAGATATTAAGGAGTGGGGAGTAGAAGGAACACCTCAGCAAGGGCGTATTCCATTGAAGGAATTTGTTGACACAGGAATATATCAGATTCCTAGAAAACCAGGCGATAACTATGGCTTTATTGCCTACAAGGATTTTATCGATAATCCAGAGGAGAATCCTGTTTCCAGTGAAAGCGGGAAGTTTGAAATATACTGTAGAGCTCTAAATGAGGCTTCAAAGACTGCCTTTACAGAGATTCCTCCAATTCCAAAATATATGGCGAAGGCAGAGGGATATGAATCTACTTTCGAAAACTGGGAAACGAAGAAAAAAGGAAAGTACCCATATCAAGTATTTAATCCACATTATTTAAGGCGTTCACATAGTACTTTTGATAACGTTCCACAGCTCCGTGAAGCTTGGCCAAATCCAGTTTATATCAGTGCTCAGGATGCAAAGAAACTAGGAATTAAAGAAGGCGAAACGGTGCTTATGTCTAACGAACACGGTAAAACGATTCGACCAGCAAAAATTGTTGAAACATTAATGCCTGGAACAATTGCCCTACCACATGGAGCATGGGTTGATATAGATGAAGAAACAGGAGTAGACAGAGGAGGGGCAGATAATATGCTTGTTGGTTTTGTCCCGACTGGATTAGGTACATCCGGATATAATACAGCCCGTTGTAATTTGGAGAAGTGGGACGGAGAGCAACTTGAAGATGATGCAAAATGGGCACAGCGAATTATCAAGTTTGATTAAAGGAGGGCTTGAATCATGACTCAAATGGGTTTTTATATAAATGTTGCAGAATGTGTGGGATGTAAAACCTGTACAGTTGCCTGCAAGGATAAAAGTGATTTAGAGATTGGAAGAAACTACCGCAGAGTATATGACTTTCAGGAAGGAACCTTCCCAAAGCCATCAATCTATCATGTATCTATTTCTTGTAATCATTGCGATGAGCCAGGATGTGTACAAGGATGTCCAACAACTGCTATGCACAAACGTGAAGAGGATGGCGTCGTTGTAGTTGACCATGATAAATGCGTCGGGTGCCGTTATTGTGAATGGAACTGTCCATATGGAGCACCGCAATATAATGAAGAAATCGGAAAAATGACAAAATGCGATACATGCTTAGATTTACGTGAGAAGGGGGAAGACCCAGTGTGCGTCTCATCCTGTATTATGAGAGCCATTGAGTTCGGACCAATTGATGAATTAAGAAAGAAACATGGTGATAATGCAAACATCAAAGGGCTTCCATCCTCAAGCATTACAAAACCAAACCTAATTATCCATACTAAATAAGGGAGGTCATAATCATGAATGAATGGGCATTATTAATCTTTACCGTTTGTATGCAGGCAGCTATCGGCGGCATCCTCATGCTAACTATTTTTTATAAAAAAATGATGAAACTTGGCACAGAGCAAGCCTATAAAGCAATGAAGCTTCCTTTATTAGTCATTGCAGGATTTTCAATTGTAGGTTTGGCTGCTTCATTTGCTCACTTAGGAACACCATCTCATGCACTAAATGCGATTCGGAATGTCGGCACTTCTTGGATGAGTCGTGAAATACTAGTGACCAGTGCATTTATTGGGGCTACTTGTGTAACAGCGGGATTTGCTCTTTTGCAGAAAAAGGTAAACCTACTTCTGCTAGTTATCACATCCGTAGTTGGACTTGTTGATATTTATTGTATGGGTGCGATTTACTCTAAATCCTTAGTAAGCGGATGGCACTCCATAAATACATTCACTTCATTTTACGGAACTGCTTTAGTGTTAGGCCCAGTACTTACTGCTAGCCTTCTTGTACCGGTATTAAAAGGAAATCAAAGTGAACTAGCACAGAATGTTGTTAGGAGTGCATTCTTCATTTCTTTAGCAGGGATCGCTATTCAACTAATAGGTGTCGCATTATTTGGTACAGCTATTCCTGAAGTAAATATGATTGCAGGACATAACGCATTCGCTTCACTTGAAGGCTATCAAACAACTGTAGCATTAAGATGGATTATCGAGGTTCTTGGAGTAGGCGTGCTAGGCTATTTATCTCTAGGTCGTGCAAAAAAAGTTTCTCTTACATTTGCCTATGTAGCATTAGTCGTTCTTTTCTTAGCTGAAGGCATGAGTAGATATGTATTCTATGTACTAGGAGCTTAATTATTGTCTTTGATAATGTTCAGTGTTGAACTTAGCATAATACGTATGGAGTGAACGTGTTTTGTTCGGTACGAGCAACGAAGTGAACCCATACGCATTATGCGGCAAAAAAAAGGAGTGTTGAAAATGGGGATTTTTAGCAAATGGATTGAGAGTCTAGATTACGAATATTGCATTTTGACATCGTGTTCTCGCCATAAGAGTCCCCGTTCAACCTGTACAAGCTGCTTGGACATATGTCCAACAGAAGCCATTACGCTAAAAAACGGAATACCTGTCATTCATCAAAAGAAATGCATGGAGTGCGGCAAGTGCATTTCAGCATGTCCCGTGCAAGCTGTGGCAGGTATTTTTCCTAAAAGGGAATTCATACAGCAGCACCTAGTGGTAGACAAGGACAGGATTCCCTCGGTGAAGGAAATGCTGGTCTATGCTAGAAAAGGTGTAAAAGGCATTATTTCCGAGGAAAACGTAGGCGAAGCATGGAGTGAGACGATCGAGAAGACGAATGAGCTCCTGAAGAAGTTAGATATGGCTCCTTTGTCCATTCAGTATAAAAAAATCGAGCGCAAAGAAGAAACCTATACCCGCAGGGAGCTATTCTTTTCTTGGAAAGAAGAAACACAATCACTAATGAAGGAAATGGCGCCGGCAAAATGGAGATTTAATCATAAGGATTTGGATTTATCTAAATATTACCAGGACTATCAATTCGCCGATATTTATTTGGACACAGAAAAATGCACCCTCTGTAAAGCGTGTCAAAAGCTCTGTGATAAAAATTGTATCCAAATCACAAATTCACATGTTATTATTTCAGCACAGGCCTGTTCTGCTTGTCGTTTATGCGAGGATATTTGTCCAGAAAAAGCAATTTCCGTTTCTGAGACCGTTCGTCAATACGAAGAGAGGAAATTTGACATTCAAATGAAGACATGTCAAACCTGTGGACAGTCCTTTGAGGCATTGTCTGATAGCGTAGAGGAGTGTGTGCGTTGCACGAAAAAAACTCTACTTTTTGCGCAATAGGTGGTAAACTGTGTTACAATGTTGTTGGATAGAATATGTAATGAAAATTTTTGATGCGGTAAACTAAGATGAGCTAAAGCACCCTGACCAGCGTTGTACAAGCTGTTGAATGCTTGATAGCGAATGGTGCTGAAGCGATATACAAAAGGAGTGGTCGAGAAATGCTATCAAATATTGGCATTCCAGGGTTAATCATTATTCTTGTACTTGCCCTTATTATCTTTGGACCTAAAAAGTTACCTGAAATCGGAAGAGCTTTCGGACAATCCCTTCGAGAATTTAAGAGTTCTACAAAAGGGATTATGGATGATGATTTAGAGGAAGAACAAAAGAAAATTTAAGCTGAAACTAGAGGAGTATGTTCTATCATGAACATGCTCTTTTTCGTTGGCGGTGTCATAATCAACACTAAAAGTGAAGAATAAATAATAGAAAAAGGTTGAGATTCGATGAAATTTGTTTTAGCACCAGATTCATTCAAAGAGAGTATGACAGCAAAAATGGCAGCCCTTGCGATGGAAAAGGGAATAAAAAATGTATTTCCTGATGCTGAATGTGTCATTGTTCCAATGGCAGATGGTGGTGAAGGAACCGTCGAATCATTGGTCGACGGGTTGAATGGAACTGTGATCGACATCGAGGTTACTGGACCTTTAGGGGATAAGGTTCTTGCGAATTATGGACTGCTGGGAGACAAAAAGACAGCAGTAATCGAAATGGCAAGTGCAAGCGGGATCCAATTAATCAAGAAAGAGATGAGAAATCCGCTTTTTACGACTACATACGGGACGGGTGAGCTAATTAAGGACGCTCTTGATCGAGGGGCAAAGAGAATACTAATCGGAATAGGTGGAAGTGCAACAAATGATGGTGGTTTGGGAATGCTCCAAGCCCTTGGAGCTTCATTTAAGGATAAAGAAGGAAAGGAGCTTTCATTTGGGGGAGGTTCTTTAAAAGAGCTGGACACCATCGACACGAGTCAGCTTGATGGTCGGTTGGCTTCGGTCACCATAGAAGTAGCATGTGACGTCACCAATCCATTAGTTGGTCCCAATGGGGCCTCCTACATTTTTGGTCCGCAAAAAGGAGCAACACCTGAGATCGTGAAGCAGCTCGATCAGAACCTTACACATTTTGCCAACAAAATTTATGAATTTACAGGTAAAGATATTGCTGAGAAGGAAGGGGCAGGTGCTGCTGGAGGGCTTGGGGCAGGATTAATGGCTTTTCTAAATGCAGAATTGAAGAGAGGTATCGAGCTTGTGATCGAATATACCGATCTTGAGAAAAAAATGGTTGGTGCCGACTTTGTTTTTACAGGGGAAGGAAGCATTGACGGACAGACTCTTTATGGAAAGACGCCCTATGGTGTAGCACGAACTGCCAGCCGCTTGAACATTCCAGTCATAGCATTTGCCGGACGGGTTGGAGCTGGCATTGAGGAACTGTATAAGCACGGATTCACCTCTGTTATAGGGATCCTTAAAGAGGTAACCTCCATTGAGGAAGCTTTACAGTCTGGCGAGAAAAATCTTGCTTCAGCAGCAGAAAATATTTGTCGAATTATCCAACTAAAGTAGTGAAAAAGGGCTATTTGTATGAAAAATGAATCATGCAATGAGCCCTTTTTTCAAAATAGTGAAACTTTTACGTTTGGGGAAACTTTTTTGAGGGTAATACGTCTATTCATAATGTTAGTATTTTTATTTAGCAACAAGCTTTGAGAAAAGTTCTTTTCTTAAAATAAATCATTAGCCAGTTGACTTTTTTAAAAAAAGGAGTATATTAATATTTTGTTCAAGGTTGGTGGCAGAAACTGATACATGAATATCTATTATTGATGTTCAAATTTGAGCAGTTCTATCATATATATTGTTGAGGATTTTGTCCCAAAGATGATTTCATCCGATTACAAACAGAAGCCGAGTTAGCAATAAATAAATTTGGGAAAAAATTCATATTTTATTCCGTAACCAGAAATGTATAATAGTTTACTAGAAGGTAGGTGCAAGAATGAATAAAATACTAAAACGTCCTCAAATATTTGATAAATATATTGGTTTTTTCTTGATTACCGTTCTACTCCTTTGGATAAAAACTTATGTCATTCAATTAACACAATTTGAATTAGGAATTGAGAATACTTTACAGAAAATCTTATTATTTATAAATCCACTTGGATCTTCCCTATTATTTTTGGGAATAGCACTTTTCTTTAAGGGAAAAAGAAAATATCGGGTATTATTGATATTAGACTTTTTGTTATCATTTCTTGTCTATGCAAACGTCGTGTATTACCGATTTTTCAACGACTTTATTACGCTGCCAACCTTATTTCAAACACAGAACTTCGGTGATGTATCAAGCAGTGTTGTTTCACTCTTAAAACCATATGATATTCTATTTTTTGTAGATGTTTTCTTACTCATTGGGCTATATGTATTTAAAGTAGTAAAGGTTGATGCAAAGAACTTTAACCGACGCACTGTTGCCGGGGTGCTATCTCTTGCGTTAGGAATTTCAAGCTTGAATCTTGCATTGGCAGAAGGAGATAGACCGCAGCTTTTAACAAGAGGCTTTGACCGAAACTATATTGTCAAGTACTTGGGAATGTACAACTATACAATTTATGATGCCGTTCAAAGTACGAAGGCATCTGCCCAAAGGGTACTAGCTGATAGCAGTGATATTACGGAAGTCATTAACTTTACAAAGTCCAACTATGCGGAACCTAATCCAAAGTATTTTGGCGTTGGTAAAGGGATGAATGTGATCTACTTGCATCTTGAGTCGATGCAGGAGTTTCTTATTAACTATAAGCTCAATGGAGAGGAAGTAACGCCATTCTTGAATTCTTTAGTAAAAGATGGAAACACGATGTTCTTTGATAACTTCTTCCATCAAACAGCTCAAGGAAAAACCTCTGATGCTGAGTTTATGTTAGAGAATTCACTGTATGGCTTGCCACAGGGGTCGGCCTTTACAACAAAAGGCTTGAACACTTACGAAGCTGCGCCAGCGATCTTAGGCCAGCAGGGTTACACTTCTGCTGTCTTCCACGGAAACGCCGGAAGCTTCTGGAATCGTAATGAGATTTACAAATCTTTTGGCTACGATCGTTTTTATGACTTAAGCTATTATGAAACAGATGATCAAAATATGGCTGAATATGGTCTAATGGATAAGCCTTTCTATCAACAATCCTTCGAAATGCTTAAACAAATGCCACAGCCATTCTATACAAAATTTATTACTGTATCTCATCACTACCCATATTCAATGGATCAGTCATTGGCAACGATTGGGCCGCATACAACCGGTGATAAGTCTGTAGATAATTATTTCCAAACGGCTCGCTATGCGGATGAAGCGTTAGAGCAATTCTTCAATGATTTGAAGGAATCTGGTCTCTATGACAATTCTATTATTATCATGTACGGAGACCACTACGGTATTTCACAAAACCATAATAGTGCGATGGAGAAAGTAATTGGCAGAGAGCTGTCAACCTTTGATACAGCAGCAGGCCTACAGCGTGTGCCACTCTTCATCCGTGTTCCAGGTATGGAGGGCGGTATCAACCATACTTATGGTGGCCAAATCGACCTACTTCCAACTCTCTTGCACTTATTAGGAATTGATACAAAAGAGTATGTGCAATTAGGTACGGATTTATTATCAGAGCAGCACGATACCCTAATCCCATTCCGAAATGGTGATTTTGTAAGCCCAACTATTTCATCAGTAGGTGGAAAGTTCTATGATTCCAATACTGGAGAGCCGCTCAGTGATACCGAGCAGGAGAAAGCAAAAGGACTCCAGAAAATTGTTGAATATAAATTGCATCTATCTGACAAGGTCGTAAACGGAGATTTGCTACGTTTCTATGCACCGAACGGCTTCAAGCCAGTTGACCGTTCTCAGTATGATTACAGTAAACCAGAAGAAAAAGATACGAATGAACAATAAAAGAGCTTCCCATTTTGGGAGGCTTTTTTTGTGCTTGTATTAGCATCTGGTACTAATAAATTGAAATATATTTGTAATATTATCTTAACCTTACTGTTATGATAGACTGCTATAGTACTAGACAGAGAAAAAAATGTTTTTTTAACTGGAAATTTGTCATTTTTATAGAAAATTACGAACGAAAGCGAAGAACTTGTAATTTAATCGGTTTTTCGTAGAGTACATATTTAATAGAACTTGTCGAAATCAAGAGGTCGGAGGAAAGCTTATGTTGAAAAAGAAACTTGTAGCTCTGAACACATCCATCATTTTAGGAGTTGGAAGCCTAATTGCAATCCCTTCAGTAAGTGCAAACTACTCTTCACAAATTCAACAAGTTAATGAAGATATAGCTAATACGCAAAAAGAATTGTCTGACTTACAGAAACAAATTAAACGCGTGGAAGAGGCTATTAGAGACAATAATAATTTGATTGTTAAGACAGAAAGCGATATAAAAACAACTCAACAAGAAATCGCAAAGCTCGAAGCAGAAATTGCTGTCTTAAATGACACGATTGCCAAAAGAACGGAGATACTTAAAAAGCGTGCACAGTCCTTCCAGGAATCAGGTGGAAAGGTTAGTTATATTGAAGTATTATTAGGCTCTGAGGATTTTAGTGATTTTATCGACCGTGTTTTTGCTGTCTCACAAATTGCTAACGCTGATAGCGATTTGATTAAACAGCATGAATTAGATAAAGCGGCTGTAAAAGAAAAACAGGCCGCAGTGGATGAGAAATTAACTGGATTAACGGAAATGAAAACAGAGCTTGAAGGTATGAAGGCTCAAATGCTTGAGCAAAAGGCTCAAAACGATGAATTGAAAAAGCAGCTTGAAGAAGAACAAAAGGGCAATCTTGCTAAGAAGAGTGACCTAGAAGAGAAGGAAGCTGCCAGAATCGCAGCTGAAAAAGCGGCAGCGGAGGCGGCTGCAAAGGCTGCAAGAGACGCTGCACGTAGTTCTCAATCATCATCAGGTGGAAGCAGTAAAGGCGGCAGCAGCAGTAGCGGCGGTGGAAAAGTTGGATATGTTCCACCTGCAAATGATGGAAGCCTAAATACAATTTTACAAGCTGGTTATCGATATATTGGAAACTCTGTATATGTGTTTGGTGCTGGAAGAAGCCAATATGATGTAGCAAATGGCCGTTTTGACTGTTCTGGTTTTGTTAGCTGGGCATTCAGACAAGCTGGCATCAATATTGGGACAAGCACTAGTGCCTTAAGAAATCAAGGTACCCGAGTTTCCTATGGCGAAGCTCGCCCTGGTGATCTAGTATTCTTCGACACCTACAAGAAGGATGGACATGTGGGGATTTACCTTGGAGGAGGCAAATTCATCGGTTCTCAGTCTTCTACGGGTGTAGCGATTGCAGATATGAATTCTGGTTACTATAAGAGTCATTTTTCTGGTCATGTAAGAAGAATCGCAAACTTTTAATAATAGGTAAAAGGCTTATCCTCAAGTGATGGGGATAAGCCTTTTTAATTAAGCTAATACTCGTTAATGGATAATTCACCTGTCCAGTTTGCTACCATTTCTTTCTGGGCCGCTGTCATATTGTCGACAATGGGGAATACCTTGTCCACCTGTGATATCGCAAATAAATTTCTGATGAAATCGTCAACAACGATAAACACGATCTTTTTTCCTTTAACAGATACTCTTTTGGCAAAATTAACAATCATCCCAAATCCAGTACTGTCAATATTATTTACTCTTTGGACATCGATAACGTATCCTTGGTCCGTCTCTAGATTTTGGTTTTGCAGCACCTTTTTAATCTCCTCAAGCATGCCATACTCGAGATTCCCTTCAAGAAAAATAGTTACAAATTCTTGCCTAGTTTCTATTCTAATATTGGGTTTACTACTTTCCATTATTCCTACATCCCTTCACGTTTCTATATTTTTATTATGAATTCTGGATGCGAATCCTCTGTTATAGTTGAAATTTATTGACCTCGTTTCGAAGCTTCTCGGCAACTGTTGCCAATTCATTGGAGCTTGACGTGATTTCTTCAACTGTAGCAGATTGTTCCTCGGAGGTTGCAGCGATTTCTTCAGTGGCAGCAGCAGATTCTTCAATGATACTAGAAATCTCCTGAATGGCATTTTGAACATTTTGAGAATTGTTGCTTACAAGTTCAAAGGCATTTTTCATTTCCTCTGCACCTTTCTCCGTTTCCTCAACTTTTTCAACAATTTCTTTTAATGCCTCACCGCCTTTATTAATAATGTTCACCTGATCATTAACTGCTATTAAGTTGCTTTCCATTGTTCGTACAGTCACGGACGTCTCAGCTTGAATATCTTCAATTAGGCCAGTAATTTTCCCAGCGGAAAAACTTGATTGCTCTGCCAATTTGCGAACTTCTTCAGCAACCACAGCAAATCCTTTTCCTTGCTCTCCCGCTCTGGCAGCTTCGATGGCAGCATTCAAGGCAAGTAGATTTGTTTGTTCTGCGATTTCTGTTATGACTGTAATAATGCCACCGATTTCTTCAGAACGTTTTCCTAATTTGTGTATCGAATCTGTAGCATATGTCACTGTTTGCGTAACAGTCCCTAAATGCTTAATAGCTTCATTTATTGCTTCTTCTCCTGTTCTGGCAATTTGAGTTGATTCTTTGGCGTTTTTAAGGGTTTTCTCGGCTCTTTCCAAACTGGCTTTTACCTCATCAACTGTTTCTTCCATCATCGTGAGGATCACCCCGGCCTGATGGGCTTGAGTAGTTGTTCCTGCAGCAACGTCATTCATTGTTAAGGCAATTTGATTAGCAGCTTCACTTGTCTGAATGGCAGCCTCAGCTAGTAGATTGGAAGACTCTGCTACTAGATTCGTGTTATTCGTTATATTAGCGGTGATTCCTAGTAAACTGTCCTTCATTTTGATGAAGGAATTTGCTAAGTCGGCGATTTCATCCTTGCCTTTTGGGGTAGAAAGCTCAACCTTTAAGTTCAAATTCGCTATTTCGTTAGCATTATCGCGCAGTCTCATAATTGGCGATATAACTTGCCTTTTCATGAAAATGGTAATAAGAACTACTATGGCAAGTGCGATAATGGCAGAAATGACAAGATTATCAATTGCTGATGAAGCAGCGATTTTGGAGTATGGCTTCTCCGGAACGGCTGTAGACCAAATCCCTATTACTTCTCCATTCCTATTCTTGATTGGTTCATATGCTGCTTGATATGACTCTCCTAGTACATCAGCTTGTCCTAGATATCTTTCCTTCTTCTGAAGAACCACTTCCGCAACCGCATCAGAGATCTTTGTGTTTAGCATTCGCTTTCCGTTTTGCTCAACATTCGTCGCAATTCTAGTATCCAACTGGAATAAAGAAACCGCATTGCCACCAGTAAGCTTTCCAGTCATGTCTGCAAGTTCTTCATTACCAACAAGGCTAGTCTTTCCTTTATATAATTGACCATCAACAATTTGCCATTCCCCAGGAATTTTCTCATCAATATACTGATAACTTAGCTGTAAATCCGATACTAGCTTCATCTGAGCACTTTCAATTAAATTCTTCTTTGTTAAATAATAGTTGAGACCAGCCAGAATAGCGGTTAATAAAACAATACAGCTGATCATCAGGAAATTCATTTTTTTTCCAATGGTCCACTTCATTTGATTCCCTCCCAATAGGTTTTACAATTTGTCTCTTTTAAAATGATTAGAAGCTACAAAGTTCATGTAATTATCTTCTTGGAGACTCCTACAAAAACTTTTCCTCGGATACATTCTTAAACCAAATCTCATCAACCATATTTTTGATAAAAAGCAATCCACGACCCCGATCAGAAAATGTAATAATATCCGTGTCAAGCTGTAAAAAATCTTCCCAATGTTCATTTGGGATTCCTCCAGCTGAATCTATCACGGTAATTTTCATCGTTCCGTCCAAATAGAATACTTGCAGTTCGATAGATTTTTTTTCATTATTCCCAGTCTCATTCATGGCTTCTACTGCATTAATCATTAGTTCGTGGACTACAAAACATATTTCTCTTTTACTGGGAAGATCATAGACGGTCATGTATGTATGAATCATCTGGTCAACAAATGTTATTCCTTTTTGATTAGGTAGCAGGCTAAGGGTGATTTCCATAATATAAAACCTACCTTTAAATGTCTATTGTGATGGAAACAATAGTTATATCATCATTATGCTGTCTCTGATGCAAATAATGATCATCGGTAAAACTCGTCAAGGCCTTAAAATTGTCATAAGTGAGGTAAGGATTGAACAGCTTACTAGAGAGAACATTTTTATCACTTAAAGCGAATAACCCATCTGTATATAAAATGATGCGATGCCAGCCCTTAAGTGTCAGCGTTTTTTTATGGACATTAATGGTCGGAAGTAGTCCTAGGATCGTTGTAGTTGAAGGCAGCTTGATTACTTCTCCAAATTTTCCAAAGATGAAGCCGTGAGGGTTTGCTGCGTTTACATATTGAATCTGACCGTTTTTTATATCAATTACGACATATATAGCAGTCAACAAAAAGCTCTGCATGTCATCCTCATCAGCGAATAATTCATAGACGTGCCGATTTAACTCGTTCATGACGCTGACAGGATCTATTAATCTTGTCATCATACCTTTTAAAAGGGAGCGAATAGACATAGCTACCAAAGAAGAAGCGATGCCATGTCCCATGACGTCGAACAGCATGACTGCGTATAAATTCTCATCAATCTGGTACCAACTATACATGTCACCTCCTAGTTTATTGGTTGGAATATTAATTCCATCAAATTGTATATTTTTACTACATAATGAAGGAGTCAATGCATGTCTCTGTATTTTTTTTGCAATGGCTAAATCTGTTTGAAAACTATATTCATTATTTTTTCGTAGCCTTGTTTCATTCTGATATTTAATTGAAGCATGAATTCTAGCCTTGAAATGAAGATAGTCAATCGGCTCAGGAATGAAATCATAAATCCCTCTTTCAAAAGCTCTTTCAACAATACTCCTATCATTCAAGGGGGTTAGCAATATGATTGGTATGTCAACTAATTCGACAAGCAGCCCTAGGCAATTCATAAGCTGAGTTTTGGAAATGCTTGAGGGATCATAATTGTATATGATTAACTCTGCTTTTGTAGGTGACTCGGTTAAATCTTTTAGGGTTTCTTCTGTTGTTACAGTAAAATGAATATTGCTAATTCCCATCGAATGTAAATAATCCCTTAGAAGTTCACAATCTTCCCCTTTTTTATCAATAATTAATACGGACAATTCATTCCCACCCATTCTATATGAGGATCTGATAGGTAGTCGCAGATAATTTAAAACTTTAGTACTTTATGACTATTATTCAATTGTGACTATTTTACCATTTTAATATTAAGAAATCTATAATGGAATTGTAAAAAAATATTAGTTTGAGGTAATAAGGATGTTAATTATCTTTTTAGCTTGCTGCTGGGGACTAAAAAATACAACATAAATAAATGGATAGACATAGGACTTTTGACTATATTATATTATTTTCATAGGTATAAATTACTATTCAATTTCTTGTATTTTACAATATTTCCATTATAATAAAGGTGGAAATAATTCTGAAAAGAGGTTACTGCCTATGATTCAATCCATCTTATCAAATTTGGCCATCATATTATTGGGTCATTTAACAATGAGCACACTCATGAGCTTCCGGGAACATTTTTCTAAGAGGCAGATTAGTTTGTGTATTATTCTACTCTTTTCAGGGGTAATTATTGCAATGTTTTATTTGCCAATTCAATTTGGATCCTACAGACTGGATTTAAGGCTGATTCCACTCATATTCTTGGCGCTGCTCAGAGGCTGGAAAATAACGCTCCCTGTCCTTACTATTGTCAGCTTTTGGCGCTTTTTCATGGGAGGAGATGGGGCCATTCCAGGAATAATATTCGGTATGATTCTACCGACCTTGTTTACCTTGTCATTTTATAAACCCGACAAAGCCCGCAGCCATTTGATAGGCAGAATGATCCTTATATCAGTATGTTGGTTTATTTCTGATTTCCCTATTATATTTATCCTTCCTAACGGATTGGAAATATTTATGGATATTTTCTGGATAAGGTATCTATCATTTCTTGGTACAGCTGTCATTTTTTATCTTTTTATTCTCCTAGAACATAAGCGCGAGGCTTTAAAGCAGCAATTGGAATTCCTTGCTTGCCACGATCCTCTTACAAAACTACTAAATAAAAATAAATTCACACAATTAGTTGAGGAAAGTTTGTTGGAAGTAAATAAAACACATTCCATTTCCATGATCGATATTGATCATTTCAAGCAGTTGAACGATAAATATGGTCATATAGCTGGAGATCAAGTATTGATGATGTTGGCGAGGATATTCAAGAAGTATGAAAATGAAAATATAAAAATTGCCAGGTATGGTGGCGAGGAATTTATTCTGTACCAAAGGACGGCTTGTTTTGAAGAAGCAAAAAAGCTGATTGAGGAAATTCAGAATGAGATTCGGACTACTTTATTCAAAATAGATAAAAATCAATCTATAAAGGTCTCTGTATCAATTGGGCTAGCTGAAATAGAAAAAAACACTAAGCTTGAAGAAGCAATCAAATTGGCGGACAGAAATTTATACAAAGCAAAAGAAAATGGGAGAAATCAGTTGGTAGTCTTATAAACTAGTGGTCTTTACTTTTTTATCATAAATTAGATATATTTAGCAGTTTTTGTTGATTTTTGTAATTTATTAACTATAATAAACTTAAATATAGTAAATGACATTTTAATACATAGAATTATGGAAGCGATGAAGAATCATTTGTATGTGGGCACTTGGATGATTTGGAGCAAGTAGTGCAACCGACCCTAGTATGTTACGGGTCGGTTTTTTTTTCTAACTTTTTTGATAAGGATGCCGATAATTTTTTACAAAGATTGAAGAATTATAAAAATAAAAATAAAACTTAATTATTGCGGAGGGAAGTTAATGAACATTTTTGTAAAAAAAGCTAAACCATGGAATGAATATTTGAATTTTTCGGGTAAAACAGATATTTCCCAAGTCGGGGAAAGAGTCAAAGAACGATTGAAATTTTTCGGTATTGATCAAGATTCATTGGCATATGTCAAAGAGGCTGCTATCATTCTAGCTCCTTTTAAAGAGGAATTGATTAATCACTTCTATGAAAATATCCAATCGGTGGAACAGCTTCAAAAAATCATCCTTCAACACTCGACCTTTGAAAAATTAAAGAAGACAATGGAAAAATACTTGCATCAATTCTTGAGTGCGGAAGTCAATTATGAATATATATCCACAAGACTTAATATTGGGCAGGTACATAGTAGAATCAACTTGACTGCAGAACACTTTATATCTGCTCATCACTTAATGATTCAACTAATGACCTCAATATTAATGGAAAAATCACATCAAAATCCTGATAGAATGATGAAAACGGTTCTTGCGGTTCAAAAGCTTGCTGCATTTGACCAGCAGCTTATTGTAGAAAAATATATGGAAGAAACCTTTAAATCCTTTCTTTTTTCTGTTTCAGACATGCTCAGTGAGACAACAGGCATTGACACGACAAAGCAGCTTATTACAAGCATGGAAAAACAGCTCGATGAAACGTATAGTGTGACAGCAGCAACAGAAGAAATGAGCTCATCAATTCAAGAAGTTGCTAACTATGCTACAAAGGTAGCCGAAGGAACCGATGAGGCTGTTCAGTCAGCAGAAGATAGTAAACGAGTGGTAGATGAGGCGCTACATGGTATACAGATGGTGGGTCATGTTTATGAAGAGGTCGTAACAAAGGTGGGACAGCTTAGTCAGGAAATTAAACATACCCAGGATGTAGTCAAGATGATAAGAGAAATAGCGGATCAAACGAACCTGCTTGCCTTAAATGCTAGTATCGAAGCAGCTAGGGCTGGTGAACATGGGCGTGGTTTTTCTGTCGTAGCTGCAGAAGTTCGAAAATTATCTGAGCATACGAAGGAGCAAATAATTAAAATCACTTCTAATATGGACTCTTTGCAGCAAGTATCAGTGCAGCTTATACAACAAATTCGGGATACAGGGAATTTAGTTGAACAAAGTGTTACAGGAGCTGAGTACGCTGGAGATGCATTAATGAGAATTGTGTCAATGATGAAAGAGATTAGTGAATCAACTGCACAAATAGCTGCGATGAGTGAAGAGCAGACAGCTACGGTTGTGGATATTGCAGAGCGAAATAGCATTATTAATGAATACAGTGTTCACTCTCAAAAAATTGCAAAACAGACAGCAGAAACAGTTTTTGAATTGAGTAGTCAATTGGATGATTATCGCAAATCGTTCTTTAATATTAACGTTAAACTTAGTGCTAAAGATATTGTTAGAGTGGCTAAAACAGATCATCTACTCTGGAAGTGGAAAGTATATAATATGATGCTAGGAGTTGTATCTATTGGGGCACAAGAGGTAACATCACATGATATGTGCAGGTTAGGGAAGTGGTATTATGGTGATTTGCCTGCTCATGTGAAAAGTAAGGATGCCTTTAAACAATTAGAGGAGCCTCACAAAGAAGTCCACCAATATGCCAAACTAGCAGTTGAGTGTTATACAAAAAGTGATTCAGCTGGTGTTGAAAAAGCCTTTGAGCAGCTTGAAAGAGCTTCAAACCAAGTTATTGAATTGTTAACTCGTTTAGAAGCGGAACTATAAGAGGTTAACCAGTTTTTCAGATTAAACGAATAGGAAATTAAAAGGAATAGCTTAATCGGCTATTCCTTTGTGTTTGCTCATATTAAATAACATCATTTTTTGATTGAAAAATAGAAGATTGCATTTAATTAGACGGATAATGGGAAAAAACTAAGGATATGTGTATTCTAAAACTGTGAGATTAGTCATTTATTTTTATCACTAGTTATAATAAACTATAATTAGTTATAAATGGTTATAACTAATTATATTCATAAGGCAGAGGTGCAAAATGAAAAAGTGGTTTAAATTCGTTGGTATTCTCTTATTTGTACTTATGTTTGCGGTAGCGTGTTCGAATAATGAGAATACAGATCAATCTTCAGACAAGCAGGAACCAAAAAAAGAAAGTAAGGAGAAGGTGGAATTAACGATTTCTGCAGCAGCAAGTTTGAAAGATGCAATGGATGTGATCGGGCAGACATATCGAGAAAAACATCCTGAAGTAACTTTGAAATTCAACTTTGGAGCCTCCGGTTCTTTGCAGCAGCAAATCTCTCAAGGAGCGCCAGTTGATTTATTTTTCTCAGCAGCAGAAGATAAGTTTGATTTATTGGTAGAGGAAGGGAATATTGCAAAGGAAGATGGATTGGATCTGCTTGGAAATGAACTTGTATTAGTTGTTCCAAAGGGGGATCAATCGATTAAAGGTTTTGAAGATCTTACAAAAGAAGAGGTAGGCAAAATTTCAATCGGGACTCCTGAATCAGTGCCTGCAGGAAAATACGCAAAAGAATCTCTTGAAAAGATGGATATATGGAAAGATGTTGAATCAAAAGTAGTTTACGCAAAGGATGTTCGTCAGGTTTTATCTTATGTTGAAACTGGTAATGTGGCCGCTGGAATTGTTTACAAAACCGATGCATTGGTTTCTGACAAAATTGAAATTGTTGCGTCAGCCGATCCGGCAACACATACTCCAATTATTTATCCACTTGGGATCATTAAAGATTCAAAACATTACGAAGCAGCAAAAGAATTTTATGAGTATTTACAAAGTGATGCTGCTCTAAAGGTATTTGAGGAATATGGATTTACTACTAAATAAAGAATTCATGCAAGAATTCTTAAGTCCAATTTGGCTATCAATAAAGGTAGCTACGATATCGGGTATTATCGTTATTTTCATTGGAGCGTTGATAGGAAGAATTTTCGCTAGAAGAACTTTTAGAGGGAAAGCCGTTTTGGAGACCATTCTCATGCTCCCGATGGTTCTCCCACCTACAGTTGTTGGATTTTTTCTTATTGTCGTCTTTGGGAAGAATAGCTTGGCAGGACAGGCAATCGAATGGATCTTTAGGCAGCCCATCATTTTTACATGGTGGGCAGCTGTCATTGCTTCCATCGTTGTAGCATTTCCACTTATGTATCAATCCGCAAAATCGGGATTTGAGGGGGTTAACCGTGACATAGAGGACGCAGCTCGGGTAGATGGAGCAAGTGAATGGAGAATTTTTTTATTTATTTCTATTCCGTTAGCTTCAAAAGCCCTTATTTCTGGAAGTATATTAAGCATAGCACGGGCCTTGGGTGAATTTGGAGCTACTCTGATGTTCGCAGGTAATATTCCGGGAGAAACACAAACGATTCCTACAGCCATTTATATAGCCATTGATTCTGGTAATATGAAAATGGCATGGATGTGGGTCATTTCCATTGTCCTTCTATCCTTTTTCATGTTGCTGATTGTCCGGATAAAAAAAGAGTGATGCAACTAAGAGAGAATTCAGAAGTGAATTCATATTCTCTTTTCATCATTCATAAAATGGACAAGGGGAGAAGCCTGGTTGGGAGGGAAACAAGAAATGTATAAAACATTATTAATTTATTGCTCGCTATTTTTAGGAGCATCTCTACAAGGAATGGCGATGTCCATCTTCTTGTTTCCCCATTCCATTCCATCGGGTGGTGCGGCTGGCTTGGCCATCTTAGCGAATCATTGGTTTCAACTGCCTTTAGGCTTTTCTTTATGGTTAGCTAATATTGTTTTCCTTGTATTTGCTTTGAAATATTTTGGCTACACATGGACATTTCGAACGATTCTAGCTGTGGCGACAACCTCCACTACTGTCACGATCCTATCTTCGTATTTTCTCCCAATCCCACATTGGCATATCATACTGGATATTTTAGGAGGTAGTATTTTTTTTGGTATTGGCGTAGGCATCCTCATTCGTGCAGGGGCATCCAGTGGGGGAATGGTTATTCCCGCCTTGATGATTGCCTCCTACAAGAAGTGGAGTCCAGGTAAGGTGATGATGGGGATTAACCTGCTGATCTTTTTATTAACCGCCCTCGTCATTGATTATAAAATTGTTATCTTCGCGATTATCTGTCAATTTATCTCGACCAATATTATTGACTTTATTTATAATCTTAAAATTTATCCAGGAGGCATTTTGATCCCGAGTTGGAGGAAGAAATAAAAGAAGATCCTTATGCTTTAAAGGATCTTCTTTGCTTTTGAGCTGGGAGAGAACTTTCATTCTATTTTTATTCCAATTAAACGGGAGGGTTATATTCTACATCAACTTTATCTTTTTCTTGGAAAGGTGAAAGCATAAAAGCAGCTTTAAAGTCGGTTTCGCCCTTGTTGACTAAATAATGAACCTTTTTTGGTTCTACATGGATAAAATCTCCTTTTTTGCACTGGAAAATTTCACTATCTATATGAATCTCTAACTCTCCTTCGAGAATAAAGAAGTTTTCCTCCATAATATTGTGATAGTGAGCTTGGAAATCCTGCCCAGGTTTTAAAACAACAATACCAAAATTCATTCTTGGTCCTCTTAATAAATATTTTGGACCACTGTCTCCAAATCTATATTCTCTATCATTCTCGTTAACGATTGTCATTGTAATCACTCCATCTAGTATTCTATTTAATTCCCGGTGCTATCCACATATGTTCTGTCAAGTCATTGTCAGCTAGTTCTAATTGCTTTTTGTAAATTTCTTTCCATTTTTTGTACAGCTCTTCGTAAACTGCATTATTCTCTTTAATCGGATAATACGTTTTTTCAAATTGAATGACTTTTGCAATCGCATCATCAAAGTTATTGTAAACATTTGCACCTACTCCAGCACAAATGGCAGCTCCAAGAGCAGTAGACTCTCTAACTACCGGTACCCTTAATGGCTTGTTCAGTACATCGGAAACGATTTGGCACCATAATTCGCTTTTAGATGCACCACCAGCAAAAACAATTGATTCAGGAGAAGTGTTTGTAATATCATTGACTAACTCAATGTTTCCTTTTGTGACAAATGCGGCATTCTCCATAATGGCGCGATAAAAGCTCACTTTATTAAATTTCTCTGAGTCCAGTTGGAAATTAAGGAAGCTTGGGGCTGCATGCTTCCAAGACTTATAGTTCATGACATCGGAAAATGTAGCTAGCATGCCATAGCTACCAGGAGGTACATCGCGAGCCCGCTTTTCCATTTGAACATAAACACTTTCGCCTGTTTCCTTTTGAAAATGTTTTTCAAACTCACAGAAGCTATCCCTAAACCATCTCATGACGAGACCTGGGAAGAAGGCAATGGCCTCATACTGCCAAGTATTTGGGACGGCGTGGCAGTTGATTCTTACCCTGCATTCGTCATCGATTTGAACATTGTTTGTAGTATACTCATATTGCCAAAAACTCCCGCCAAATACTGCAGCATCTCCTTCGTTGATTACTCCAGCACCAATACAGCCTAGCTGTGCATCCCCACCTCCAGCAACTACTAATGTTTCTGGACTTAATCCTGTAAGCGTTGACATTTCTTTAGTTACTTGACCAATTACTGTACCGCTTTCATGAACGATTGGAAAAATGTCCTCTCTTAGATTTACATTCTTTGCAATGTTGGAATCCCATGTCCTTTTCTTAATATCAAAAAGGCCAGAAGTACAGCCGTTTGATGGTTCTACTGAAATTACATCAGACAAGCGGTAGGTAATCCAGTCGTTGAGCATCGTGACATACTTAATTTTATCGTATGTTTCAGGAAGATTATTTTTGACCCAGAGAATCCTTGGGATTGCCGCTAAAGAAAATGTTTGACCCGAAATTTTATAAAGATCAGATTCAATTGTATCGCTTATGTTATACAAATTAGAAACCTCATTATTGGACCGGGAATCAACGTTCGCACAGGCCCATAATTCTTTTCCTGTCTCGTCATATAGGACGATTGCTTCTCTCATACTCGTTGTAGAAATGGCTAGAATATCTTCTGGATTTACCCTGCTGTTTGTGATGGTTTCCTTGATTAAATTAGTAATGATTGCGATGTTTGTAACAATGTCAAAATCCATTGAACCTGGGTATCGAACGTCCTCTTTGTGTGTCCACTCGGATTGAGCGACATACAACTCCTTTCCGAGTGTGTTAAATAAAATGACTCTTACACTTCCAGTACCAGCATCAATGGCCATTAAGTATTTTTCCATGAATAACCACCCTTTCATTTGATTCACTAAGATTCATCTGAAATTAGACTGTTGGCAACCAATTCATCCGTAATTAGTACATCAATATATCCCCCTCTAAGTGCCCCTATGATGGCATCCTTTTTGTCAAGGCCCCCAGCAACCGCTACAACATGATTAAGTGATTTTAATACATCAATTTCAGTGCTGATAAGCTTCTCGTGAAAATCCAAATCCAAGACATTGCCATTAATATCGTAAAATTGGCTTAACAAATCACCGACAGCGCCTCTAGTCTTCAATATTTCAAAATCATTCGTATTGAGGTATCCTTCTTTGATTAAAGTGGCCCTGTCATTCAATGCGCCAATTCCAATTACTGTGATATTAGAATAAGGAACCATATCCAATATTTTTTTTACCGGTTTTTCCTCCAGAAGCTGGGCGGCGAGATTTTTTGAAGCTACAAGCAAAGGTGCAGGTACAATATAGTGATTATAATTTGGATTTGTATAGTAGTCAGACCTTGTATCAATTGCAGTTGGCATGTAGAATTTCACACCACCAGACAAAGAAACGAATGTTATTTTATATTTTGTAGATATGCTCAAGTGTGCGAGCGTTTTCGAGACTGCTTCCCCATAGCCAATGCTGAGCATGGTGTCGCTTGTAATACGATCTTCAATATATTGAGCAGCAGCAATGGTAAGGCTCTCTACTTTTTCACTTGAGGTTGGAACAATATAAATATCCTTTAGATTGAACTTTTCTTTGATCTTATTTTGAATGTTAATGTTATCCATTTCTTCTAGGTTAATTTTGAATTGGATAACATTATTCGTTTTTGCCTTCTCAAGATATTTAATTACCTTCATCCTGGAAAGGTTTAGCGATTCAGAAATTTCATTTTGTGTTAAACCTTCAATATAATACTGCCATGCAATTTTTACGATTAAATCATTTTCATATCCCATTTTTTTATCACTCTTTTAAATTTATTTAGTTAAACAAAATATATTAGCATAAACAATTGTTTCGTTAGCATCTTCATTATAGCAACAATAAAAAAAGATAGTCAATATTAGTGATGAATAATTTTGAGAGGGATATAGTTGATGTAATCCCTTAATTTATAAGTATCCTTCGTGAATTGTATATCTATCTTGATTTAAATATATGTACGTTTAGTGAACAATCGAAATAGTTAAAAAAATAATAAAATGATACTTGATTAATAAATTGTTTTTATTTATAATTTGGATTAATTAAAGAAAGCGATTTCAATTCTAACTGGATACATACACGTATTTTTTAGGAAGGTATGGAGGGGCTTTTATGGAAGGTTCAAGACTGCTCGTAAAATTAGAAAATATCCAGAAATCATTTAATCAAAACAAAGTTCTAAAAGGTGTTTCTCTTGAAATAAGTGAATCAGAGGTTATTTCCATTATTGGCGGTAATGGAGCGGGAAAAAGCACTTTAATGAAAATTTTAACAGGTGTTTATAAAGAGGATGAAGGTAGTATAGAAATCCGGGGAAATAAGATTTCGAATTATAGCCCTGCAATCGCCAATAAGTTGGGGATATACCTAGTTCCACAAGAGCCATTATTATTTCCAAATATGACTGTTGAGCAGAACCTTACCATTGGATTTGATAAAACTAAGGCTGAAGTCAGGGAGTCTGCGAAAAGTCTAATCGAGCAATTAGGTTGGAATTTAGATCTAAATAGACTTGCTCTATCGTTATCCATAGCAGAACAGCAACAGGTTGAAATTATTAAGGGGCTGTTAAGAGACGCAAAAGTTCTTATCTTGGATGAACCAACCTCTTCGTTAACATTTGCAGAAACTGAGTCTTTGTTTAAATTGATTGAACAATTAAAAGCCTCTGGAGTAGGGATTTTTTACATCACACATCGATTGGACGAGGTCTTTCAAATTTCCACACATGCAGTTATCTTACGGGATGGTAAAGTTACCCTTAAAGGTCAAATTAATAACTTCACAAAGGATATGTTAATCAAGGGACTATTGCCTCTTGATAGTGAGAAAGGCGAGAGTAACGTTTTTCGGAAGGAATATATTGATCGTAGTCACGAAGAGCCAATACTTAAGGTAGAGAAACTTTGTGGAGATGGCTTTAAAGATATTAGTTTTAATGTATATAGGGGAGAAGTTGTTGGTCTTGCGGGTCTAGTTGGGGCTGGGAGAACTGAAATTGCAGAGGCTATTTATGGTATTAACCAAGTTCAAAGTGGAAAAGTTTATTTGAATGGTAAAGATATCACGGATTTAGCAGCTAATGAAACGATTGAAAGCGGGTTAGCATACATTCCTGAAGACAGATTCTTAAACGGAATTTTTTCCATTAGTTCTGTGAGTAGCAATGTAACCGCTCAAGTAATTAAGAAGCGTCGTTTCTTCCTCGATAAAAAATTTGAAAAAGAGATTACCGATGAATATGTAAGCAAACTAAGCATTAAGATTAGTAGTCATGATGACGAGATTAAATCATTATCTGGTGGAAATCAACAAAAGGTAGTAATTGCAAGAATCTTATCAACAAATCCACAGCTCATAATTATGGATGAACCAACAAGAGGAATTGACGCAGCTGCTAGAAGTGATATCTATTCCATTATTATGCAGTTGAAAGAGCAGGGTTACTCGATCTTACTCATCTCATCTGATTTAGAAGAAATTGAAAGAATCAGTGATAGAATTTATGCAATTTACCGAGGAACCTGTAGGGTTTGTTTAGGAATAGATGAAATAAATGCAACAAACGTGATGAATGCAGCTTTTGGCACATATAAAGGAAGTGAAAGACATGCCTAAACTTACAAGCTTTCATAAGCATAGAGAATTTAGGACAATTATATTCCTAGTCTTACTTTTCATTATTGTAGGTCTAGTAAACTCTGATTTCATCTCAGCTGGAAATATTCAAAATGCGCTCAAAAACAGCTTGCTCTATATTGTGTTAGCGATGGGGATGACATTCGTCTTGTTAACAGGTGAAATCGATATCTCAATCGGTGCAGTGCTAGGGCTAAGTGCTGCTGTAAGTGGAGTTATTCTTAGAGATGGAGGGAGCATTTTTATAGCTGTTATAACGGCTATCGCAATTGGTGCTGTAATCGGCTTAATTAATGGCTTTGGAGTTACTAAATTAAAAATTTCCTCCTTTATTATGACGTTAGGGATGTTGGAAATTGTTAGGGTGACCCAAGTTATTTTTACAAAAGGTCAATGGGTTGAGAATCTTCCAGAAAGTTTTAAACATATTTCACAAATGAAAGTTTTGGGAATAAATTTCCTAACCATTATTGTTATTTTAGCAGTCATTCTTGTTCATCTTTTCTTGTCTAATAGTAAAAAGGGAAGATATTTCGCTGCTATTGGTGATAACGAGGATGGTGCGGTATTAATCGGAATACCTGTTAAGAGATTTAAAATTATCGCTTTCGTCATTAATAGTGTTTGTGCTTCTATAGCAGGATTAATATTTGCTAGTCAGATTGGATTTATATCAACAACGGCTGGAGTAGGAATCGAAATGACGGTTATCGCAGCAGCTGTCCTGGGAGGGGTAAGTTTAAGTGGAGGTATTGGATCCATTGTTGGTGCTTCAATAGGCGCTATTATCATGAGCTCAATTAACTCTGCACTCGTATTCTTGAAGGTTCCTGCATTCTGGAACTCAGCCATTTCAGGTTCTCTTTTAATTATAATCGTTGTTGTTGATGCAATAATTTCACGCCGCAACACCAAGAAAACAATAAAGGAAAGATTAAATGCAAGGGTCCTAAACTATCAGGAGGAGGTGTGAGGTTAGTATGATGAAAAAAATACCAAAACGGAACTTAGTATTACTAGCAACTTTAGTAGCAGAAGTCGTAATTTTCGGCATGATCAATCCAAGATTCTGGAATATTAACATTCTATTAAATAGTTTTAACGATTTTGTAGGAATTGCGATTATCGCTTTCTTTGTTACCTTCGTAATTATTACTGGCGGTATAGATATATCTGGAGGCTCTATTATTGGACTAACTTCAGTGGTTACAGGATTATTGGCTCAAGTGGTTGGGATGAATATCTGGAGCGCTGCACTTTTAGCAGTATTAGTTGGCGGCTTATGTGGCTTATTAAATGGTATTCTAATCGCCTATGCCAGAGTTCAAGCGATGGTTATTACACTAGGTGGAATGCTCTTGTATAGTGGTATTGCACTAGTGCTGGTTGGTATATCCGGAGCAAGTACTTATGAAGGAATTTCTGGATTTTCGGAGGGGTTCATTAATTTAGCAAATGGGAAGTTATTTGGTATTCCACACTCCGTTATCGTATTTGTTGTCATGCTGCTCATCGCCTATATCCTTTTACATAGGACTAGGTATGGTAGATATATTTATTTAACTGGAATCAACCAAAATGCTGGAGAGTACTCAGGGATTGATACTCGAAAAATAATGGCTAGTACCTATGTATTATCAGGGCTAAGTGCGGGGATTGCTGGGGTTATTTTGACATCATACTTAGGGAGTTCCAGAGCAGATTTTGGTGCTGAATATTTAATGCCGATATTAACTGCTGTTGTATTAGGAGGCACCTTAATAACTGGCGGTAAAGGGGGTGTTATCGGGACAGCTCTCGCAAGTATTATTATAGGTTTTCTAAAATTAGGCTTGCAGATGGGTGGGGTCCAAACACAGTATATAGGCTTAGCTACAGGGTTTCTCTTGATTATTTCGGTAGCTTTAATGGGAGGTCAAGAAATCAAGACAAGCATGAAAAGATTATTAACTATTAAAAAGGATAGAGGAGGTAGTCTAAATGCGTAAATCAAAATTCTTTAAAGCATTAACAGGTTTGGCTCTATCAACAATGTTATTAGCAGCTTGTAATAGTGACGATGCTGGAAGCACCCCAAAAGGTGACAATGGAGGAAAAAAGGATGCAAAGGATATTGAAGTAGTCTTCATTCCAAAAATGACAGGAAACTCCTTCTTTGAGTCTGGAAATGATGGTGCTCAAGAAATGGCTGAGAAGATCGGCTTTAAAGTTAAGTATGATGGTGCACCTGAAGGTACCGTTGCAAACCAAGTTCAAATTATTAACAGTGCAGTAAATAGTGGTGCAGATGCAATTGCAATTTCGTCGGTTTCTTCTGACGGCTTGAATCAAGCGTTACAAAAAGCATTAGATGCAGGAATCAAAGTAGTGACTTGGGATTCCGATGTTGATCCTAAATATCGAACAGCTTATATCAATCAAGGTACACCGGAATTATTAGGTTCAATGCTTGTAGATATGGCAGCAGGCCAACTTGAAAATCCGAATGAAGCACAACAAGTAGCTTGGTTCTACTCAAGTCCAACTGTTCCTGACCAAAACTCATGGGTTGATTATGCAAATAAATATATAAAAGAAAAATACCCTAAGTGGGAAGTTGTTACTACTCAATTTGGTGAAGGGAACGAACAATTATCTCTTCAAGTAGGTGAAAGTATTTTAGATACTTACCCTGATATTGATATTATCATTTGCCCTGATTCAACTGCCCTTCCAGCAATGGCACAGGCAGCTCAAAACAAGGGTTTAAACAAAAAGGATGTCATTATTACAGGATTCGCAACACCTAACTCAATGAGACAGTATATTGAAAATGACACAATTGAAAATCATGGTTTATGGGATGTTAAGGACCAAGGTGCACTCGCGGTCTATATTGCTTATCACTTAGCGCTAGGCAATGAGTTAAAAGTAGGCGATACATTAGATGTTCCTGAAATTGGTCAAGTAAAAGTAGAGTCTAATAAAATTCAAGGCTATGACTATGAAGCTGATGATTCAGGGATCATTGTTTTACCAGAAAGAACGGTTTTTACAAAGGATAATACAAAAGACTATGATTTCTAATCTCAAAGATTCATAGAATTACAGCAAAGAAAGGAAGATAAAAGTGGCAGATATTATTGGAAATAAGGCAGCGAAAAATTTTTCAGAGGATGTTCCATTTTCAAATCATGGTAACTATCATGTAAAAGGTGCTTCAAACTTAGACTGGGGAATGAAGGACCGATTATCAAGAATTTTTAATCCAGAGACTGGCAAAACCGTAATGCTGGCATTTGATCATGGGTACTTTATGGGCCCAACATCTGGGTTGGAAAGATTAGATATTCTTATTCCAAAGTTAGCAAATTATGCAGATTGCTTGATGGGTACTAGAGGTGCGATTAGAAGTAGTGTCCCCCCTACATTCAATAAATCTATCGCATTAAGAGCATCATCAGGTTCAAGTGTTTTACAGGATGATTTAAGTCATGAATCAATGGTAGTTGACATTGAAGATGCCATTCGAATGAATGCTAGCGCAATAGCAATTCAAACCTTCATTGGTGCGGACGGACAGAAAGAAACTATTGAACAATTGAATAAAGCGGTTAATCTAGGCACTAGATATTCGATTCCTACATTAGGTGTTGTTGCTGTAGGAAAAGAAATGGAGCGAACTACTCAATTCTTCTTGTTAGCAACGAGAATGTTAGCTGAATTTGGTGCTTCAATTGTTAAAACATATTATTGCGATGATTTTGAAAAAGTAGCGGCCGCTTGTCCTGTACCGTTGGTTGTTGCAGGTGGAAAGAAGATTCATGAGAAGGACGCTTTAACTTTAGCTTATAACTCCATCCAAGGAGGAGCAGCTGGAGTTGATATGGGAAGAAACATTTTCCAATCAAATTTCCCTGAGGAAATGATTCAAGCTGTAAATAAAGTAGTTCATGAGGGGTACACGGATAAAGAGGCTTATGATTTCTTCCTTGACCTAACAAACGTCAGCACTAAGGCTTAATTTTTCAATAGGGATTGACTAGTTAACTTAGGGAGAAGCTTCTACTATATAGGGTAGGGGCTTTCCCTTTTTTAAAAAAATTTCTTCTGGAGGTAATAAAATGGCGAAAGTAGCTTTTCTTCTAGCACCAGGCTTCGAGGACTCTGAAATGAAAAATCCATATGAAGCAGTCAAGGAAGCAGGACATGAGACGGTCATTATCGGGAATGCAAAAGGAATAATATGCGAAGGAAAGAAAAATACAGTTTCTTATGAAATTGAACTAGCAGCCTCTGAAGCTAATGCAAGTGAGTTTGATGCAGTAGTCATACCAGGTGGTAGTGCACCTGAAGAATTGAGGGTTAATCAAGAAATAGTAGAATTTGTAAAGGCTCTAAATAATCAAACGAAAATAATTGCTGGAATCTGTCACGGTCCACAGGTCATGATAAGTGCTGATATTCTTAAGGGGAAAGAACTTACTTGTTATATTGGTATTCGCGATGACGTTATTAATAGCGGTGCAAAATACAAAGATGAAGAAGTTGTGGTAAGTCAAAACATCATTACTTCAAGGACTCCAAAGGATGAGCCAGCTTTTATTAGAGAAATTTTAGCGAAGCTTAATTAAGTGAAATCATTCATCATTATTAAATTTACTTAAGTCCTTATCTTGGGAAGGAGGACGTCAAGGTGGGATTAGTCTCAATTAAACAAATGCTAACAAAAGCCTTAAGTGAGGGCTATGCTGTTGGGCATTTCGATATACATAATCTCGAATGGACGCAGGCCGTCTTAGAAGCAGCGGAGGTAGAAAAATCTCCTGTTATTCTGGGGGTGACTGAAGGGGCGGTTGATTATCTAGGTGGTTTTTCAGTCGCAGTGGCTATAGTAAAAGCACTAATGAATGAGATGTCCATTACCGTTCCAGTAGCACTTCACTTAGATCATGGATCTAGTGTGGAAAATTGTAAAGCTGCTATAGATGCAGGATTTACCTCTGTTATGTTTGATGGTTCCCATTATTCTTTTAAAGAAAATGTAAGATTAACAGCACAGGTTGTTGAATACGCTCATAGACGTGGAATAACGGTTGAAGCAGAATTGGGAAGCATCGCTGGAGAAGAAGATGGCATTGTGTTGGAAGAATCAATATATGCTGATCCACACGAATGTGCAGAGTTAGTCAAGAAGACGGGAATTGACTGTTTAGCTCCAGCCTTAGGATCCGTTCATGGGCTATACAAAGGGGAACCTAAGCTTGGGTTTGTGGAAATGAAGGAAATATCTCAAATCGTTGGTATTCCATTGGTCCTACATGGTAGTTCAGGGTTACCTGCAGAACAGATAAAAAAGGCCATTTCACTAGGAACGGCAAAGATTAATGTAAATGCAGACAATCATCTGGCCTTTTCTAAAACCGTGAGAAACATTTTAAATCAAGATCCAGACATTTATGATGCTAGTAAATATATTCGCTATGGCCGAGAAGCTGTGAAAGAAACGGTTAGAGGAAAAATCCGACTATTTGGATCCACAGGTAAAGCTTTTTAGAGAAATAATAATCCATAGTAGCTTATTTATTACTATGGATTATTTTATTTCAGGTTTTTTGCTTGCTTTGAAAGAAGCGAAAGGAGTGGATAAAAATATGAATATGACTGTTAGGAAAAAAATCCTTCTTAGTTTTTTTTCGATAATCTTACTGTTAGCGATAGTAACAGGAATTACTTACTTTCAATTTGAGAAAATTGATAATAGGTACGCTTTATTGCTAGAAGGCAGCACAGAAAAAATTAAACTTACCAATGATTTAGTATTAAGCAATTCTGATGAAATTATGTATATTCAAAATTATTTGATAAGCGGGGATGAAAATTCGTTAAACAGTTTCAATACTACTAGAGAACATTTTCAAAATACGATTGAAACATTGAGAACATTAACAACAGACGAAGAAGTAGGTATGACCCTTATCGATAATATCATGGCGGCAGAGGTAGAGTACTCTGCTATTGCAAGTAAGATGATTGAATATAAGAAATTAGACTATTCAGAGCGATATATTCATGCCATGGAAAAAGAAGGCCAACCAGCTAAAGAGAAATTAACAGCACTAGCAAATGAACTATTAAATTATCAGCAAAAGAATCTAAACGCTATTAGTAAAGAGCTCTCAAAGCAAACGAAACTTATCATGGTTACTGTTCTTATTATTAGTATTATTGCCGTTTTGATGGGTGTAGCAATCGCCTTAACTTTGAGTAAAAGTATTTCCGGTCCTGTTCAGCTTATTTCAAAGGGAGCAGAAGAAATAACGAAAGGCAACCTAATGATTGAAGCTATTAAGGTAAAAAGTAGAGATGAAATTGGAAAATTAGCTACATCATTCAACGAAATGGCAGAAACATTGAGAGAGATTATTCATGAGGTAAACCTTACATCTGAGCAGGTCGCATCTTCTTCTGAGGAATTAATGGCGAGTAGTGAACAGACGACTTCTGCAACAAACCAGGTTGTTCAATCCATTCAAGAAGTCTCTAATACGATTGAAATCCAGGGAAGAAACACAGAGGAGAGTGTGAATGCCATCGCTGAAATCACGATTGGAGTTCAACGAATTGCTGATTCGACAGGAACGGTAGCAGAATCAGCAAGTGAAACAACGAAGCAGGCCACTATCGGTAATGAATATATTCATAAGGTTGTTGGACAAATGGATGAAATTTATCGTTCCACAACGGATACAAATTCTATGATGAAGGCTTTAGAAAGCAGAACGAATGAAATTGGAGTAATTATAAGCGTTATAACGGATATTGCCGATCAAACCAATCTACTAGCATTAAATGCAGCTATTGAATCAGCGCGAGCGGGGGAGCATGGCAAGGGTTTTGCTGTAGTAGCTGATGAAGTAAGGAAGCTTGCGGAGCAATCGAGGAAATCAGCTAATCAAATTGGAGAGATTATTCAACTGATCCAAAAAGATACTGGGAAAGCCGCGGAAATAACAAATGATGGAAATGAAATCGCAAAGAACGGACTTATATTAGCGGAAGAAACAAGAAGGACATTTGACCAAATTCTAAGATCAATCGAGGGAGTGAATTCCCAAACACAAGAACTTTCTGCTATCTCAGAAGAGATGTCTGCCAGTATCGAACAGGTTCATACATTAATAGAAGAAGTAGCTCAGTTAGCAAGAATTTCTTCCAATAACACATCCGAAATTGCCTCGGCTTCACAGGAACAATTAGCGACACTTGAAGAAGTCACTGCTTCCGCCACAGCGTTAGCGGAGAGGGCAGAGATCTTAAGAGGATTGATAAGTAAATTTAGACTAAGAGATTAATTTAGTCTTGAAATGGAGGGAAAAGAAGAAGATCCGATATTAAAGGATCTTCTTTCCTTTTAAATAGGACAATACTTTTATAACTGATTGCTCAATCGTCATTCGATCCGTTTCAATGATGATTTCTGGATTTGTAGGTGCTTCATAAGGGGACGAAATTCCAGTGAATTCAGGAATTTCTCCTATTCTCGCCTTCTTATATAACCCCTTTGGATCCCGACTTTCACAAACCTGTAATGGACATTTGAGATAGATTTCAATAAATTCTCCTTCAAGAAACATGCTTCTGACTAATTCCCTATCCTCTTGAAAGGGTGAGATAAATGCAGTGGAAACGATCTGCCCACTATCGACGAAGAGCTTTGCGACCTCCCCGATTCTACGAATATTTTCTTTTCGATCTTCTTTTCGGAAGCTGAGGTCTTTATTTAAGCCGTGGCGAATGTTGTCACCGTCTAAACAAAAGCTTTGAACTTTATGTTGATAAAGGGCCTGGTCCACTGCGTTGGCCAATGTGGACTTGCCCGAGCCAGATAGTCCAGTAAACCACAGAACACAGCTCTTGTGTCCATTAAGTAAATGACGATCTTTTTTGGAAATGGTGGCCTGATGCCACGTGATATGATTACTTTTTCTCATTTCTAACATCCTTTACACGGTCTAAGTTGTCAATTTACGTAAATTTCCTTCATTCCTTGAATTAAGATCTCGACGACTTCCTTCCGACTAAACTCCTTAGGAGGGAGTTCGCCGTTCTTTAGCATGGAGCGGACCTTTGTACCGGAAAGGATGACATGATGCTCACGATCATGGGGACATGTTTTCTCAGAAGCCATGTTCTCGCATTTTGTGCAATAGAAGCTATGCTCGAAAAATAATGGTTTAATCCCAAGCTCTTCTTCACTAAAATGGGAGAAAATTTTCTGAGCATCATAGGTTCCGTAGTAGTTTCCAACACCTGCATGATCTCTTCCCACAATGAAATGGGTACAGCCAAAGTTTTTGCGAACGATGGCGTGGAAAATGGCTTCTCGTGGGCCTGCGTAGCGCATGGCAGCTGGGAAGACAGATAAGAATACACGTTTCTTTGGATAATAGTGCTCCAACAGTACCTGGTAGCTTCTCATTCGAATTTCACTTGGAATATCATCAGCCTTTGTTTCGCCCACTAAGGGATGTAGAAAAAGGCCATCGACTATTTCTAATGCGGATTTTTGAATATACTCATGGGCTCGATGAACAGGATTACGGGTTTGAAATCCAACAATCGTTTTCCAGCCCAACTCTTGAAAATGTTGTCTTGTATCGGCAGGATCTATATAATAGTCCACAAATTTATCTTTAGGGGGTCTTTTCAAGAGGGTGATCGGCCCTGCCAAATAGTAATCAGGACGATTCATTAGTTTCTGTACCCCTGGGTGGTTCAAATCCATGGTCTTATAGACCATTAGGGCTTCTACTTCTTTGTCGGGATAGAAGATTTCCTCAAGCTCCATCGTCGCAAAAATGGTTCCGTCGTATATGAGATTGATCGTTTCACCGGTTTCTAGCTCGAGCACCTTCTCTCGATCTGCCGCTAGCGTAATAGGAATAGACCAAGGCAGCCCACCTGACAATCTCATCTGATAGACGACGGACTCATAATCCTTTTGATTCATGAAGCCTTCTAATGGGCTGTAGGCGCCATTTGCGATTAACTCCAAATCGCTTAGCTCGAACGAATCGATCTCAACGAAATTTCGTGAATAGTCTTCCATTGCATGAAGGTTCATTCGATTAATTAGTTTTCCACCATGTGGAATGCTTTTTGACACGATTTTTACAACTCCTTTTTTCACATTAGTTTTCTAAGTGCAGCCCACATTCTATTTTGTTCAGTCCTGCCCAGCGGCCTTCTCTAAGGTTTCCTGAATGATTCACGGGCCGTGTGCATGGCGCACAGCCGATGCTTGGATAGCCTTCATCATGTAAGGGGTTATAGGGAAGATGATTGAGATGGATGTAGCTGAGAATATCGTCCCATGTCCAATGTATGAGCGGGCAGATTTTGATCTTCTTGAATTTTTCATCTTTGTTGATGTATTGTGTTGTCTTTCTTGTAGGGGATTGGTCACGTCTCAACCCAGATATCCACGCCTTTGAACCCTTTAGAGCTTTTTCGAGAGGAATGACCTTTCGAAGATGGCAGCAAAGATTGGGGTTTTGTGCCCATAACTTTTCTCCATGTAATTCTGATTGCTCCTCTAAGCTTAGCTCAGGTGTCACCATCTCGATCTGAAGGCTGGGGTAGCGGTCTTTAACCTGTTCAATTAATTCGTAGGTCTCTTCAAAATGGAGCCCAGTATCCAGAAACTTGATTTTTGCTCTTTTGTTGACTTTGTAAATGAGATCGATAAGTACGATGCCTTCTGCTCCGAAGCTGCAGGCATAGACAATGTCATCCCCATATTCTTGGAAAGCCCATTTTAATACCTCATAGTAATCAGAACGATCATCGAAGATCGGCTCACCCCAGTTCTCATAGGTTAAACACTCTGCCAAGTAAATCACCTCGTTTCTACGCTTCGACCGTCATAAATTCTAGTGAAATGGATTCATTATTTTCTACGGTTCGTTTGTTCATTTTGTTGATATGTCCATATTTATGATAGGAGATGAATGCTCGCATCCAGGAGCCATGGCCAAAGACTAAGATGCTTGAAGCATCCTTGTATTTTTTCAAAAAATGAATAATCCGCTGTTCTAAATTTAAGAGACTTTCGCCGAGAACCATCTCTCTAGGATTTTCAAGCCATTGGTCTCCGTAAGCTGCAAGAAGTTCACTCTTTGGACGTCCCTCGAATTTCCCAAAATCTAATTCGTTTAATAATGATTCTTTGATGGGCTCATATCCATAGGCGAAGGCTGTTTGCTCTGTTCTTTGTAGAGCACTACAAAGAACATATTCAAAGCATTTTCCTCTTAAAAGTAGTGCATTATCCAGCATGTCACATTGGTCCTTTACCGAAATTGGCAGGACGGGGATATCCCTTTTTCCTTGAAGCTTATGCTTCTTGTTCCATTCTGTTGGGAGATGCCTTATAAGGGTAATTTCCATTCCTGCTCCTCCAAGTAAAAGGTTTCGCTTCTAAGGCCTTGTCTTTGTGCCTCTAAAATCAATACATCAGCCAATTTTACATTTCCAAGATTCACATTAGGACCAATCTCATTAATAAAGTACATTTGATGCTTGTGAGTAGGGGCTTCAAAAATTATTTTTTTATCATCGAGTTCTTCTAGCAGGTTCTTGACGAGATTTGATTTAATTCGGCCATTTTGATCATAGATACCTGCAGTGCCTGAGTCCCTGCCTTCTGTGATGACATATTGGCAGCCTGCATTCAAAAAGTAATCTATTTCTTGTTTCCATTCCGTAACAGGCATATCACACTCGGAATCCTTGGAACCTACCTCTGCAATCACCCAGAAATCTCTTTTGAACTCTGACACAATCTCCAGTCTTTCTTCCAATGGAATGTCAAAAGTGCCGTTTGAAACCTCCACCCATTCTATGCCTAATTCAGCTAACCAGCTCAAGTACTCTGAAAGCTTATTTTGCAGATAGCATTTTTCAAACAGAGTTCCACCGAAATAGGGACGGATTCCATATTCTTGATAAAGCTTGATTTTTTCCTTTAGGTTTGGCGCAATATAGGCTGAGCCAATGCCAATTTTGGCGATGTCAATGAACTGGTGATAATCACCAAGTATATGCTTTAACTCACCTACAGGCGTACCGAAATCAACAATAGAAGTAAGGCCATAGCTTCTACTTCCAGTAGTTCTCTTCGGCAATCGCAAAAAATCCATGGGCGTAAGCCTCCTCTATTTTTCCTAGGATAGTTATATTCATAATCTGGGTGAATGTGTATATATTGGGCTTTTACACATGGAAATAGGCTTGATGTAACTGAAGGTAAATTTATCAAGCTTTGTATATTCTTCGAAATCAACTCAAACAATAAAATAGGTTCATTGGCTATTCTTTAAATTCGTATTTGGATAGGGGTGTTCGATTTTGTCTGAGCGAAAACATAAAGGGATGACCATTTTTGCCATTGGCTCTATCCCGCTCATTCTCGTGTTGGGGAACTCCATGCTTATCCCGATCCTGTCTAAGATGAAAACAGAACTAGATATAACCCAATTTAAGGTAAGTTTAATTATTTCGGTATTCTCCATTGCTGCTGCCATTTCTATCCCTGTACTAGGCTATTTATCTGATCGTTTTTCTCGTAAGGCCATTATCATTCCTGCTCTTATTTTGTATGGGTCAGGAGGGCTACTTGCGGGTGCTGCAGCGGCATGGTTTTCCAGTGCATATACATGGATTTTGGCGGGAAGAATTATGCAAGGAATCGGAGCAGCAGGTACAGCCCCTATTGCGATGGCATTGACGGGTGACTTGTTCAAAGGGGGAGAACAGAGTAAGGTTCTAGGCCTAGTCGAGGCTTCCAACGGATTTGGAAAGGTGATCAGTCCGATTATCGGGTCCTTATTTGCCCTTCTATTCTGGTACGCAGCTTTTTTTGCCTTTCCCGTTTTTTGCTTAATTTCTGTTTTATTAACGATATTTTTTATCAAGGAAAAAAAGACAAAAAAGGAACCACCTCCGGTTGGACAGTATGTGAAGGGCCTGCTTTCCGTTTTTAAGACGGAAGGACGCTGGCTTTTTGTTGCTTATTTAACTGGGGCAACCTGTTTGTTTACTTTATTTGGAATATTGTTTTATATTTCCGATATTCTCGAAAAAGAGCATCAAATTGATGGTGTTTTAAAGGGTGGAATCCTTGCTATTCCATTGCTTTTCATGACAACAACGTCTTATATCACAGGGAGCAAGATTGGGAAAAAGATGAGGTTGATGAAAACTCTGATTGTCATAGGTTTGCTACTGATGACGATTTCATTCTCTGTGCTCGTATTTTTTGAAAAATTGGTTCCTTTTTTTGCGGTACTTGTGATTAGCAGTATTGGAACAGGATTAGTCCTTCCCTGCATCAATAGCTTTATTACGGGCTCCGTTCCAACTGACCGAAGGGGATTTGTTACCTATAATTCCATTACAAAATTTTTCGGTTCGGTTCAGCATTGGCGCCAAAAGACAATAAATCTAAAGCTTGTGAAATATTTAGCCATCGGAAGTATTCCGAGTGCAGCCTGTGCGGTGGGAATTCTTCATCTCTTCGATACCTTTTTTCAAAATCAGGATGAAATCATTAAGCATGCACTTGGTTATGTTCTAATTGTCGTGGCCATCACGACTTTGATTAAGACTTTTATGAAAGAAAGGTTTCAGTTAAATCGTATTCAGCTGAAGTCATTGGAAGAAAAGAAAGCATTGACTATTGGAATCGGTGCAGCCCTGGGATTCATCGTCGGGTTGACTTCGATTGGCTCGGGCTCCTTATTTGCGCTAGCGATGCTTTTTTTATACAAAATGACCCCATCCGAATTAGTCGGAACCGACATCGCACATGCCTTTTTATTGGTGACGGTGGCTGGCCTACTCCATGCGGGTATCGGGCATGTGGATTATTTATTAATGTTTAACCTTCTTGTCGGTTCCATTCCGGGAGTGATGATAGGAAGCAGTTTGTCCTCTAAATTTCCCGCAAAGCCGTTGCGAACGATATTAGCGATTATGATTCTACTGAGTGGGTTTACCTTAATCTAAGCAAAAAAAGGGGAGATCCCCTTTTTATTTTTGTCCGATTTTATTTCGGTACCATGGGCCGAACACAACATGTAACCCAATGTCTGCAGCAAAGTGTGAGATCATTGCGATTTCAATTCCGTATTTCCAATACAAATAACCAAAAACGATTCCAGGAATGGTATTTAATAGGATGGTACGGATGACAACGACCTTCGTCTTACCGATGGCTTGGATCGCTGCTGGCAAATGACCGACTCCAAATAATAGTGCGGCTACTACAATACCAATCCAATAGGCGCTGTCTTCTAATCCAATCAATGAAGTTAAATAAACAGTAATCGTCATAATGAAAAGTCTTGTTAACACTTCTTCAGAGATTCCGCCATACAATGAGGCTAGTAAGGATTGTTTTCTTGATGGAAGCGGCATGTCTATCTTCGGCATCTTCTTAGCAAAGGCCATATCAATAGCGATAATCAGAATAGATAATAGTAAGCCTGCAAGAATAGCCACGACAATCATAGTGGGAACAGAGTAAGGAATGTCTATCCCGAACAACCAGTTATCTACTATATACCAATGTAAGTCCACCTTCGGGGCAAATCTTGTTCCTACATAGGAAGCCACCCCTAATAATAAGGCTGACTGAAAAACACTAATGAGCATGAGGACAGGTGTAGACGGCACCTTTTTTCCTGGTTTGTTTCTTCGCTCCTCTTCTATTTTTCCTTGCAACATCTTAAATTGATATGGCGTGACCGCGATCGCACCGATGACGGAAGCGATCCAGAAAATCAGAAATACCTTCATTTTTGCACCCTCGATTCGTGATAATTTAATAAATAATTGCGAACTAAAGATAGTACGAATGGGAAATCTATTTCGTTCACGAAAAAAGAAAAAATATTGATCATTCATATTAGCAGGTTCAAATCGTATAATTTATAGAGTGGACGAGTCTCTTTAGTGAAAATGATCTAATGGGTGTTTATTTCTGTTAAACTATTTTAGGTAGCGTGAATTTATTGAATTGAAGGAGCTCAGTATGGAAAATTGGTTGCTGGACATTATGAATGACTATGGCTATGTAGGGATTATGCTCCTAATTGCGGTGGAGAATATCTTCCCACCTATCCCATCTGAGGTGATTTTGACATTTGGTGGATTTATGACCTCGACAACGAATTTAACCATTGTTGGAGTCGTGATTGCTTCTACCGCCGGCTCAATGATTGGGGCGATTGTGCTCTATGTCCTTGGACTCCAGTTTGGTGTGGAACGATTGGAACAGGTCGTGAATAAATGGGGTCATATTCTAAGAGTGACCAAACATGATATACATAAGGCAGATGCCTGGTTTGATAAATATGGTTCATGGACAGTTTTCTTTTGCCGCTTTGTCCCATTAATTAGAAGCCTAATTTCAATTCCAGCAGGGATGTCCAATATGAATTTTGGAGTTTTTCTTGCCTTTACTTTTGTCGGAACGCTGATTTGGAATATTGTACTAGTCAACCTCGGGGCATCGGTAGGTTCTAACTGGGAAGTTATTGTGGAAAAAATGGACATCTACTCAAATTTTGTTTATGCCATTCTTATTATGGTAGCAATGGTGTTCTTGTTTATGTTTATAAAGAGAAGGAAATTAAAATAGGTTGGAACGCGTGCGATTGCTGAATAAGGGCAGTCGTTTTTTTTTTACGAATGGTTGCTTTATTGGAAGAAATAGAATAAGAGAAAAGCAACTCTTCAAGGAAGAATCGTTGTTTTCTTAATAAGGGTAAATCATAATGGCTGAAAATTGCATTATGGAATATAATGTAAGGATTCATAGATAAATGGGGATTGATCAATCCCCCCACTTCAAACAGCTCGTAATAGATGCTAAGTGGTGGGGAGTTCAAGGTTGCAACTTCCTTACCGTTGCGGGTTAGTGCTAAAAATAATAATAAAGGGATGATAAAAAGATAATGAATAATATCGATAAAAGAAATCGTTTAGATGACGAACCTTTTAATTTTCGAGTAACAAAAGATAATACAGTCTTTCTGGACTATAATGGCAGACAAGTAAAAGTCTTGAAAGGAACAGAAGCAGAGAAATTTCTAAAGAAAATTAGTGTTGCAGAAAGTACAACGGAAGCACAGTTAATAATGGCAAAGATTACTGGAAATTTTAAAAGGGGTAATGAAAGAAATAGTTAAGGAAATCAATAATTGATTGGATTAGCATCCAGATACTATAACTTTTCGAAAACAAGATAGTAATGATATAAACTGTTTTGTTTCGGCATCATATATAGCATATTGTCCTTTAAATTCTTTTTCTGTTTCTTTTACGCTCATAAGAAAATAGACCTGCCTATTAGGGTTTGGAGCAGGATAAAACTCTTTAATGTTAGAATCAGGATAAGAATATTGTACTTCACCATCTTTGTACTTATAGACAAATTTATCAATGTCTTTAAATAGAACCTTTTCCCTTTTGCTTAATGTTGCACCAGAATACTCCTTGTAATGAAATTCTGTTTGTAACTCTTTATAAAACTGATCTGGGCTTTGCCTAATTACTTTGTCACGGTTTGCTGGGTAAAGTATCAATTGTTCCTTTTCATTTCTTATTTTTTCTGCATTTACTGAAATGCCAATAAAGAGTAAGAAGGAAAAACAAATGCTACCTAAGATAAATTTCATAATGTACCTCCTCAATGAATTTAAAGACGTATCTTTAGTATTATTTCCAAATATATAAATTTTCCATTGGCCGCTGTAATGATGTAATTAATTTTGTGAATAATTGTACGTTAGCGAAAGCGTGCGTTTCCGGAACAAGCAGGAATGCTTTTTCACTGTCGGAGCAGGTTAGTGAAAAGAGGATAAACTATACTTATGGTAAATGAGGAACAAGTGATATTTACAAAAATCTCATTTGATGAAATGGCAAGTGAAGAACTGAAGTCTTATGACGCAGTATTTATCAGGGAAAATAATCTTTCAGAGGCCGCTAAAAGCCAATATGCAGACGTTTACCTAAATTCATCAATTCCATTCTTTTTTATATCAGCTAATAATCATATCCCTTTTACCGTAAAAGAAACAGCATATAATGAGTCTTGGAATTGGACTGCTGGTCAAAGCTACGCTGTTGGGGTTCTTCCCAATTTTAAGGGGAGAGGTTGTGAATAAATATACTTAAAGTAACGGGGCAAGAGTTGATTGGAGGAGCGACTAACTTAGACGGTTGTGAAGAAATAGACGATGAAACAACCTTTCAACGAAGAAACGTTGTTTTCTTCTTATCCTTATTCTTTGGCTTATTCGAAGAATCTTCGGCACAGTAGCCATGCATTCTTCTTCAAAAACAGTATCAACCAAGTTATGTGCAAACAGAATAAAACAACTTTTTTAAATTCCTTACTTAGTAAGGTTGTTTTTTTATAAAATATGGGTATAATAAGAGTAACCTTACTTAGTAAGGATATATACCATCTATATTCCCACTAGTAGCTGAAACATTATATAAAAAAGCAAATAAACATTAATAGATATTAAAAAACACAAAACATAGTCGAACAAATTTAACTGGGAAAAAAGTTGAAGTAAACACATAAACCAAAAAATATGAGAAAGTAGTTGTTCGTAGAGACTGTAAATAGAAGTTGAGAAACTAAAAGGATGATAAATAATATGAAAATACAAATTGCAGAGGGCGCTAACGAATTCGGGAATATTCGTGAGTATAGGGATATAAAAATTACATCTAAAAGGCAACTCACGATACCAAAGGCTTTTTTTGATTATTTAGGAATAGAAGAAACGGTCCATGCTTATTTGCTAGACAACGCTATACTAATCAAACCAGAACAAAAAAAGTCTATTCAAGATCAAGATATTCAAACGATCCTACAAAATGTGATGAGTGAAGGGTTTTCTGGTGATGATTTAGCAGATGAATTTTCACGTCGAGTGAAAGAATACAACAGGTTTTTGGATAACCGTATTGATGGATTTCTAAATGACATAACAAGTGATGCGGTGTCGGAGGAGGATGAAGGAGACGATTTTAATGGGCTCGACATGTTCTTCGACGAAGAAAATGGAAAGAATCTTGAAAAAGGTAGAGAAAAGCAATAGCAAGCTTTACGAAGAATTTATTAAGCACCAAGAAGAAATATTAAAGGAACCATCCATTGGTTCTCCCTTAAAAGGCGACCTAAAGGATTTAAGATCCTTAGATTTCAAGTTTCAACAAGTTTCATTGCGAATTTGCTATCAATATTTCGAAGGGGATAATCACATAATATTCGTCTATTTTGGAACGAGAGAGAATTTCTATAAAGATGTAAAGCGTTATCTACATTAATCAGTTCAAGCCACCTTAAGAGTATGGGTGGCTTTATTTTTCGTAGAAAGAAAACCCTACGCTAGGCGTAGGGTTCTGGAAAGCTTATAGCGATGTATTAAAAAAATCCCAACCTGGTGTTAAAATAAATTTTGGTT
>NZ_JAUSTU010000007.1:0-183573 GCF_030813005.1 Anoxybacillus andreesenii
GACTCCAAAAAGGACAAAAGGAAACGAAAAACAATGTAATTTTAAGAAAAAGCTAGATTAAGAGTGATATTGTCCAAAATTCGGGGGTTAATCCGCTATGTTGTGGTAAGAAGGGAGGTACTAAAATGGCAAACAACAGGCAAATTAACGAATTCGCTATCAAATGGTTAGAAAAATATCGCAATGCAAAAGCTACAGAAACTGAGGTTGCCGAGGGCTTTGCAGATGAGTGCTTTGCCCTCGGCTTTGAGATGGATTGTGGAAAGTCATTTGAGGATGCATTTCCTAATACAAAAGCTTTTAGTGATTATACTCAGCTTAAGAGGATCATTAACCAGGTAGAAGATATAACATTGCTGGGTTCGACAATATTCTCAAAGTGGCGTTATATTACCCATTGGTCATATGGCGAAGATCTACTTTCGCCAGAAAACAGACCCTGGTTCATCATCGCCTTTTCGCGCTTGATGGTGTTAAGTTCAAAAGACGGCTATAGTCCGTTTGGATTTTATGGTCAAGCAAAGAAAATCAGAATCATATCTAATAATATTGGCTATGGGCCTTGCCCTATGCCAGAGGACGAAGTGGAACAACACCTAACGATTACTGATGACGGTCGTGTATGGTTCTCTGGTTACAATTTTGGTAGCGGAAGTGGAAAATACGAGCGTGGTCGTACAAAAACCTTCCGCTTGGATAGAGAAAAAGCCAACCTTATTTTCTCATCTTTTACGAGATTCTTTAGTGGAGAATTTGATGATATTTTTGCTACTGATATTGGTTCTTGGGAAATGACAATCACCAATATGGAAGGTCGAGAGTTTACTTTCAGAGGTTCACTATGTGCTGATTATGAAATTGACGGGGCAGACCTATCGGATATGTTGCGTGATACATTGAATATTAAAAACCTCTTTGTTTTTGATGGTGGTAATAAGCCTGATAGGGTTGAGAGAATTTCAATTGATTATCATAGGGTTACTAAAATAAAACCAATGGCTCTTCCGAATAAAAATGTTGATACTATAACTTGGGAATACTCGGAACAGTTGGTTATTGACCGTGAGACAGAAACAATAGAACATATACTGCAAATCGGATCTGGTTGTGTCGTCACCCGCAAATATCAAGTTGAGGAAGGTGTATCGAGTTTCCTTGATGATCTAGATGCTGATACTTTATTTGAAAGTATAGAAGGAAATCCTCCAGATGTTATTAAAAATTCGAATGAAACAAAGGATTATACCATTAAGATTGATTTTAAGAGAAAACCCCAGAGTGTAATCAAAGGTACATACGATAGGAACGGTCTCCCGAAAGATTGGCCAGAGTTTGCGAATGACATTTATAACTTCATGCGATTTTACGGGTGGGGAGAAATTCTCGATCCATCTGTGTACAGAAAATTCAAACGGCGAGCTGGTGAGTATATGTTTTGCAGTGTGGAGTTTAATGAAGGTGGAAAACGCTATTATTACATAAGCGAAGATGACACGATAGAAGTGGGGGATTTTGTAATAGTTCCTGTTGGGATGGATGCACATACGGCTACAGTAGAAGTCGTAGATATTGAATATTTTTCTGAGGAGAACGCACCATTCCCTATTGAAAAGGCAAAATATATCATTCGCAAATTTCCAGATTCCCCAAACTGAAGCCTAAAGGGCTCCCAAGAAGTTCACTTATTTCGGCCAATCTATGCTTTTTAATGCAAGTAAAAGGCAGTTCCTATTTTAAAATGGAGCTGCTTTTCTTTATTTATGAGATATGTGCGAAAAAACTAATTTAAGGTAAACACATCCACTAATAGTTGAAAGAAGTTGAGTGAGAGAGAGGGATTGAGAATGGAAAAGTGGTTACGAAAGCAATAGGGGCAAGGAACCTTTTGAACAACTAATACAGCAGTACTATGAACGAATCAACTGAACTACTTATCTTATTGGCACTCACATAAAAATGTGGGTGTTTTTTGTTTTTGAGAAGAAGTAGTCCCCAATAAAACTGGAATGAAAAAGGACCGTGTAAATAAAGTGGCCTAATTATGAATATTTGGTGAGCAAAATACCTTTATTAAAATAAATGTTCACAAAACCTTCATAAATATATCTTTTTCCCCATCTTGATAGGGGTTAATGGCCATTATTTGATGAAAAAATAAGTGAAATAGTAATTTTCCAAAAAAAATTTTTTAAATTATATCACATAAATATTGTCTGTCAATGTTTTGCTGAAGAAGAATAACAAAACAGAGTACTAGTTGATGTTCGATACCACGTAAATTATTAATGGTATTTACATTCATAATTGGAAATATTTATAATATTCTCAGAGGAGTGATGAAAATTGTCAAATCTTGACTTCAAAACCATCATTGAAGGTATCGGCTATCATCAATTTGGCAAAGAGGTATTGGCAACCCAAATTCGTTTTTCGACACTAGAAGCTTTATTTAAGGTAGATCCAGAAGTACAGAGAAAATTAGATCCAATAAGAAGAGTTGAAATAAGACAATTTATATTAGATTCATTAAGATCTAGGTATTTTTATTTTTCACCTTTTATTTTTTCGGCAAGGGGAGCTATTAAAAAAACAGAGCAAGGCTGGGAGCTGATTCCGGGAGCAAAGCTTTATATTCTTGACGGACAACACCGCGCAGCGGCTTTGTCATCAGCATTAAGCCACTTAAAAACACAAATGGAAACAGCGGAAGAAGTTGGGGATATGGAAGAGGCACGGACTTTTCAAAACTACATTAATAAACTGGAAGCCTATCCAGTAGCGATGCAAGTGTATTTGGACCTTTCACTACAAGAGGAGAAGCAGCTATTTACCGATATCAATTCGGAGCGAAAAGAAGCACACACAGGATTAATTATGAAATACGATCATCGCGATGCATATACAGAGTTAACGAGAAAAGTGGCAAAACAACTTGAGCGTCAGTTTGAAATTGAAACAGAGTTATCACGCCTTACCTACCAAAACTCCGCAGTTACTTCACTAACCATCATGAGAAGATGCTTGCTTGCATTATTTGAAGGGATCTTGACAGTCAAAAAAGGCAACGCCAATTTTGGAAACTGTACACCTGAAGAAGTAATGGCCATCTCACTGGCATTCTTTGAATCCTGGCAGCACCTGTTCCCGAAGCAAATGGCTAACCGGAAGAAGTATGTGACGGGTCTGACGGGAATTCAGGTTGCATTAGCCCTTACGATTCATGAACTCAACAAGAAATATGACATTCCACATTTAGAGGCAATTCAGCAGTTAAAGAAGCTTAAACATTATAGCTCGTGGCAGCATGATGACCCGATCTTTTCACATCTATATGACCCTGCATCAAGAAAAATCAAACACCATTCATCCACAACTTCAATACAAAGAACAGCCGTGAAATTCTTATCGATTCTAAATAAAGAAAGGATAGGATGTCCTTGATCGTCAACGATGTGTTTTCCAAACGACAATCGATTGCAACTTATACACTTGAAGAGCTTTCAAACTTAATCCATCATGGTCAAGTGAAATTACGTGATGTAAACAAACTACATGTAAGAGCAATAAAAAAATACATTTTGGAGAATGTATTAACCGAGCAAATTTATTTCCCACCAATCGTCGCAAATGTTGATTATCTTGGGTCGGAAAAGCCTCAAGAGTTAACGATCATTGATGGCAGCCAAAGACTTGCTGCCCTTTGTCAAATCGAAGAAATGGGATACAGGGAGGCAAAAAGTGATCATCCCGAGGAAATGAAAAAAGGCTACAAGCTCCTTTTATTTTTTCAACATACAGAGATAGCTGTCCAAATTTTTGAAGGACTGTCAAAGGAAGAATCAGACCAGCTGTATATCGACTTGAATACGAAGGGGAAAAAGGTGGCTTTATCGAAAAGGATTGCCTTTGACTCAAGAAAAGAATTGAACATCATAACCAATTCAATTTTAGAAACAAATTCACAATTAAAGACAGCTGGTGTTGAAATTGAAAAAATAGCAGTCGTAAGGCCCGCTAATAAGAAGCTGCTTTCGTTGTCACATCTGCGCCAAATTGTGGCAATCTTTCTAACTGGAAAAATGGTATTCAGAACGATGGAGGATCGCTATGAAATGCACATGGAGGCAGAGGATTACATCAAGCTGATCAATACGTGGTTTCACGAATTATTCAAGTTATATCCTCCAGAACGGATCGGGGATTTTCAGATATCGATGCTGGCAAATCATCCTCTACTTATTAGTATTGCCTACTTTGCGAATAAAGGCTTGAAAAATACAAATCTAAAAGAGCGAGAACAAGAATTAGTCGAGCGAATGCGCAGTTTAAAAGATGTCGATTTTAATAGAAAAAATCCTATTTGGAAGGAGTTTGCGGGCACTGCTAGAGGAGGATATTTTTATTTGGCTAACGACAAAGCAAATATTGAAAAGCTTGTAAACTTCCTTGAGGAACAAGGGAGGTGAGGAGAATGTGAGAAATAAAATAAAAACCCCATAGGTAGCACAGTCTGGGCAGACAGTACCTATGGGAGTCTTTAGGTCGGGTATACCAACCTTTTGTTAGTATACCCTTTTTCGCGGAAATTTTATAGATCTACGATTAGTGAAACAGCAAACACAATGAAGGAGGGATACAAATTGGATATTAAGTACAATTACTTAATTAATGGAAAGACAGTTCTACTTTATGGTGTATTTCATGAGAATGGAGAATTATTCACATTTGTTATAGAAGGTGCAGATTGCTTTTTAGTCGCCATGTCACCGGTTAACCTTATTGATAAGTCGCTTATCAGCTATGGATCAGATTTCAAAGGTGCCTTAAGTAGTTCGAGAAAGCTGCTTGGGGAAAATAAAAAAATGTATCCGATTAAAATCGATGGCTCCTTGGACATCTGGCTATTCCCAACAAGATCCTATAAAAAACATAATTGCGTCTGGTTCGCCTTAAATCATGTGAAAAATACTAAATCACTGGGGATAAAAGACACGAAAGTATTTCTGAGCTATGGTCATGAAATTAATATTAAAATGCGAGAATCTTCATTTCGTAACAAACGCAATCTTACATCGGACCTAAGGGGGATGATTGACCATAACAGGCAACAATCATTAGGCTTCATCACTGAGCCTGAAAGAGGGTTTAGGATCGTTGAAGAGAAGGGGGGGTATGAATGCAAATCAAATAGAAAAAAAGATAAATAGAAATGCTATAAACAAAAGCAGCTGCTCCGAGTGGTACCATTCAATTGCTGTAAACATCGTTCGTATTGATAGCCTTATATCATAATGCTACTATTTTCTTGTAGAATATTTCGAGCTGCGTTTGCATGCAGAGGAGGATGAACCATAATGTATATGTATCTGATGAAAAACGAGAAGCCGATAAATAAGGAACTCATAAAGAGCCATGTGGAATATTTAAGAGAATTGAAGAGATTGGGAAAACTAGTGCTATGTGGCCCTTTTACGGATTATCCAGGTGGAATGGTCATATTTTTTGCCGAAGATTTAGTTGAGGCAATAAATATAGCAGAATCCGATCCGTTCATAGCTTCTGGATGTAAATCTTATGAAATCAGAACACTTGAACCAGCTAATGAAGAAAATAATTACTTATTGGATGAATAAATGCATATATACTGAAACAATCAAGTAGTTTGATCATCGCAGGTGAATAATTCAGAGATCTGCTGAAGGTAACATTTGTTTAATTGAAGAAGCAGGAACCAACTAAGGTATCCTGCTTCGTGTGAATTAAGCTTGTGAAAATAGATTCCTAAAGGGTGACTAGTGTCCAAATCCCAATATATAACTTTATTTTAAAGCATCTTGCAAGAGCTTTTTTGTTCCGTCTAAGGCATTGATATTGGACTGAAAGTTGAATAGATTATACTCTAGATTCCCAATTTCATCATTGATGGCTCTTTCTTGTTCAGAAGTAGGATTGGATTGGTAATCTTGCAACATGTCTAGCAGCTTTTCGGTACCTTCTATAAGGGGTGGAAGACCACCTACTAATTTCTGATTGAAATCTTGATATGCTGGGTCATTTGGTACATTAAGCCCCTCCAACTGACCTTGTATTTCTCTCCAATTTTTAAGTAATCCTTCAAATCCATCGATTCCTTGAGGTGATGTGGCTAAGCTTTCCTTTATTTGATTTGTCAAGACGTCTACAAATCTCCAATACTCTTTTTTGTGCTCAATTAACTCTGCCGATGTATTTTTAACCACTTTGGTGTTTGTATCTTTCTGCTTGTTCTTAACTTCTTTAGCTTGAGCTTTCACTACTTTCGATCCATCAGTTTCCAATCTTAGCAAGTCCTCATAGTCTACTATTTTTAAAGTATCTACGTTTAAAAGTGCTTGATTTGGCTCTGCATCTTTTGCATTTTTTCTATATTCAATTCGAACTAATTTCTTACTAGGAGTGTTGTCATCCCCACCCTCATCAAACAAAGCAGCTTCAGTGTCGGTGATTTTCTTGGATTCGTCAATTAATACTTTTCCATTTATGTCTACTAATTGATAATATTCTTTTCCTTTAGCAAAATATTTATCACCATAAACGGCACCAACCATATTGGTTACTCTAAATACTTTTTTACCTGTATAGTCAAAAAAGTCCCCTGATTGAGTATATGCCTCATCCTCAGGGTCACCTGATGATTCTCCAGTGAAGATGAGATTTTTGGCTAATCCCAGTGTAAAACCATCAGGTTGAAAAAGTACATTGAAATTAGAATCCACGATGGCATTTCCTTCTCCCCCAACGATGTCACCTGAAGCGAGGAACATGTTGTGATCGAGCAGGTCTTTAATATCTTCTGTTGTAAAGTGGCCTGTCTGATCGAAGGTTTTAATAGGGGAACCATCCAATCCCTCGATGCTAATATAACCATCAGCATCTTCTTTGATGATTTTTCCGTCCAAGACTAGAAAATGACTACCTTCATCTTCTGGCTCTTCTTCATATACTTCTATGTAGTTTCCCTGTTTGTCAAAAAATCCGAATGTCGTGTATAAATAATCACCGAAATATGAACCGTAAAAGTAGTCTCCATCATATAAGTCCAATTTTTCAAGGCCCACCTCAGCTAATTCGCCAACTTCCTTTCCTTTTGTATCAATGACAATTGTTCGTGAATTACTGAGATCATCACGATCCTCCTCGATCGTACTTACTACTGCAACTCCGTTTGAAAAATTATTGGCAGATCTGAATATCGGTTCAATGACCCATTCGCCTTTTGTATTTATGTAACCGTATAATCTAGCCTCAGGGTCCTCCGCTAGTATCATTTCTCTCATTTCTGGAATACTCGCTGCAGCTAGTCCATCATGGAACTCTAATTCCTCAAATTTATATTCATTCGTGGGCTCCATCAGCCAATGAAAGTTATCATCAATCGTACCGACATACTCCGCACCGTCTTTTTCAAGTGATATCATATTGAGATTTTCACCATAGGACAGGACCGTTTTAATTTCAAATCCTTGCTCTTCCAACGTAGGCTTTGTCTCTTTTTGAGAAGACTCAGTCTTCAAGGTTTCCTTAGATGTTTTGCCTTCATTCCCCGTATCCTGGCAGCCTGTTAGTAAGGCACCAGATATTACAAGTAAAGATGCAGCGACTTTCCAATTTCTAAATTTCATTCTGTAACCCCCTAGATGTCTAATTTTGAGCAAAAAAAATACCTGCTTTAAATAAAAGCAGGAAGATATCCGTTTCCCAACTAAATTCGGTAACTCAGCCACCGTAGCCAATAGGCATTAGGTCTGGAGCTTTGCGTCCTTACCTTTCGATAAGTTTGCCACTTCGTATAAGTAGAAACAGTAGAATTTTACTATCTTTTGAGGGGAAAATCTATAGATTTTTAATAATTTTTGGTAGGAATTCCAACAAAGGCGGCAAATCTGCCTAAGTAAGCATCAATCCCACAAGTAAGGACTGCTACAAATTTCTTACTACCAGCAGATCCCGAATGAGGTGTAAAAAATATTTGCTGAAAGCCTTGAGTAAACTATACTAAGGAGTGTTTGCACAATCTAAAAAATACATAGTATAAAGCGACAACAAGGGGAAGCAAATGACAACAACCATAACCTATATCAAAGAGTGGCAGCAAGCGCTGCATCAAGAGATTACATACTTAAAAAAATTTGGAGGAAGCAGGTATTCCGTAGTAAATGGCAGGATGGTATCAAATGAAGGCCCATATAGCTATTATTTTGATACAGCCAGCTCGTTGAAAATACCAGTTGGTTCCTCAATAAAGCTGGAATGGGGAACGATGAAAACGGGCGGCAAAGTGCTTTCCTCTGAGGGTAGGGGGATCATCCTTGCCTTGGAGAAAAACCTTGGGGAATTTATCTCGGATGCTTATCTGTTACATGATCCTTGGGAACTGCTTGAACAATTAATAGAGCGCTTGGATGAAATCAAAAAAAACAAACAAAAACGGCTGAGAGTGAAAAGATTGATGAATCCATCGATGGAAAAGAAACACCCAGTGGAAAAAATCAAGAGTAATGTCCATGAATTGATGTTAAGGTCGAAATACAATCCTGCTACATTTGTCTGGGGGCCGCCGGGTACAGGAAAAACATACACCTTGGCTAGAACAGCCGCTAACAAGTATTTTCAGAAGAAGAGAGTGTTGATATTATCCCATAGCAATCAAGCGGTCGATGTCCTAATGGCTGAACTGACTGATTTTATGAAAAGAAAAAAGAGATTTCAAGAAGGGGATGTACTTCGCTACGGTGGAAGCATGGGGGACATTTCAACAACTCATCGCGAAATTACCACAAATCTACTCATTGAAAAGCAGGATCCGCTCTTAGCAAAAGATAGAGAGAGACTATTCGAAGAACGGCGCCTTATCAAGCAAGACTTGGCCCATTCTTTCAGCAAACGAGATTCGGATCATCTGCTGGAGTTAGAAATACGGATTGCGAGGATGCTGGAAAAGGTTCGAAGGAAAGAGGTTCAACTAGTAGAAGATGCGTTCATTGTGGGGACGACACTGGCTAAGGCGGCAAGTGACAAAGCGGTTTACGAACAAACCTATGATGTTGTCATCCTCGATGAAGCAAGTATGGCGTTTGTGCCACAGGTTGCTTTTGCCGCTACCTTAGGAAAAAGAGTTATTATTTGCGGGGACTTCAAACAGCTGCCGCCGATCGCTTCAAGCCGGGACCCGCTTGTCGTCAAATGGCTGAAAGAGGATGTGTTCCATCATGCTGGGATGGTGGAGTGGTTGAACGAAGGGAAGCTTCATCCTCAGTTATTCCTTTTAAAAGAACAGAGAAGGATGCATCCTGATATTTCTGCTTTTACCAATCGGTATATTTATCATTCCCTTGTAAGTGATCATGAGAGTGTTCATAAAAGCAGAAATCCGATCGTAGGTCTTGCTCCATTTAAAGGACATGCATCTGTGCTGCTGGATACCAGTTTTACCGGCTTGCACGGGATGAGTGATATAACGACCAATTCAAGATTTAACCTATGGCAGCTCTTGCTGTCTTTTCAATTGATTCATGAAGCCCAATTAGGTGGAGCGAAATCGATTGGCTATGTGACTCCATATCGGGCTCAGGCAAATCTTATGGGCTTGCTACTAGAAGAGATGGATGAGAAGGGAGATAACCAAGCGGATATTATTGCGGCGACTGTCCACCGGTTCCAAGGAAGTGAGCGGGATGTGATGATTTTTGATACGGTGGATAGTGCTCCGCAAGATCGGGCAGGAATGCTATTAACTGGGAAGGATAGTGAACGTCTGATTAATGTCGCTATTACAAGAACGAAGGGGAAATTTCTTCACGTCAGCAACAGAAGTTTTATCGAAAAGCATGTCTATCGAGGAAAAACGCTGCGACAGCTCGTTGACTATCAGGTCCGGCACAAACAAACGATCACGACAAAGGAAATCGGCTCTTGGATTCGCAATCAGCATCCCAAATTGAAATGGATTCATGCGCGAAAGCTGGAAGTTGTTTTTCAGGATCTGAAAACAGCCAAGTCTTCCATTACCATCTCTCTGCCTGAGGGAACCCTGCTTTCTGAGGAATGGAATAAGCAGTTACTAGGTAGAGGCAAACGAATAAAATTAACCGTTATTTCCAATAAAAATTGGAGTGCATCCAATGTCTGGCTTGAAAAAAGCTTTCCGTTTCCGTTTGTGATGATAGATGACAAGGTATTGTGGTTGGGACTTCCACTTGAAGGCGCCAGAGGAGTCCACCCTCCCTATGTAGCAGCAAGGCTCATATCAAGCCAGGTTTGTGAGTATGTGTTAAAGCAGATTTAGTTAACTAGAGAGAGAAGCTATCCTTGTTGTCTTCCCAACTTACTTTAACTTGAAGAAGCAGGAACCAATTATGGTTTCCTGCTTCATTCATTTTTGGCAGCAGCTCTAAAGAAGGATTAACGATCGATTCCGTGGAACTGATAGAAAGGACAAATGTCCTTTCTTTTATCGATTAACACATATTACTATTAATGACAGGAAGAATGATTGTTAAGGTGATGAGCAATGAAAAAAATAAACGATAGACAATTACTAAGTGACTTGCTTATTAGGCATAATCTTTTAACAGTATTTAATAAAGAACATTTAGAACACTTCAATTTATATATGCTAGAAAAAGGTGAAGTTGTTTTTTCTGTAGGAGACCACTTGGAAGAATTATTACTTTTAGTCAGGGGAAGAGTGAAAATCTCCACGCCTTTACCTAATGGCAAATCACTTTTATTGAGATTTAATAACTCGCCATCTATGGTAGGTGAATTAGAATTTGTAACCAAAAGGCAGGCGAGGAATTCTGTAGAATGCTTAAGTGAATGTTTGTTGATTGGAATCAAATTCAACTTGTTATATGAACACTATTATAATCATCCAGCATTTCTTCAGTATATTGTCCAACACTTAGGCAATCGATTATATTCATCTTCCAACGCTGCCAGCCTTAACCTTCTGACTAAGGTAGAGAATAGATTTGCTAGTTACTTATTGTCCATGTTAACAAGCACCGATGATAGCTTTGAAGAAGAAATCAAGACGTCAAATTTGGTGGAAACAGCTGAATTATTAGGTACTAGCTATAGACATCTTAATAGAGTGATTAATGGGCTTGTTGAAAAGGATATTGTAGAGAGAAGAAAAGGAATTATCCAGGTAAAGAACATGAAGAAGCTTGAAGAGTTGGCAGATGGGATAAAATACGAATAATTTGGTGGGGAAATATTATTATGCTAAAAGGAATTCTTTTTTCATTACTCGCAGGAATATTTATCACACTGCAAGGAATTTTTAACACTAATGTAAGTTCAAAAGCTGGTTTTTGGTTGACTACTACAATTGTTCACGCTATTGGCTTAATTGGTTCTGTAATCATTTATCTTATTGTAAGAGATGGGAGCATCAAAAATCTGCAAGAGGTGAATAAGGTTTATCTCTTGGGTGGCTTATTTGGTGTAATTATCGTGTTTAGCGTTATGCAAGGCATAGCACATGTTGGACCAGCTTTTTCTGTTTCCATTCTATTAATAACACAATTAGTCATAGCATTAATGATCAACACGTTAGGCTTGTTTGGTATAGAGCCTGTTGCTTTAAGTCTTAATAAAATTATTGGTGTATTAGTAATGGTGGGCGGAGTCTTTATTTTTCAATTCAAGTAGTGGAACAGTTATGTATCAAGTGTAAAAAAAGCCCTGATCTCCTCAGGGCTTTTACCATTGGAAGTTGGAGAATAATATCCATACTTCCTAGATCAATCGTAAATCCCATTCTTGTGAAAGTCTTTTGAGAAGCGCCACACCAGCTGTGCTATTGCCATGTTTATCAATGGCCGGTCCATAAAGACCGACTCCCCAGCAAGCAAAGCGATTATTGGTCACTCTTGCACTTGGAGGGATGGCTGCCATAATGCCGCCTGAAACACCGCTTTTGGCAGGGATTCCAACAAAGGCGGCAAAGCGGCCTGAATAATCATACATCCCGCAGGTCAGCATCAGTGTCTTTGCCAGACTGGCAATTTCCATAGAGAATATTTGCTCATTTGTATAAGGATGAAGGCCATCATGTGCCAAAATCAGCCCCATTTGTGCAAGCTCGACAATATTGACTTCAATCGAGCAGAGCTTTAAGTAGACTTCCATTGCATCTTCTACACCCCCGAGAAGGAATCCAGTTTCCTTTAACCAATAGGCAAGGGCACGGTTTCGATTGGCAGTTTGCCACTCAGAATGAAAAACATCCATGTTAATGGAAGGTTTTCGTCCAATCATTTTTTCGAAAAATGAAAGGAGTGCCTCGACTTTATCCAATGGCGAATGACCGGGCAATAAAGAGGCGACAGTGATGGCTCCGGCATTGATCATCGGATTAAATGGCCTTCCCGGGTGGCTTAGCTCTAAACGAAAAATCGAATTAAAGGCATCACCCGTCGGCTCCACATCAACATATTGTAGCACCTCGTCTATTCCTCTTGTATGACAAGCAAAAATAAAGCTGAACACCTTCGAAATACTTTGTAAGGTAAAGCAATGATCCGTATCCCCTGATTTAAGGAATGTACCTTGAGAGGAGATTAAACAAATCCCGAGGTGTTCAGGATTTGCCTTTTTTAATGCAGGAATATAACTAGCTGTAGCTCCACTCGTTGTATTTTTTTTGGCATCTAAAACGAATTGATCAAGCTGTTCTTGTATAGAAATAAATTCAATTGATTCATTTTGGATATTGTTCATTTGAGCGAATCCTTTCAAGTTCATCTTTCCATTTTAGTATTGATGATTAGATGGGAAATTACAATCAAATTTTGTGCTATTCCTCTTTATTTTTCCAATCCAGCACATTTTGCTTGATTTAATGGGGGCACTGATTGGTGCTCCTTTATCTGCTTGGCTATCGAGTCGATTAGGTATGATTAAACGCCCTTTTGGAACGTAACGAATTTTAACATTCATGTTAACGAGTGTTGATAGACGATTCCAATTTTATAATTGATAATCATATTAGGAGGTATGAAAAGTATGATAAGTATGAATTTAAAAAACTTGCGGACACGCCACCGGCTTACTCAAGAAGAAGTGGCTGAGCACTTAAATGTATCACGTCAAGTCATTGCAAAATGGGAAAAAGGTGAATCTTCCCCTGATATTCATCATTGTATGGAACTCGCAAGACTTTACAATGTGACTTTAGATAACTTAGTTCATTTTGAGGAGGATGAAGGCGGTCTTGGTATACCACCAAAAGGAAAACATTTCTTCGGAGTGGCGACAATAGGTGAACGTGGACAAATTGTCATTCCAAAGAAAGCACGTGAGGTATTTAAGTTAGAAGCGGGTGGATTGCTCATTATCGTTGGAGATGATGAACGTGGGCTTGCTCTTGTCCCAGAACGTATGATGAGTGGCTTCTTCAATTTGGTCAAGACGACTTTAGATCAAGAGGGTGAATAAATGACTACCGCTATTGCAATCGACTCTCTCACAAAAAAATACGGTACGAAGACCGTTGTGGACAACATCTCTTTTTCGATTCAAGAAGGAGAATTATTTGGTCTGCTTGGTGTGAATGGTGCCGGCAAAACGACGCTTATCAAAATGCTTTCCTGTTTAATAAAGCCAACTTATGGTGATGCGACATTGCTGGGAAAAAGTATTGCACAATATCCGGAACAAGTACGAAAAGTCATTGCTGTATCGCCACAAGAAACGGCCATCGCTCCAAATCTAACCGTGCGTGAAAATTTGGAGCTAATGGCGGGTGTCCAAGGTCTTCATAAAGCAGATGCAAAAACAAAAGCGGATGAAATGATTGCCCAGTTTTCATTGCAGCCATATGAATATCAGCGGAGTAAAACGTTATCAGGAGGTTGGCAACGTAAACTAAGCATCGCGATGGCTTTAATTAGCGAACCACGAATTTTATTTTTGGATGAGCCAACACTTGGGCTTGATATATTAGGACGTCGTGAGTTATGGGTGCTCATTGAAAAGTTAAAAGAAAAAACAACGATCATTTTAACAACCCATTACTTAGAAGAAGCAGAGGCTTTATCTGACCGTATTTGTATTATGAAAAATGGGCAAATAAAAGCGATTGGTTCAGCTAAAGAGCTGATAGAAACCTCTACTACCACAAGCTTTGAAGATGCTTTTGTGTATTTTGTGATGGAAGGGGACGTACAATGAGAATACTATTATTTGCTAATAGAACGACAAAGGAAATTGTACGAGATCCAATGTCCATCTTTTTTGGATTAGGATTCCCACTTGTTTTAATGTTTCTTTTATCAGCAATTAACAAAAGTATCCCAGTCGATCTTTTTGATATTGGCCAATTAACACCGGGCATTGCGGTGTTCGGTTTATCTTTTATGGGCCTTTTTGCAGCGCAGGTTATCTCGAAGGATAGAGGAAATTCGTTTTTAACAAGGCTTTTCACAACGCCTATGACATCACAAGACTTCATTATCGGTTATAGTTTTCCTTTAGTTGTGATGGCAATTGCACAAGGGATTGTATGTTATATTACTGCAATGTTTTTAGGATTATCCATTTCTACTTCAATGATTATCGCCATTTCTTTATTGATCCTGCCTGGTCTTATTTTTGTTAGTCTTGGACTTATATGCGGATCATTGTTAAGTGAAAAAGCAGCCACCGGTCTTTGCGGGGCTCTTCTTACCAATTTAGCCGCTTGGCTTTCTGGCATCTGGTTTGATTTAGACCTAGTAGGAGGGGTATTCAAGGATATAGCATATTTACTGCCATTTGTACATGCAGTCGATATGGGAAGAGCAGCGCTTAATGGTCAATACAGTGACATTTTTCCACATATATGGTGGGTGTTTAGCTACGCCATCATATTGTCATTACTAGCGATTGTTATTTTTAGAAAGAAAATGAAGGCAGACTGATTTTACAAAAACTATTATTTGTTGAACGCAGCAACGCCTAAGGTCGGTAACCTTTTTGAGCTTGATGCAATTGCGGCATGTTTCATCGGTGGGCCGTTTCGATCTTTTATGTCGCCTCCTTAGTTAAGTCGCAAAGGGAAGGTTCTCCAGCTTCATTATTTAGCTCAAACTTAGTTCATTAATGCAATTAGTTCAACTTCCATCGAAATTATATGTATTTCAATCCCTATTCATAAGAAAATTGGTCTCTACCGTTACAGAAAATCCATATATATAGAAGTAAAAAGCCAACAGGAGTAGAAACCAATGGATAAATCAAATAGTAACTTTAGATGGGGTGTCTTTGCTTCTGTATTGTTCACCTATTTATTAATCTCAAGTCTGCGAACCGCGCCAGGCTTGATAACGAATCAAGTGATGCATGATTTTCATGTTACAGCTACAATAATCGGATTACTGACAAGCATTCAATTTTTTGTGTACACGGCGTTGCAAATTCCGATGGGGATTATGGCGGACCGGTTTGGGCCTAACTTTTTTCTAATCATAGGGGCCATCCTTACTGGGGTGGGTACCATCATTTATAGTCTTGCCACCCATGAATCTGTCCTGTTTTTTGCGAGAATCCTTACGGGGATAGGGGATTCTACGATCTGGGTCAATATGGTGCTAATTTTGAGCAGATGGTTTAATGCAAAGGAATTTACTCGCTTAATCGGTGTGACAGCCATGACAGGAAGTCTTGGCTTCCTTGTGGCGACCGTCCCTTTCGCTTTATGGATTGAACTACTTGGCTGGAGGGCATCGTTTTTTTCAATGGGACTAATCGTATGTTTATGTGGCATTCTTCTTTATGTTGTACTTGTAAAAAAACCAAAACAATCGATGTTTGAACAGCACGAAACTAAACGTGAAAAATCAGTCCGAAGAATTTTTCTGAATCCGCAGGCCTGGTCTTTATTCTTGTGTCATTTTGGGATTGTCGGAACGTATATAGGATTTATTGGTTCATGGGCAGTTCCATATGGGATGGATGTGTATGGAATGACACGTTCAGGTGCGAGCCAGCTCATTTTTCTGGGTTTGATCGGGGCACTTATTGGTGCTCCTTTATCTACTTGGCTATCAAGTCGGATAAGAATGATTAAAAGACCTTATGTGATGGTCCATATCATTCTTTTAATTTGTTGGTCTACCTTTCTATTATTTCACGGGAATCCTCCATTTTTCCTGCTAACGATGCTTTTCTTTATTATTGGTCTTGCCTATGGGGCAAATGCTTTAACTTTTGCTGCCGTTCGACAATCGTTTCCGATTCTGGAATCTGGCATTGCCTCCGGGTTTGCGAATACAGGTGGTTTCTTAAGCGCCGTCTTGTTACCAAGCATTTTTGGGAATGTATTGGATCATTTTCAGGCCTCTAAAGACAATTTAAGTACTGGGTATTTTTACGGATTCATTATTCCAGTTGTCTTTTCTATTATTGGCTTGTTCGGGGTGATTTCTTTGAAGGAAAAGCGTAGACAAATAGGTGAAAAAACACGATAAGAGAGGGGAGCCCCTCTCCTATAAGATATATTGCTGATAAGTGTCTCTTAAAAAAGGGTATTCAAAGGTATTTCAATTTCGGGTAGAACATGGGAGCAGAACACGTCTTCAATACTGTAAATATTAGGGGGGCCATAAAAGTTATTTTTTTCAAGTACATACTGTTCAAGAATCTTTTCATTTGGATAGATTAATAAATATTCTTTAACCCCATGCTTTTGGTATTGGTTTAACTTCTCAATTCGATCTCTTTGCCAAGTAGAAGGAGAAAGGACTTCTACAATAAGATCTGGAGCACCTTTGCAGCCATTATCATCTAACTTTTTATCATCGCATACTACGCTAATATCCGGCTGTACGACTACGAATTCATGCTCGTCCTCTTCCGCAGACAATCTAACATCAAATGGTGCAGTATATACTTCACGTGCTTTGCCTTTGAGAAAAGTATATAGTTCCCCTGTAAGCTGGGTTACAATACGTTGATGTTGTCGAGATGGAGCCGCTTGCAAATAGGGAGTTCCATCAATTATTTCATAACGAGGCTCATCGGCCCATGTTAAGTAGTCAGCATAGGATACTTTTTTAGAGTGAGGTGGTTTCATACTCATATAGACACTTCCTTGATTATCCTTATTTTAACATTTGTTATGGTGACTGTCACTTGCCTAAAACATTAATGATTGATACTTCTCCTAGGGTAATGCGAGATACAAAGGTGATCGAGCAATTACTTATCAATGAGGTTTGTTGCTCTTAAATTTATAAAACGAAAAGGCATTTTGGAATTTGATTATTCCCAAATGCCTTTTCGTTATTATGAAATAAAGTTCAATCCACTTACTTTGGTGCAGGGTTGTTATAAGTACAACATTTGCTAGAGTTGTTATTTTATATATTCATTGATGGGCCTTACCAGGTAAACATTGTTTGGAAGCTTATCAGTAGAGATATAACCTGGCTGGGCGTTCACTAGAGCTGGGATGCGGTTGACTACGTTAGCGCAAGTCAGCTCTACAGTAGCAGGACGGTTGACATTAATGGTCGTTTCAGGTTCACCGTAGAAAGTCCAATCGTTTTTGTCAAAATCGTCAGGCCCATAAACCTTGCCAATACACTCGGTTTCGATGGTAATTCCCTCTGCAGTTTCCGTGGTAACAATGGCAGACATACCAGTAGGCTCGCCAGCCTTTATCGTCATACCCAAGGTATCACTGCGCAAGTCGCTGTGATGGGTAGTAGGTACGCACTTCTGAGTTTGAGAAATAGGTGTAAGCCCCATTTTACTACAGAGCCAACCATTCTGGTTCCACATATAACTCGGTACATATTCCCCACTCTCTACAAGCCTTTTTTGTTCTTCAGAAGAGAGGTCGTTATAGTTTCCAATCTCCTGGGCGAATTCTTCTTTCGATAGGCCTGCACCATGACCTTTTGCCAGAGCAATTCCATAGTCTTCTACATTATAGCTGCTGCTTCCTTTAATCTTGGTTATTTTGTGCATGGATCCAGCTAGAGTGTCGATTAGAACGCCCCAGTACATGTCGGGATAACCGCTACCAGCCAATGTTACCCCATTTTCTTTCGCCAATTGATCTAATTTCTGCGTAATAGCTGGGGAAGAATTCCAAGGATAAAGTGCTTCCTCACAAGTAGAAATTGCATTCACTCCATTCTTGGCACATGTGGCAAAAGCTTGCTCAATATCAGCCATGGTGCTCAGGGTAGCAACGATACAAACGTCAGGCTTCAATTCTGCCATGATATCTCCAGCATCTTTGACATCAGAAATGATGACTCCAGTATGAGCTCCACCCATTATTTCACCGATATCTTTACCGATAACAGCGGGGTTCACATCGAAGGCTGCTACAATGTCAGCACCCTTTTCTAGCAAATAACGCATTAAAAATACACTCATCTTTCCACAACCATACTGAGCAACTTTCAGCTTACGGTCCATATAATTACCTCCGTCCTTTTTCCTGTGTGAGATTAAGTCATGTATACATTTATGCTATCAGGTTCCTTTACAGTTTATTAAGTCCTGCATAAGAGACCTGGTACGCACACAATCGCTAAACAGATAGCTACAAATCTCCTTCCATGGCTCGCATTTTTTACCATGTATTCTGAAGTCAGTTAACTATCTGATGCTTTTGATTTATTAGATTAGTTATATTTTAACCAATAAATACGAGATTGTATATAATTTCACAAAGTGTTAACAATTGAGATATTTAAATGAAAGATCATAGTTCTTAATTTTTCTAAGGGTAGCAAAAATCATTTGTTCTATACAAACTAGAACAAATCTGTTATATTAAAAATAGAACAAAGGAGGGGATATGGTTGATTATACAAATTGAGCCTCTGTCAGACATTCCGATTTATACGCAAATTACGAATCAAATGATCGAGGGAATAGCAAGGGGCTACATGAAACCTGGTGATTCTCTTCCGTCTGTACGCACATTTGCCGCTGACCTCGGGGTAAATATGCACACAGTTAATAAAAGTTATCACGAGTTAGAAAAAAAAGGCATTATTAGCATCATTCCTAAATCCGGTGCAATCATTAACTCTCCGGATAAAACTGAGATGCATATAAAGAGAATTACTGAAGAATTCAAACCAGTCATTGCTGAAGCCCTTGTTTTAGGATGGGAAAAAGAGCAAATTCAAGAATTGGTTACGTCAATTATGATTGATTTAAAGAAGGAATAAAAATTCATATGTTTTTTTAAGGATGGTGAAAGAGGATGGACATCATATTATTCTTAGTAATTATGATATTTTTGGTTGCAACGGAAATGGCCATTCCATTTCTTGCAAAACGCACTACTGTTTTTGGAGTTTCAATCCCTGATGAATATTGCAAAGATGCAACACTAGTTTCCTATAAGAAACGGTATTCTTTGCTCGTTTTCATTGTGGGAGCACTTGCTATCTCCTTATATATAGGCTGGATTTTAACGGGAAATCCTCTTAATGAAACTCAAGTACTAGTAGGACTCGCGATTCAATTTGGTATTCTCATTATTTGTACTGCTCTATACTTTTATTTTCATGCCAAAACTCTACAGCAAAAAAGCAGGATGAAGTGGGGAGAAAATGAAAAAAGAGTAAAAGTAATGGATCTTTCGGTACGTTCTCAGGATTCCATGCTGCCATGGTATATATATTTACTGCCAATTGTCGTGACTCTTGGGGTTATAGTTTATACGATACTAAATTACAGCATGCTTCCTGAACAAATTCCAGTTCATTGGGGACCAAATGGAGAACCAGATGCCTTCACCCCTAAAACGTATGTATCTGCCATTTCCTTACCCTTAGTGATGCTTGTTATCCAATGCATGTTCCTAGGGATCAATGAGACAACAAAGCGGTCCGGTATCAAATTAAGTGCTACTAGGCCAGAGGCATCGCGCATTCGTCAATTAACGCTAAGGAAGTATACGAGCTGGTTTCTGTTTTTAGTCAGCATCTTAATGACGATGTTGTTTTCGTATTTGCAACTAAGAATGGTACACCCTGATTTAGGTGGTAATGCCCTTTCTATCTCGATGCCATTTTTATTCTTAATCGTTATCCTTGTGTCGACTATTTTCTACGCGATTAAAGTGGGGCGTGCTGGCGAAAACATGAACCTTGAGCAGGAGCCGGGAATTGTAGACATAGATGAGGACCAGTATTGGATTGGAGGCATTTTTTACTTTAATAAAAATGACCCATCTATTTTCGTGGAGAAGCGCTTTGGGATTGGTTGGACGATTAATTTTGCCAACCCACTTGGCTACTTAATGATATTCGGGCCACTTCTACTGATCCTATTAATTACTATTCTAACCTAAATTAATTTGGAGGGTGTTTTTTGAAAAAAATAGGACTAGTTATTCTTATCATCTGTAGTATATCTTTATTACTCATTAGCTGTAGTCAAGAAAAAAAGGAATTGAAAACAAAGGAGAAAGGTGGAGTTCCATTGGAAAAAATAGCTGGGACTTGGGAAGGGTCTATCCAAATACCGAATCAACCTCTTCCAATTATCGTTCAATTTTCAAACAAAAGCGGCACGATTAGTATCCCTGCTCAAGGAGTCCAGAACTACCCATTAACAGAGGTCAACTTAGAAGCAGAAGGCATTACATTTACAATGGATATTCAGAAACAGCATATTGCCTTTGATGGAAAAGTTGGAGATGAGAAAATAACAGGCACATTTAAACAAAATGGTCAGTCCTTCCCGTTTGAATTAATGAAAGAGGAAGATGTGGCAGCAGAGGATTCAGGCGATAATGTACAAATTGAGCGTCAGGAAGGCCTCATGTATGGTCAGCTTGAGCTCCCTAGTGGAGAGGGACCTTTCCCTGTCATGATTATCCTTGCTGGCTCTGGCCCAACTGATAAAGATGGAAATTCCACCCTACTACCAGGAAAAAATAATAGCCTAAAAATGCTCGCAGAGGACTTAGCCGCTAAAGGCATTGCCAGTATTCGCTATGACAAACGTGGAATCGGCAAAAATCTCAGTTTAGGTGGAAATGAAGAGGATTTACGCTTTGAACACTATATTGATGATGCCGCAGCCTGGGTGCAATTTGCGAAGGAAGATAAGCGTTTTTCAAAGGTAGGTGTAATTGGTCATAGTGAAGGGTCGTTAATTGGAATGGTTGCCGCACAAAAGGCAGAGGCAGACGTATTTGTTTCCATTGCAGGTGCTGGGAGACCAATAGACGAAGTGCTAACCGAGCAGCTTGTTGGGCAATTACCCGCAAATCTCCAAAAGGAATCAGCAGAAATACTAGAAAAGTTAAAAAAGGGAGAGAGAGTGAAAGAAGTTAGTACGGAATTACAAAGTCTGTACCGCTCTTCTGTTCAGCCTTATATGATTTCTTGGCTGCAATACAATCCACAAAAGGAAATAGAGAAGCTGGATTGTCCTGTACTCATTATTAATGGTTCGCATGATATCCAAGTACCTGTTGCAGATGCTGAACGATTACATGAGGCAAAAGAAGCATCTAGTCTCTACATTGTAGAGGGAATGAACCACATCCTTAAGGAAGCGCCAGAGGAGCGAGAAGGAAATATTGCAACATATACAAATCCTGACTTACCTTTAGCTGAGGGACTAATTAGCCATATAATTGAATTCTTAGAGTAAGGAAATGGACCTAGTGCGATGAAGATATTGAACATGGTCATTTAAAAAGAAAAGCTTTACAGAGATTTTTCTACTGTAAAGCTTTTTATAAAATATTCAGCCTTCTGTCATTCCTGTGGAACGACTACGCACTGCTTAAACTGACAATGCTTTACCGACAGCTATTTCCTGTTCTTTGCTCGAATCTTTACGTAATGCATTGACTTCCTCATATTCCTTCGTATCCTTCCAAAGTTCATCTTTCAAAGGATTGAGTCGATATTTAATAATACGTGCTACTTGCCATACTGCAAGGACTACGTTTAAAGCTAAGCTTATTAAAGCAATCGTCCAGTTGGCTGCAGGATTGTATGAAACGCTTACATTGAATGTGCTTCCCACTGCGAAAAAGTGTGGAAAGGTCATTACCCACATCATCCAAAAGGATAGTGTTTGAGCACGGTTCTGCATCCAAGTGCCTTTTGCCCAAAGAAGTGCAGGTACCGTTGCAGCTATATTTAAAGCTACTCCTGAATAAAAGGCATTACCAGGTGCGCATGAGTAGACATAAGCGATATTCCATGCACCATAGGCAATAATCCATAGTTTTGTTTGGTCTGGCCATTGCATATCTTTTTTCTTACCAGAGGTTGCAAATATTCCAACCCAACCACAAATTAGCAGAAGGTTTAATATACCTGCAATTGCGTTAACATAGTTCCAACCACCAGAGATGTAATACATCCCATCAACTATTCCTTCGAAACCCATAATCCCCACTTGAAACTCTCGAATAACTGCCTCTGCAATATTAATTGCTAATATGGCTGGTACGAGAATTAAATACCATGGATGTTTTTTGTGGAAATTTGTAAAACGAATTACCATGTAAATCAGACTTCCGGCTAATGCTGAATAGACTTTTACCCAGTGGAACCATGAAGTAAGTTCAGGATCTGACGTAAAGTACCAAATAGGTGTTAATACGACTGGCAAGACCATGAATATGATCACGCTTCCCCACTTACTAGAACGAACTACTTCATTTAAACCAATAAGTAGACCAAAAACAACGAACCACATAATAGCATTGTACCAAGGGATAGATTCAAAAAAGAACATGACATGCCTCTCCTTTCATTTTTTGAAATAATAACTTGAGACAAACCATATTAAAGTATAATTCCCTGCAATACTTGGATAAAAGCTAGTATTGCTCGATGTTATTTAGACATAACGAACGTTCGGTATGTCTATGTGAAAAGTGTAACAAATTTTTCCAACATTGTCAATCATCAATAATTCTAGGCAAATCCTACTCTTCGATATTGTTATTTCACTTGTGATATAATGAATAATTATATGTAAGGAGTATCGTTGCCAGATGAAGAGCGATGGAAAAATGAAAATTTTAGAAGCAGCTAGAGCTATTATTATTGAACATGGTATTCAAGGTGCGACAATTCGTGGAATCGCTCAACAGGCGGGCGTTAGCACAGGTGCTATTTATCATTATTACGATTCAAAAGAGGCTATATTGTATGATGTGATGGATGAGGGCTTAAGTGAGATTAAACGAATTGCAACTATATCGCTCGAGGATAAAAAAAGGTTTCAAGAAATCATTCAGGAAATATTTGATGGAATGCAAGAGCGTTTTAAAAAGGATGCTGAAAATCGATTGCAATTTTATTTAGCTCATGAGGCCATGCTAGGAAATGAGGAGTTAAAACATAAATTTAAGGAAAAGTATCAGGATTGGATTAATCGACTAGAAGCTATATTTGTTCAAGCATATGATGCAAAATCTGGACCGTTAACAAGAGCAGTGGCAACCTGGACGATGGCAGCAATTGATGGGATGGTTCTTCAGATCCTTCTCCACACTGATACTGTTGAGCTAAAACATATTAACCAAGTATTAGAGTTTCTTTTAAGTGAAGGTTTTTCGCACTTCTTTAAAGTCATTCACGAAGTACCCGACAAATGATAGTATTTTATTCACAAACATATATGGGATATTTACTACATAACTCTATATACCAACTTTTTTCTATAGGAGTAATGATTGAATATACCACACAAAACGAACAGTTCTACAGAGATATTCCTTCATAGGCTATTCAGACAAAAGCCATTCCCCGCATTATCCCTGTAAATAATGTTTGTGAAATAAGATTCCGCGGGGAGTGACACCGTTGTCAATTATTCTATTTCCCATGACATCGTAAAACTACCTTGATGTTTCTCCCCTTCTATTTGGAGCTTGTATTGACCTGATTGGTTTAGTTCAACTGTATCTCCTGGTTTTAATGTTTTGATTGTTTTTCCATCTGAGTCTATCACCCTTGCAATTAGTTCTCCCTTTTTAGTTTCTGCCGAAAAATTTAAGACGAGCGTTTCTTGATTATCAAGTTTTACCTTTGCATAATAATGACCGGAGAATTGATTGTATTCCCCACTTAAACTGTTCTTTGTAGAATTAATTTCCCCTATTGTTATTACGTAAGAACCACCTGTGCATCCAACTAAATATAAGGACATAAGCACAGATAAAAATAACAAGCCCATTTTTTTCATCACTAGTTAATCCCCCATTATTATAGGTTCTTTTATCTACTTCCATTTTAGCATTAAAAGTTTCTCTCCCAACTATAACAATTATAAATAAAGGCTGTATTCGTGCAGATTGTGACTTTGGAATTGCTAGGTACCGTTTCCAAACTCAAAAATATAGGCAGCCTAAAAGAGGAGATGGTGAACTCCGTTATTAGACTGCCTTCATTAAATATAGATTTTTACATAGGTGAAGTAATTTGTGACCATCGCTTCAGCATATTGTGAATTACGTAGAAAAATAAAATGTAGGAACGAGGATCCTAGCTCCTCGTTCCTACAGATTTTAACGCTATTGAAAATTGACTTGGCTTGCTTGCCTAGTACGAAACAATTTCCAATCCAGTAGGGCATGTTCAGGAAGTGATAATGACTTGCTTTTATTCCAGCCCCTCAATAATAACTTCCTTCGCTGGCATGAATTCTTCACCAGTCTCTAAATAGGTAACCTGTACTTTGTCACCTTCCTGCAAGTAAATTGCGAGTGGGCTACTTTCAGAGGAAACGACGTAGCTCTTCTTATTATCCAATAAGAAGGTGATAACTGTGAAATCACCACTCTTTTCTTTGTAGACTCGGATGATCGAACCACTCACTTGTTTTTCTTCTGCCTTTGAGTTTCCGTCGACAGAGCCTCCGCCTTTTTGCAAGGCTGTTTTGTACAACTTTAAGGCTTCGTTTGGTGTCCCACCGTAGACAGAAATTTCTGGGTTCGCTGCTGATACGATAAAGTAATTTTGCAGGAAGCCATTTGAATCTAGAACAGCTGTAAGCCAGCTTGCTTCGCCATAGAAATTATAGAGAACGGGCATTTGACCCTTCCATTTCTTTTCGATAAATTTCTTTTCAATAATTTGTAGCGCGCCTTGGGAATCCATATAGGATTCTTCAAGATTTCCGGTGTAATAGGTCGCTTCGCCAGTTCTTGAATTTGTGAGAGAATAGCCAAGCATTGAATCGACACCCTCTTTTGGACTGGTGAAGTCAGTGAAATAATACATATCTCCGTTTTCATCAAAGATAGGACTTACATTGGCTTCTGTGCCTTCATCAGAAGGAAGCTTTACATCTTTCTTGCCAAATTTGCTATTCCAGAATCCGTGTACATAATTTCCGAAGTAGCTATTTTGCAGACTGACTGCTTCGGGAGAAACGGCCCCATCAATAAATTCTGGAACCTCTGCTAAGGAAAAGTCCTTTGTTTCCCCTGATTTGGGGTCGACCATGACAATCCCTTTCACGTCGAAGCCATTTCGAGCAGAGATAAATTTCCCATAGGAGCGGATATAAAAAGGCTTGCCGTCATCATCGATTTCGAGCTGCACATCCCCATAGAAGATATACTTTGGGTATTGCATTCGGATATGGCGTTCTAGATTTTTATGGAAGAAAGAGGATGGAGTGTATTCCATTTCGGCTTTCATAAATTTCGGATTCGCACTTGAATCAGTTGCACTAATCGTAAAATATCCTGGTGTCGTATCGCCATTTAACCATTTGAAAAATCCAGAAAATTCTACAGGAGCGATATACACATAATCTCCGTTTACCTTTTGAATTTGCAAATTTCCAAGCTCATAATAGCTTGTATTGGGTACTTGTCCAAAGGCTTTTTTCATTTTATTACGTGCAAATTTGGGTGGGACACTTGCTGGCGTTTCGTTCTCATCAAATGTCTCAATTTCCGTCTTTTCCTTCATTTTCGCAATCGTATATTTCTCGTCTGCATTAAAGAGGGGAGCCAATAGAAATGCAGCACCAACAATCAAGCTTCCAAGGAGTAGTACTCCTTTAATCCATCTTTCCCTTCCTGAAGCAAAGAACGCCCCTAACAGGGTAACAGGGATGGCAAGGGCCCATAAGGATGTGAAGTTTCTATCTAGATTTGTCAAATAATAGAAGGAAAAGACCCCAATTATTAATAGGATGATAACTGCTCCAAAAAGAAGACCTCCTGGCTTTCCCTTCTTGCTTTCTTTTTCTTTGGATTTATTTCTTTTTGAAAAAGGTATTAGCACAAGCGCAGAGGCTAATCCCGTAATCAGTGAAAATAGAAATATATTGCTCATATCAATCTCTCCTTTGTAAAACTTACATATTCAAGTACGTATTTCTGGATGAAAAGTTTCATGGGATGACATAATGGAAAGGGAATTCCACCACAATAAGATCAGATAAAACGAAGGAGTTGTTGAAATTGGTACAATCTTTGAAAGGAAAAGTAGCATTTATAACTGGAGCAGGAAAGGGAATCGGAAAGGCCGTTGCTCTTGCTTTGGCCAATGAAGGAGTAAACGTTGAATGGGTTAAACGGGGCTGCCACATCCAGTGCTTATAGCGCCTCCAAATTTGGAGTCATTGGCCTAACGGAATCACTGGCACAAGAGGTTCGAAAGAATAATATTCGGGTGACCGCTTTAACTCCAAGCACTGTTGCGACAGAGCTTGCGGTTAAAACGAACCTAATTTCTGAGAACAATGAAGAAAAATATATGCAGCCTGAAGACATTGCAGAATTCATTGTCTCGCAATTAAAATTACATCCACGAATTTATGTAAAAACAGCAAATCTATTGGCAACCAATCCATTTTAATCAAGTTCTCTGAGGGATTCTGTTTTGTTCAAGGTTTGATGAGTCTTGTATTTCAAAATTGAAAAAATACTAGCTGAGATTACCCTTACCAATCAAGTATACTAAAAGAAATACAGGTAATAGGGTGAAGCTATGGCAAAATTATTCTCAATCGGTGAACTCCTAATTGATTTTATTCCTCAGCAAAAGGGAGTTCCATTAAAGGACGTGCTTTCCTTTGAGCGAGCCCCAGGTGGAGCTCTGGCAAATGCCGCGGCGGCTGTTGCTAAATTTGGACAGCCTTCAGAGATGATTACGAAGCTTGGAATGGATGCGTTTGGGGATTTTCTCATTGAACAATTGCAGATGGCGGGTGTGGAGACAGACAAAATTCTTCGTACAAAAGAGGCAAATACTGGACTAGCATTTGTTTCTCTGAAGGAAAATGGGGAGCGGGAATTCTCCTTTTATCGTAAGCCGTCTGCAGATTTGTTATTAAGTGAAAAGGAAATTCAATCTGACTGGTTTGCAAAGGGAGATATTCTTCATTTTTGCTCAGTTAATTTAGTCGAAAGTCCGATGAAACAAGCGCATAAGAAAAGCATTTCGATCATGAAAGAGAAAGGCGGTCTTATCAGCTTTGATCCGAATGTAAGATTACCGTTATGGGAGGAGCCATCGGACTGTAGAAAAGCCATTCTTGAATTCCTGCCACATGCCCATCTTGTCAAAGTATCAGATGAGGAGCTTGAATTTATTACTGGGAACAAAGAGGTCGAAAGTGCGATTAAATCACTATTCATTGGTGATGTTCAAGCAGTAGTATACACAAAAGGTGCTCTTGGTGCAGAACTACATATTAAAGGTGCAAGCTGGGAATCACCTGGCTACACCGTTGAGGTTCAGGATACAACAGGTGCCGGGGATGCTTTTATGGGTGGACTGTTATATAAGCTGCTTGAAGCAGGCGCTCATCCAATGAACCTATTACAGATTCTAAGCAATCAACATATGGAAATACTCCAATTTGCCAATGCCAGTGGAGCATTGACGGCTGCTGGTAAAGGAGCGATTTCCGCACTCCCGAGCAAAAAACAGGTTCTCGAACTTATCAATGTTCAGGAAAGATAGTGTAATCCTATGGTAATTGACAAGCCATTAACGAGCCAGAAAGCTATATTTAACAAGCAAAAAGAGCCCAATTTTGGGCTTTTTTTGATGATACAGCAAAAGTTTCTCCAGTATTCTGAATTTATACTTTTCTTTTGGGGTCAAGGGGAGTATTCTAATATTTAAGTAATCTTTGTTTTTTGAAAATAATGTTCTACAAGTAGGGGGAAATCGGAATGAAGGCCTATCAAATTGAAACCATCCTAAGCTCCAATCGCAAGCAAAAGCCGGTAACGGAACAGCTTGAGTTTGGGACTATTTTCACGGATCATATGTTTATTATGGATTACAGCGTAGAGAGGGGCTGGCACGATCCCCGTATTATTCCATACCAACCGATCAGCTTAGACCCTGCTGCAATGGTTTTTCACTATGGGCAAACTGTTTTTGAAGGGTTAAAGGCATATTTATCGAAGGATGGAGAGGTTTTTCTATTTAGACCTGATCGCAATTTTTCGAGGATGAATCAGTCCAATGCAAGATTATGTATCCCGCCAATAGACGAAGAATTAGCGGTAGAGGCATTGAAGCAACTGGTGAAAATCGATCAAGATTGGATACCGAAAGCTGAAGGGACGTCATTATACATTCGACCGTTCATTATTTCGACAGCCCCTCATTTAGGTGTGGCCCCTTCTGAGTCTTATCAATTTATCATCATCCTGTCACCGGTTGGCTCCTATTATAAGGAAGGGATTCATCCCGTCAAAATATCTGTTGAGCAAAACTATGTGAGAGCGGTAGCTGGTGGTACCGGCGAGGCGAAGACAGGCGGTAACTATGCCAACGGTCTTAAAGCACAGGAGGAAGCAGCCAAGCTTGGATATTCACAGGTGCTTTGGTTAGATGGAAGAGAAAACAAATATATTGAGGAAGTAGGAAGCATGAATGTTTTCTTCAAAATAAATGGAGAAATCGTAACCCCTGCTCTAAACGGAAGCATCCTACAAGGGATTACAAGGGACTCTATTATTCAATTACTCAAACACTGGAATATACCGGTGATTGAACGGAGAATATCCGTTGAAGAAATTTATCAATCCTATCGTGAAGGGCTGTTGGAGGAAGCATTTGGAACAGGAACAGCTGCTGTTATTTCTCCGATCGGTGAGTTCCTATGGAAGGGAGAAAAGCTTGTCGTCAATAGCGGAGAAGTAGGTCAATTAACGAGAGAGCTTTATGACACTTTAACAGGAATTCAGAATGGAACGAAAGAAGACCCGTTTGGCTGGAGAGTTCAGTTAAGATAGATGAAGAAAGAATAAGACTGTCGCCATTTTTTAGAAAAGGCTATATTAGTCTTTAGTGTTGATTTTCAGCCTTATACATGTACGTGAACGGGTTTTATTCGGTACGAAAACATTCGTGAACGTATATGTATAAGGCGATATTAAGATCAACAATCAGATATAACAGAGCCTTAGAAAAAGGGGACAGTCTATTTTTATCATTATCAAATGTAGTGACACTTCCGCTATTGCATATAATTTTTGAGCGTATACCTATTATTATTCCTTCACATTTGGATCGACGATATTTCCTCCATAATCAGGAACATGGCTAGCTCGATTCTCATGATATTGAGAGCCTGATCCCTGCTGATTTTTTTGTTGCTTATTTTTACCTGTTCTCTTCCTTGCCATAATGTTCACCTCATAATTTTAAATTTGATGAATATGGTATCAGGATTAATTTCCCCATTTTATCACGAACTATGCTGAACAATAGGTTACAACTGGAAAAGGCTAGCAGTGAAATCATCCTGCTAGCCGAGATCCAAAGAAGCAACTATTTCGTACACGAAAAAATCCGATAATCTAGAATCCCTTGATAATTTGCCATGATATCAAAATGTTGGACCATAACCGTAAAAAGCTCCGGCTCAATATAATCTGAGTATTGAAACTCAGGAGCTTGATTTGTTTGGGGAATAGGCACGTTAGGCCTCCTGGCATTTATTCTTTTGAAACCGGCCTGCGAAAATAAAGCGATCCATTCCTGTTCTAAAGGGACAGAATCAAAGCCATAAAAATCTTTGATTTCCTTTTTTGTTGATGCTGCTAGGGGATGATTAATGGTAAGTTCATTAGCAATAAACCGGCCCCCCTTTTTTAATAGCCGATATATTTCCCGAAGGGCTCTAGGGGCATCAACAAAGGCTAGGACGGATTCAGAAATAACCATATCAAATGTATCGTCCTCTAAAGGGCAGCTTTCGATAGAGCCATGGATTATTTCCACAGGTAGTTGATATTTTTTCATTCGTTTTTTTGCTTTCTTAATCATGATCGGGTTGATGTCCAACCCAATTACCTTCGCACCATATCGGGCGGCCAAATATGCGGCTGTTTGGCCAGTACCGCACCCCACGTCTAAAATGCGAGAGGTGCTGTTAATCTTTTCAGACAGAAACATTTCCTTTGTAAGATCTATTCCCCCAGGATGTGCTCCTCCAACACCAAATTTGGATATGAATTCCAAGTATTTTGAAGTTCCTATAAGAACCACCCACTTTATACTATCTTTAAACATATTATGTAGATGCGGAAGGGATGGTTCCTTTCGTCTTGCTTATTCAGATTTTCTAACAGTATGAATCTTCAAAACATATAGGCGGATCTTGTCGAATATTGTATGATAATCTATATAAATAAAAGTATGAAGGGTGGCACAATTGAATTCGCTTCAAAAACAGTTAGAAGAAAAAGTTGTTTTGAATGAAAATAGAATTGCCGAGATTAGAAGCCGCATTGATTCTCGATATGAGAAGGCGTCGGCTCAAGAAAAAGCGAGAATGCTAGCGAAAGCCGTCCATAGCTTAATAGACCGCTCGTTGCCGAACTTCTCAATGGAAACGAAGAAAAGCATTCGAATGGGGCTTATTAAGGAAAAGGTCGCAGCAAAATCTTGGACGATTTCTGCGGGCGATCTCGTTGAGTATAGTGTCAGGCTGGCTACACAGGAAGAAATTACGAATGAAATGTCTCCATGGGTAATTCAACATGTGAGAGCTACACCTGATTTAGTTACTAGATACATTGATCAGCTTGTCGGTTATTTTGATGACAAAGAGCCGGAACCGATAGAAAAGAATATTACTAGTGTACAGACAACAAGCGAAATACATACCAAGCAAACTCGCTGGTTAATTCGGGTGGGCATAGTAGGAGCAGCAACAGCTTTTCTCATTTTGCTCGTTGTTCTTATCATGGAGTTTCCGTCTGACAAAAAAGTTGATTTTTCAAAGAAGGAAGCCATGGTGCTTGCTGAAGCTGAGACAATTGAGCGTGTACCAAATGATCTGCCTCCACATTTGCAATATAAGAATATAAATACTGATAAATTAAGAGATTGGTTGCATGGTAGGAATTCATTATTGGCGGAGGAACCATATTTTCCTACGATTGTGGAGGTTGCCGCAGAATATAATATCAACCCGCTTTTGTTATTTGCGATCACAGGGCAGGAGCAGGGATTTGTTCCCCAAAATCATATAAGGGCTCATGAAATTGCAAACAACCCGTTTAATGTATTCCATAGCTGGGAGGATTACAACACAAATATTGAGGAATCGACTCAAATCGCCGCTCGCACCGTTGTAAATTTGAGCAAGGAGCGACCCAATGATGTCGATCCCATTCAATGGATTAATCGCAAATATGCTGAGGACAAAAACTGGTGGAAAGGAGTTTCTTCTATCTATTCACAATTAGAGAAGGTAGTGAAGTGAGACAGAAGCACTTTGCCCCAGGTTCATTTCTCCTGTGGTACAACGAGTAGAGGACGCATCATATCATAATCCTCATGCTCAAGAATATGGCAATGCCAAACGTAGTGGCCTGTGTATGGAGAGAATTTCATAATCACTCTTGTAATTTCAGCAGAAGGTGCTGAAACAATGTCCTTCCACCCACGTTCGTTCGGGGCCGGAGGTTTGGCCGGTCCAGTATAGACAATTTGTCCATCCTGATTATAACGGTCGAGATCAAAGGGACGGCGATCAAGAATTTGGAATTGAACGAGATGGATATGAATCGGATGGGAAAAACCCGTTACATTGATTAAAGACCAAATTTCCGTTGCACCCAGTTGAGGTTTTTCGGTAATGGGATCATTCCACATTTTGTGATCGAGCAAGAGCAGGGGGCGTTCCCATTTATCTGTTGTGGATACTAACTTTAAATTACGGATTGCGGTAATGTTGTTCTTTGTCAGGGTGGGAATTTCAGATAAATATTGTGGAATTCTACCATGATCTTTTCCAGACAAAGATTTAGTGACCTTGAATTGCAGGATATCGTCTGTTTCGTCCTCTGGAGCGGCATTCGGCCCAAGATCATTCTTTAAAAGGATTGTGTCTCCATCATAATCGGAAAAGTCCACAATGACATCAACTCGAACTCCTGGCTCAATCTCAATTTTCTCTAGCTTGACGGTTTGGGCCAATAAGCCGCCATCCGAGCCAATTTGATGAAAGGATTGCCCGGAATCTAGATACAGCTGATAGGATCGGGTATTCGAAGCATTAAGAATCCGGAAGCGATATTTCCGCGGCTCTACCTCAAGAAACGGCCAAACCTTTCCGTTCACAACAATGGTATCTCCAAGGAAAAAGGGCTGGATTGATGGATGAGGGAGATCCTCTGATGGATTATTTGGTTGTTCCGGGTAAAAGAGGGATCCGTCCCTATTAAAGGTTCGATCTTGAATGATGAGCGGAATCTCATATGGTCCTTCTGGAAGTCCGAGGGATCTTTCCTTATGATCACGAATAATATACATCCCTGCTAGTCCTGCATATACATTAAGTCTCGTAATGCCCATTGCATGATCGTGATACCATAATGTTGCCCCGCGTTGAAAGTTGTTGTATTCGTAAACCTTCTGCTTAAAAAAGGGACCTACCTCCTTGTAGTCCTTCGTATACCAAGCCTCTGGATACCCGTCACTTTCAGGAGCTACGTTCGCACCGTGAAGATGTGTGACCGTTCTCACCTCTGGTAAATGATCGAGATCGTGGATTGATTTATCAACGGGGAGAAAATGTGTGCTGGGTAAGTTGTTTACCCACTTAATCCTAACCCGTTCTCCCTGATTTACATCTATGGTAGGACCAGGATATTGCCCTTGATAACCCCAAACGGTAGTCGGTGCTAGATCCCGATGTAACCTTTGCCTGGTTTCCTCCATGCTCACTACATAATAGGACTCATGTTTTGTTTTTCTATTTGGTTTTAAAGTCTCCATGATTGGAAGGGAATCGACAAATTTCTTTAGCTTCACACCCATGTCCTCAACTCCTTTTTATAGACAATGATACAATAGCTTATGTAAAGGACTGATTTTTGGATTAGGCTGAAGTATTTGAGTTTTTTGTAAGGTATTTATCTTAATCATTGTTCATCGGAGGGAAGAAAATGGACGGAAGAGTTGAAAAAATATTTGTTGGAATGCCTAGCAAGATAGGTGAAAAGGGAGCAATGGACCCGATGGAGCGCGAGTGGGAAACGGCGATGTTTAAAGAAGAGATCCAAGGCCCCGTGTGGGTGGGAACGACCCATATTGAAGGCGATGGGCAAGCGGATCTAAAGCATCATGGTGGTCCCGAAAAGGCCGTTTTTGCTTACTCCTCAGAGCATTATATATACTGGAATAAAAGCTTGGAGGGAGCTAGCCTCCTTCCCGGAGGAATGGGAGAGAATTTTCTCATCGACCATTTAACCGAAGAACATATTTGTATTGGGGATACATTTGAAATAGGAGAAACAATTATCCAAGTGTCCCAGCCAAGGCAGCCTTGTTGGAAGCCTGCTCGGCGATTCAAAATAAAGAATTTGGCTTTGTTAATTCAAAATACAGGAAGGACAGGTTGGTATTTTCGTGTTCTAAAAGAAGGAAAGGTGGAAAAAGGGCAGACACTTCGGTTGATCGATCGGCCTTTTTCACAATGGACGATATCAGCATGTAACCAAATCATGCATCATGATAAAAAGAATATTCCGTTAGCCAAGGAGCTTGCCTCCTGCGAACTTTTAGCCCTAAGCTGGAGGGAAACGTTATTGAAACGCGTGGAGACTGGGATAGAAGCAGATATACAAAAAAGAACGATTGGGCCAAACGAATAATGGATTACATTTGAAGCCCTTAGGAACCTTGATAAAAGGAGAGAACTAGAAAATGAAAACATTATTGTTAACTGGATTTGAACCATTTTTAAGCTTCACAATTAATCCAACGATGCGAATTGTCGAGGAATTAAATGGCGAGGTGATTGGGGATTATAAGGTTCATGGTGAAATTTTGCCGGTGGATTTCAGGGCTTCAGGGACAAAAATATTGGAACATATCGACAAAATTCAGCCTGATGCCGTGATTTCCTTAGGATTAGCTGGTGGGAGGTACAAAATAACTCCTGAACGAATTGCGATCAATGTCAATGATGGCGAGGCTGATAATCGAGGAAATATCCTTGTGGATGAACCAATTCGAGAGGAAGGATTGGATGCCTATTTTTCGACATTGCCAGTTCGAGCAATGGTCGAGCGATTGCTTGAGGAAGGGCTACCTGCTGAGATATCGAATAGTGCGGGTACTTATTTATGTAATCATGTGATGTATCAATGCTTGCACTATGCAAAATCGCAGCGAAAAAAGATGCCGACAGGGTTCATCCATATTCCAGCTTCACATGAGTTAGCTATTCAGCATGGGAAAATCCCAAGCTGGTCCCATGATGATTTGAAAAAGGGGATCCTTACCTGTATAAAGGTGATATCAGAAATTTCTCCTACGGAAGAGTGAGCATTTATGCATGAAATACGGTTGAAAAGAATCTATGAGCCTCCCGCAAAAGAGGATGGATACAGATTATTGGTGGATCGGCTGTGGCCAAGAGGGATAAGTAAGGAGAGAGCACAAATACAACTTTAGACAAACTTTAACAAATTGTAAGAGAATTTTCAAAAATTTTATCGTTCTTATTGATATTATGTTAGTAAATGATACATGGAAATTGAGGTGAAAAGGTATGACCTCTCGACCAGAAAAATTACAACATAATCTATGGAATGATCATGAAATTTTGAGTTCCCTTATCCATCAAGTACCCATTGGGATCATCATAATCGATTTATATGGGTTCATTCATCTATGGAATAAGGAGGCAGAAAGAATCTTTGGCTGGACCGAGGCAGAAGTAAAGGGGAAATTATACCATTTAATTATGAAGCTTGGAGAAAGCAAGTACAGGAGAGCCTTTCGGAAAATTGCACAGGCAAGGAAAGGTGTGACTTTCTCAGAAACGAAACGAAAAAGGAAGGATGGTTCTGATGTTACTGTTTGCATTAATGCCATTCCACTTATAGAAGAGGATGACAGAGTTATCGGAATCACCTTTTTGATTGAGGATCTTACCGATCAGAAGAATTCAGAGAAAATCTTGAAAAATACAATGAATGAGCTTGAAAATTTGAAGTTTTCATTGGATGAATCCTCCTTGCTGACGATAACAGATCCTCGTGGGATGATTACTTATGTGAATGACCGTTTTTGTGAGCTATTTCAATATTCACGGGAAGAACTGATCGGCTATGATCATCGAGTCATTAACTCCAAATATCATCCAAAGGAATTTTTTAAAAACATGTGGAGGACACTCGGGAACGGAAAAATCTTCAGGGGAGAAATCCGAAATCGAGCAAAGGATGGGACGATTGTTTGGGTAGACGGTACTATTGTTCCTTTTATCAATGAAAAAGGTCGACCTTATCAATATATGTCTATTTGCACGGATATTACAGATAAGAAACGGGCGGAGGAAGAACTTGTTTTTCTTGCGTACCATGACGAGCTTACAGGTCTTTCTAACAGAAGAAAAATGAGTGATTTAGTGGCAGAAGAAATAAATCAAAATCAGCCCTTTGCCCTTCTGAGCTTAGATTTGAACCGTTTTAGGCATATTAATGAATCCTATGGCTTTTCTGTTGGAGATGGGGTTATTTCAGAATTTGCGAATCGCCTTGTAGAAACGATTCCAAATGTCGATCATATTGCACGTAAGGATAGTGATAAATTTATCATTTTACTGAAGGGCATGGATGATGATGAAGTACATCGTATATGCGGGTTGATTAGTAAGAACCTGCAAAAGCCGTTTGAAATTAATAATAACCGTATTCATACCACTTCAAGTATTGGCGTTTGTTTTTACCCAAAAGATGGGAGTAATTTTGAAGAGCTCTTGAATAATGCTGTCTATGCCATGCATGAAGCAAAGATTGAGCGGAAAAGCTATATTAGGTTTTTTGACAAGCAGCTTGAGCAGGAGAAGAAGAGAAGAATAGAGCTTGAGAAATGTCTTCGTGAGGCTCTTGAGAATCAAGAACTCTCACTCCATTACCAACCAAGAGTAGACACAAACACACGGAAGATCACAGGTATGGAAGCCTTGCTGAGATGGAATTCGCAAAAATTAGGAATGGTTTCACCAAATGAGTTCATTCCTATTGCGGAGGAAACGGGATTTATTGTTCCTATTGGCAAATGGGTAATGGGAAACGCCATGAGCCAAACGAAGAAATGGCATCAGCTTGGCTTTTCAGATTTAAAGGTTTCCCTAAATCTCTCACCGATTCAATTAATGGAGCCAGATATTGATGAACAAATTATCAAAACAATAAGGAAAATCAACTATCCTCCGAATCTATTGGAATTAGAGATTACGGAAAATGCGGCGCTTGAAAATAATAAAGTTTTATTCCAAAAGCTTAATCGATTAAAAGAATTTGGCGTCCAAATTTCAATTGATGATTTTGGTACAGGGTATTCCTCATTGAGTTATTTACGGGAGTTTCCAATTAATCGTTTGAAAATTGATCGCTCTTTTCTAGAGGATATTGCAAAAAGTGGTGATTCACCAATCGTTCGAACGATCTTAGCGATGGCTAAGAGCTTAGGCTACCATGTGACGGCTGAAGGCATCGAGATTGAAGAGCAAATCTTGTATTTGCAGAATCATGGATGTGATGAACTGCAAGGCTTTTATTTTGGCAAGCCAGTGGCAGCAAATGAGTTTCTTCATTATCTATATGAAGCCATCTGAACATGTTACCTAAGGCCCTTTTAATAGGAAAGAGGGTCTTTTTTTCTTGTGAAAATACCTACTTCGACTCTGTTTGTGCTACAATGCAAAAGGGATAACCCATGTTACTTAAATTGTAAGGGAGTTTACTGAATGGATTTCATTGAATTATTGAAAGCGATCATTCTTGGTTTAGTCGAAGGTCTAACAGAATATGCACCCGTCTCCTCGACAGGTCATATGATTATTGTCGATGATATGTGGCTCCAGTCAAATGAGTTTTTGGGCAAGTATACAGCCAATACTTTTAAGATTGTGATTCAGCTCGGTTCTATTCTAGCGGCTGTGTTCGTTTTTAAGGATCGATTTATCGAATTACTAGGATTAAATCGTTTACGAAAAAGAGCGGGGCAGACAGGGAATTCGAAGCATTTGAAGCTGACACATGTAATCGTTGGCTTAATCCCAGCAGGAGTGATGGGCCTCCTTTTCGATGATTATATTGACGAACATCTATTTACAACAAAGACAGTGATCATTGGTTTATTGATTGGCGCGATATTTATGATTATTGCCGATATTTTTCGTTCGAAAAAGCCGCAGGTGGAAACCGTTGATCAGATTAGCTACAAGCAAGCATTGACAGTAGGTCTTATTCAGTGTCTATCATTATGGCCAGGGTTTTCTCGCTCAGGTGCGACGATTTCGGGTGGGGTTTTGACAGGAATGAGCCACCGTGCTGCATCTGATTTTACCTTTATCATGGCGGTACCGATTATGGCAGGGGCAAGCGGCTTGTCATTAATTAAGAACTGGGAGTACTTCACAATGGATTCATTGCCATTTTTCATTGCTGGATTCATTAGTGCATTTGTATTTGCCTTAATTTCGATTCGCTTTTTCTTGAAGCTTATTAACAAGATCAAGCTTGTGCCTTTCGCTATTTACCGAATCGTTTTAGTGGGAGTCATTTATTTTCTGTATTTCTAATTTGTATAGTTAGTTGACAACTATGTATACAAATATGTATATTTTCTAAACACTTTTATAACATAAACATTTGAATTAGATGATTCCTATGGGGCACGTGACTATTTCATTTTTTATTTTCGAAATAGATGCGTGTCCCATTGTCTTATTAAAGCCATTACGAACTGTTATCGCATAGTCTATAGAAAAAATGTTGGCACAATTCTTGCAAATTCAAAATAACAAAATGTCAATATGACTTCATTAGGGAGAGGGGAAGGGAATATGTCTAACCTGACGAGGGATTTTTTTTACGGACTATCTAAAAATAAATTCTTAAATGAAAATGCAAAAAAATGGGGCTTTAAATTAGGTGCAGAAAAGTTTGTTGCTGGTACAAATCTTGAAAGCGTAACCAAAGTAATAAAGGAGCTAAACCGTCATGGTATTAGCGGTACAATTGATAATTTAGGGGAATTTGTTTCTGATAGCCGAGAAGCGACGAAGGCAAAAAATGAGATCATTCGTATATTGGATCGAATACATGAAGAGAATTTAGACTGCCATCTGTCGATCAAGATTACACAACTTGGGTTAGATATCGACCAGGATTTCTGTATGGCAAACGTTAGGGAGATTGTTGAAACCGCATACCAATATGATATTTTTGTTAACATTGATATGGAAGATTATTCCCGTTACGAAAAAACAATGGAGGTTCTTCAAATCTTAAGAGGGGATTATCCAAATGTAGGAACGGTGATGCAGTCTTACCTCTTAAGAGCAGAGGAAGACCTTGACAGGCTGCAAGATGTCCGCATGCGGATTGTCAAAGGGGCTTATAAGGAAAGCCCAGGGGTTGCCTATCAATCCAAAGAAGAAATTGACCGCAATTTTATTAAATTGGCAAAGAAAAGATTGCTAGGGGATGCGTTCACCTCGATTGCTACACATGACCATCATATTATTAATGAACTCAAGGCCTTTGTGAGGGAACACAATATCAGCCGTGACAATTTTGAATTCCAAATGCTGTACGGCTTTCGCAAAGAGATGCAATATGATCTTGCAAAAGAAGGCTATCGTTTCTGCACCTACATTCCGTTTGGTACCGACTGGTTTGGCTACTATATGCGCCGCATTGCTGAACGCCCACAAAACCTTGGGATCGTTGCCAAAGATATGTTATATACAAGCGATAACAAGCTGAAAAAAGAACCGATCATCGGCGGGGCAGTGGCCGTGTCCTTGCTCTATCTTTTAAGAAAAAGTAGGAAAAAGAAAGATAAATAGTTTTTGGGGGACGGAGGGACAGGTTCCTCGACCCAAAAAGAGCAATCTCTCACTATATCAACATAGTGAGAGATTTTTTTGATCAGAAATATAGCAAACTTGATGTACGTCAATTTTTTTTAGAAAGGTTTCGATTAAGCTAAGAATACAGAAAACAAAGGAGGCCATAAATTATGAAAAGAGCTGTCTTTCAATTGGAACCATTAACTTGTCCGTCTTGTATTAAAAAGATTGAGTCTACCCTTAATAAAACGAGTGGAATTCAATCTGCTACTGTTCTATTTAATTCGAGCAAAGTAAGAGTTGAATTTGATGAACAAGATATTAGCACCGAACAGATTAGCAAAATAATCACTAAGCTTGGCTATGAAGTGCGATAAGCATGGAGGACAAGTGGGACAAGGGATCTATCCCTGCGTCCCACTATGGAAGGAGGAACGAAAATGATTCGTTTCATTAATCGAAATCGGAATAAGATAATTGGAATGTCAGGCTTAATTATTGCTACTGCCTTTTTGTTAAATATATTTGGTTTGGGTGAGTACAAGGCTATGCTCCTGATTTTGGCAACAGCTATTGCAAGTATTCCAATTTTTATAAAGGCCTTCCAAGCGCTAAGGATGAAGGCTTTCAGTATTGAGCTCCTTGTGTCTATTGCTGTGATAGGAGCGCTAGTGATTGGAGAGTATGTGGAATCAGCTGTCGTCACCTTCCTATTTTTGTTCGGCGCCTATCTAGAAGGCAGAACATTAGAAAAAACACGGTCATCCTTGAAAAAATTAATTGAAATGGCACCGCAGGAAGCGGAAGTTATACGAAATGAACAAACGCGAATGATTCCTGTAGAAGAGGTTGAAAAAGGGGATCGAATTTTAATTCGTTCTGGGGGAAAGGTGCCTGTTGATGGGAGAATTCTGACAGGGCATGCCCTCCTCAATGAAGCTACGATTACTGGGGAAAGTGCTCCGGTAATGAAACGTACCCAGGACCAGGTATATACCGGCACAATTGTGGATGAAGGATATATTGAAATCGTAGCAGAAAAGGTAGGAGCTGATACGACTTTTGCAAAAATCATCGAGCTTGTCGAAGAAGCGCAGGAAACGAAATCAAAAACGCAAAAATTCCTCGATCGATTTGCTAATGTGTATACACCGGCAGTTGTGATTCTATCAATCCTTGTCTTTTTGATTACGAAGGATATCCTTTTGTCCGTCACTTTCCTCGTTGTTGCATGTCCAGGCGCACTAGTCATTGGCGCTCCCGTATCAAACGTAGCAGGGATTGGGAATGGAGCGAGAAATGGTGTCCTTATTAAGGGCGGAGAGGTAATGGAGCAATTCTCGAAGGTGGATACAGTTGTATTTGATAAAACAGGGACATTGACGAAGGGGAAGCCTGAAGTAACTGATATCCACGTCATGAATGGGATGGAAGAAAATCTGTTTCTGCAAATGGCTGGAGTAGTAGAGAAGGTTTCTGAACATCATCTAGGTCAAACCATTGTGAATGAAGCGAAACGTCGGAAACTAGACATCGATCATGAACCCGAAGATATACAGGTAGTAAAAGGAAATGGTATCCTTGCACGAGTGAACGGGATGCCCCTTATTATAGGGAACCGAAAGCTTATGGAGACCCATGGAATCAAAATAGTGGAAGAAGTAGAGGAATATGCTCTAGGGAGAGAAAAACTAGGGAACACAGCTGTTTTTGCTGCAATAAACAATGAAATGGTGGGGATTATTTCCATTGCAGACCAAATTAGGGCGGATGCCCTTGAAGCCGTTCGTGAATTGAGGGAAAATGGAGTTAAGAGAATTTTGATGCTGACAGGTGATAATCGGCATACCGCAAGACGCGTTTCCGAACAACTAGGTCTTGATGAATATCATGCGGAGCTCTTACCAGAGGATAAAGTGAGATTTGTGAAGAAATTAAAGGAAGAAGGTCATATCGTTGCCATGGCGGGAGATGGGATTAATGATGCCCCAGCAATTGCTAATGCGCATATTGGTATAGCTATGGGAAAAGGCGGAACTGACATTTCAATGGAAACGGCAGATGTCGTGTTAATGGCAGATAAGCTTAAGCAATTCTCGCATGCCTATTCATTATCATTAGCAACGATTAGAAATATGAAGCAGAATATGTATTTTGCGGTAGGGGTAGTTTTTATTCTATTAGCTGGTGTCCTATTCGGGAACGTACACCTCGCCTCTGGGATGTTCATTCATGAAGCAAGTGTCCTTCTTGTTATCGTGAATGCTATGCGTCTATTAAGATTTAATAAGAGAAATAAACGGACTAGCATGGAAGAGCAACATCTTTTTACTGCTTAGGAATGGAGGATATCGATGAAGAGTGAGGAAAGACATTCCTGTGGACACCATGAAGCAGCCTGTGTCGCATTGGTGCCAATTTTTAACCATTTAGAAGATGAGCAGCTTCAAGAGGTCATGAAAGTGGTTCAATCAGTCTCTTATAAAAAAGGAGAAATCATCTACAGATCAGGTGATGACTCCTCTTCTTTATACATAGTGAATGAAGGGAAAATCAAGATCTACCGCCTTTCAGAGACCGGGAAGGAACTCCTTCTAAGAATTCTGGAACCTGGAGATTTTACGGGAGAACTAGCACTTTTCAAAGAAACGACACATGAAGCATATGCAGAGGCAATCGGAAACACGAAAGTCTGCATGATTAGCCGAATAGAACTGCAGCAGCTTTTGTTAAAATATCCTTCCATCTCTTTAAAGATATTGAGCGAGTTTTCAAACCGATTAGAGGTCTCAGAAAAGCAAACAACTAGCTTTGCAACGGAAAAAGTGGAAACAAGGATTGCTTTATTTTTGGCCGAGTGTGCGGACCAGGAACAAAAGCTGGAATTTGATTTACCCATGAGTAAGAAAGATTTAGCCTCTTACTTAGGGACCACACCAGAAACAATTAGCCGGAAATTAGCTGAGTTGGAAGAACGGAAAATTATTATTCAAAAAAAGCAAAAGAAAATTGAAGTACTGGACTTAGATCGTTTATTATTAATAGGAGTGGACGGAAAGGGGTAGTACCACTACAATGATGTGGCGGTACTTTCCCTTTTTTAAATGAAGGAAGTGAAATCAGAAAAAGGATTTATGGAGATACTAAATTAACGTATATTTACTATTGTAAAAAAAGAACGCACAGAATTGAACAACAAAGGAGTAATGCAACATGTTAGAGGGGATTCTTTCAACCTATGCCTCCATGCTGGACTGGCATATGTGGGCTGAGGTGTTGACCTCAGCGGAAGCATGGGGAATGATTCTATCACTGGCTGTACTAGAATGTATTCTATCTGCAGATAATGCACTGGTCTTATCCGCTTTCGTTAAACCACTTCCGAAAAAGCAACAGAAAAAAGCACTTGTATATGGTTTGTGGGGTGCTTATTTATTCCGTTTCATTTTTATCGGGCTAGGTACGTTCTTGATTAAGCTTTGGTTTATTAAGCTCATTGGAGCTCTTTATTTGCTCTGGCTAGCGGTGAAATTCTTTATTGAGAAATACAAGTCAAAAGAAGACGGGGAAGATGAGGACAAAAATCAGCCAAAGGGTTGGCTTGTCAGTACATTTGGTGTTTTCTGGGCGACTGTTATCAGTGTCGAGCTGATGGATTTAGCATTTTCCGTTGACAGTATTTTAACGGCTCTTGCTGTTTCAGAAGAAGTATGGGTTATTTTACTTGGAGGAATGATTGGAATTCTCATGATGCGGGGGATTGCGACCTTCTTCATTGCGTTAATGAATAGAGTCCCAGAGCTTGAGACGACCGCTTATGTGTTAATTACGTTCATCGCCATAAAAATGGGATTAACCCTTGTCAATGTTCATATTTCTAACGAGGTGTTCATTATTGTATTGATTTCTGCTTTCTTAATCACTTTTGTGATTCATTATATTCGCAAACAAAAATCGGAGAAATTTTCGCATTAACAACTTCTTTATGACTCGGCGCTTCTTCCTTTTGGGTAAATCGTGTATAATAAAAGTTATTATCTTTAACTGGACAAAAGGAAGGTCGCCATGCCATTGGAGAATGAAAATATTACGCGGATTTTTTTGGATGAAAAAGAATATATTTTAATTGGGACGGCTCATGTATCTAAACAAAGTGCGGAGCTTGTCAAGGAAGTCATTGAAACGGAAAAACCGGATTCTGTCTGCATCGAATTGGATGAGCAAAGATATCAATCCATTATGGAAGGAAACAAGTGGAAGGAAACTGACATCTTTAAGGTCATTAAGGAAAAAAAGGCAACCCTTCTATTAATGAACTTGGCGATTTCTTCTTTTCAAAAAAGGATGGCCAAACAGCTTGGAATTCAAGCGGGGCAAGAAATGATCCAGGGCATTGAGTCTGCCAAAGAGGTTGGATCGGAGCTTGTCCTTGCAGACCGGAACATACAAGTAACATTTTCACGTATTTGGCATCAAGTGGGGTTCTGGGGAAAAACACAGCTCCTTACGCAAGTGATTGCCAGCATTTTTAGCGATGAAACGATATCAGAAGAAGAGCTTGAAAGAATGAAGAGTCAGGATATGATCAACTCTGTCCTAAATGAGTTTACGGAATCATTTCCGCGACTAAAGGTACCCTTAATTGATGAGCGGGATCAGTATTTATCCCAGAAAATCAAGGAAGCACCAGGGAAGAAAATTGTTGCGGTATTGGGTGCGGCCCATGTTCCTGGAATTCAGGAAGAAATGAAGAAGGAGCATGATTTGGGGCGCTTGACGGAATTGCCGCCAAAATCGAAGGTTCCACAAATCATCGGCTGGTCGATTCCAATTCTCATTCTAGCCCTTATTGCAATCACGTTCTTTCATGATCCATCGGCAGGATTAAAGCAGTCAATTAGTTGGGTGCTTTGGACTGGCACACTTTCTGCGATCGCCACGGCTCTTGCATTTGGGCACCCACTTAGCATTCTCACATCCTTTGTGGCGGCACCGCTGACGACGCTGCATCCTCTCCTTGCAGCTGGATGGTTTGCAGGCTTTGTTCAAGCTTATTTCAGCAGACCAAATGTTCAAGATTTTGAGAGTTTGACAGAGGATGTCTTTAGTATAAAAGGGTTTTGGAGCAATAAAGTCACCCGTGTTCTACTGGTTACCGTTTTTTCAAATCTTGGGGCCTCTATCGGTACCTTTATTGGTGGAGCCGATGTCATTCGCCTATTTCTCAAATTATTTTAATCATACTTTTACCTATTTCTTTAAGGGGAATAGGTTTTTTTAATCTCTTTTTTGAAACGTAGTTCTTAAAAAAACACTTCCTAATACCTATATATCGCATAATCCCCGAAAGTTCTTTCTAATTCGATTCCATTTTTTTCAAAAAATAAGGAGGATGTCCCACAGGAATATATTTATGAAGGCTAGAATAGAATGTTAATTGGAAATGCCTTCCTGGATGGAGTCTTCTGATACAGATGGTTGTGATAATGTTCAGTACTGATTTTAGCCTCATGTGTATGGGTGAACGAGTTTTGCTCGGTACGAGCAACTTAGTGAACACATACGCATGAGGCGGCAATAAGATCAACTACAGATAAAAAAGAGATAATGGGGAGAAAAAATGGGGAAACTTCATTGGAACAGTTTGTTGATGGTTGTGGCTATTGTCGTGATGCTTTCTGGATGTATGAAGGTGGAAGCGACGAAGCAGGAGAAAGAGATAGGGACATTGCCTCATAAGGTGGCACAAGTTGAAAGAGATTTGGAGAAGGCACTCCCGGTTGTGATTGATGTGGTGGATCCGCAAACAGAGGAAATTGTCCAATCCTTTATTCCATGGGAGATGGACCTGGATATTCATGATGAGGCCTTTAAAACGGAGCTGGAAAAATGGGCAAAGGAACTGGCAAGGGGAACAGATTCAACAACCGGCTATGACCAAAAAATGATTCAAGACAGAATCGGTCCAGACGGGCAGATCATAAAAGGCAAGCCGATGGTAATCCTGGACGAAGCGGAATTGGTTGAAAGGGTATTGAATGCCACTCAAACTGGGGGAACGGTTGAGCTGCCGATAGAGGTTAAAGAAAGCCAGTATAATCCTGAAGAGGTCGCAAATTTAGACGAGGTGGTAGTCGCTTCCTATACGACTTATTTTGATAGTGGCGTTACTGGGAGAGCCAAGAATATTGAGATATCAGCTTCAGCGATTAATAATGTAATACTGGGTGTAGGGGATCATTTTTCTTTTAATGAAGTGGTAGGCCCGCGCGATCAAGCGAACGGGTATCAGAAGGCCATGGAAATCGTCAACAAAGAGCTTGTGGAAGGGATAGGTGGAGGGGTGTGCCAAACATCTTCTACTTTATTCAATGCGATTGATCAAGTAGGTGTCGAGTATCTGGAATGGCATCACCACTCGCTTAGCATCGGCTATGTGCCTGCTGGAAGAGATGCGACCGTTTCTTATGGGGGATTGGACTTTCGATTTAAGAATAAAAAGGAAGTTCCACTTTTAATAAAGGCCTATGTGAAGGGTGGATCCTTGACTGTTGAAATAAGAACCTCGAAGGCCAATGCGGAAAAACTGTAGAAATTTATATGATCAAACAGGATGAGAAAGGCTCAGGGAATTCCCTGGGTCTTTCTTAAATAGAAATATTGGTTCTCAAGTGTAAAGTTTATGATAGAAATAGTATAATAGGGTTAAAGAAATAGAAAGCCGAGGAGGATGGGATTATGCGTAACAAGGAAATGCTTTTAATACCTGGGCCGACACCGGTCGTCGATTCGATTTATGACGCATTAGCGAGCGAAACGAGAAGTCATACGGACCCACGATTTGTTGAGATCTATAAAAATGCCATTGCAAAAACAAGAGAAATGTTTAAGACAGATGGAGAAGTATTTGTTATTTCTGGCTCTGGAACGATAGCGATGGAAATGGCACTTGTGAATACGGTTGCAGCAGGGGAGAAACTTTTAGTCATAAGTCATGGCTATTTCGGAGATCGCTTTATCAAATTGGGAGAAGCATTTGGTATTGAGATTGATGTTCTACAGGCAGAGTGGGGAACACATGTTGATCCGAAGGCTGTAGAGGAGAAGCTGGCAACAGGAGGCTACAAGGCGGTAACCATTACTCATGCTGATACATCAACTGGGGTTGCAGCAAACCTTGATGTGCTAGTTCCCGTTGTGAAGAAATATGGGGCACTTGTGATTCTTGACGGAGTTTGCGCCACAGCAGCGATGGAAGAAGACATGAGTAAAGCCTATGGTGATGGAAAAATTGATGTCGTCCTAACGGGTTCTCAAAAGGCAATTGGAGTACCGCCGGGCCTAGCAGTGGTTGCTTTTAACCAAACGGCTCTCGAGGCTCGCAAAAAAATAGAAAAGATCCCTGCCTATTATTGTGATATTTACAATTGGTTACCAATTATGCATGATCCTTCTAAATATTTTGCAACGCCTCCAGTAAATCTCATCTATGCTTATGATGAAGGAATGAGATTAGTCCTTGAAGAAGGAATGGCTGCGCGCTATGAGCGTCACACCGCTTATGGACGAGCTGTAAGAGCTGCACTTTCTGTCTATGGTATGAAAGCGCTAGCGAATGAGGATATCGCAGCGGCAACCTTAAGCTGCATTCTTTATCCGGAGGGAATTAATGACGGGGAATTCCGTTCTGCTCTTGCTGGGAAAGGACTTATTGTTGCGGGAGCCCTAGCCCATTTAGCTGGAAAAGCCTTTCGCATTGGCCATATGGGAAATACAACAGTTGAAATGCTCGAAAAGGCGATTGTCTTAATCGGGGAAACATTGAACGAACAAGGGCTGTCTGTAGACATCGATCAGGCAGTTGAGAAGTTCAAGGAAGAGGCTTTGACTGTTAGAAATTAATAGAATAGGTAGAAGAGAGGGAGAATCTAGAGATGGTTCTCCTTTTCTGATGATCTAGGGTGATTGGAACTTGAATAACTAAATCAATCAAATGTTAAGTAGAGGTGCTTTTTTGTGTATTTAACGGTAAAGGAAACAGCAGAATATTTGTCCATTTCTGAAGTGGACGTGAGAGCTCTTATCCTATCGAAGCGAATCCGAGCTCTTTTTGATGGGGAGCAATATCTTATCAATAGAGAACAATTTAATACTCACTTCAAGCAGGTAGAAAAATATAAGGAATTAATAGAAGAAATTCTTAACGAACCTATCCCAGAGGATATCGATATCAAGGATGAAGACTGAGAGTGTCCGTACCAGATGGACAAAATAGCATAAATGTCCACGGTGCGTACCAGGTACCGCCTGTTTTTTTAGGCAGTATCTGGTACTTTTGTTTGGTTTATGCATAAATATGAGCTTGTCTTATTTTTTATTCGAATTTTGCTTGCGCCGATGCGGAATATCCTTTATGATGGAACAGGTGAATTATTATTCTAATAAACTAATATTCTTTCGGGATATTCAATAAAAAGTATAACAACTTAGTCCTTTTTTGAATAAATGATTGAATTTCTATCATAATACTACTAACAAGAGGTGCATACATCTTATGAATAGTCTTTCAAAAACTGTGGAAAGCTCTCATGAAAAATCTCCATTTCCGATGATGATTTTTCTAAAATTCATCATCCCATCTATTATTGGGATATTACTGTTTATGGTGCCTGTGAAAGCGAATGGTGAGATTACGATTCCAGTTGCCTTAATAGCGAGTCAAATTACCACTCATTTAGAGACAATAATTCCGACTATAACCGTTATCCTCATTTCTCTATCTGTATTAGGTTCCATCATGGCCGTTCTGTTTAAACCGAGCTTTATTATGGAGAGTTCTTTTCTGAAAAATTTATTTTTTGTAAACAAGTTCTGGTTCATCGTTCGTGTAATGGGAATGGTGATTTCAATCCTTACACTAACTGAAATAGGCCCAGCTTGGGTTTCTTCAGAGGATACAGGGGGATTGCTCTTATATAATTTAGTTCCTATTCTTTTTTCTGTATTCCTGCTAGCAGGCTTTCTATTACCGCTACTATTAAATTTTGGATTACTGGAGTTTTTTGGGGCCTTGCTTATGAAAGTGATGAGACCTGTCTTTACATTGCCAGGACGTTCCTCACTGGATTGTATTGCTTCCTGGGTTGGAGATGGAACGATTGGGGTCATCCTAACAACCAAGCAGTATGAGGAAGGCTTTTATACAAAGAGAGAGGCAGCGGTTATCGCGACGACCTTTTCAGTCGTTTCGATTACTTTTTCGATTGCGATTCTTTCTTATCTCAACTTATCTCAATACTTTGTTCCATATTATTTAACGATCCTCTTTATTGGTCTAGTTGCTGCACTTATTATGCCAAGAATCCCGCCATTGTCACGCAAACCTGACACGGGCTATGAAAATGTAGAGTTAAAGGCTGAGACACCGATTCCGGCAGGTATCACACCAGCTAAATGGGGGCTGCAAAAGGCTCTTACAAAAGCTCGAAATAGTTCAGGTGTAGCCGGTACGGTAAAAGAAGGGTTTCAAAATGTGCTAGACATGTGGCTAGGCGTTCTTCCAGCCGTGATAACAATTGGAACGGTGGCACTTATTATTGCAGATTACACACCGTTCTTTGCGATTCTTGGAAAACCATTTGAACCAATTCTTGCTCTTTTGCAGATTCCAGAGGCTGCTTCTGCCGCACAAACGATGGTCGTTGGCTTTGCTGACATGTTCCTTCCGGCGGTGATTGGAAGTGGAATCGAGAGCGAGCTGACACGCTTTGTAATTGCATGTATTTCCGTAACACAGCTCATTTATATGTCCGAGCTTGGGGGACTCTTACTTGGCTCAAAGCTTCCGCTAAATATTAAGGATTTAATCCTGATTTTCCTTATTCGGACACTAATCACATTGCCGATAGCAGCTGTTGTCGGTCATATATTATTCTGATTAAGACTTGCCCTTATTTCATGAGGGCCGGTCTTTTTTTTGCAAGAGTGGTTTTCTAGCCAAAATTGAATAAAAAGTAAAAGGCAGAAATGTTGATTTAACAACGTTTCTGCCTTTCAATTTTATATGATTTTACTCCAAAAAGGACTTAATAGACAGTCCCTTTTGTATATAATCATCTTAAAAATTCAGTTTATCCGTAAAGTAGCTGCTTCTCAATCGGTTGTTCCGGGATCAAAGTTTTCGGATAACTCGATATTATGTTCTTCCGCTAGTTTTTCAATCCCATGATCAAAATCTCTAAGTAATTTTCTTGCTTCATCCAGCATGGTGTTCGCTTCCTCAATCATTCCCCGATCTTGTTCCTCAAGAGCGCTGATAATTTTATTGAAGGCATTGTACTGGAGATTGGCCCCCTCAATATAAATTTCATGAACACCCCTAACCTCATCTGTTTTCAAACGAATCGCTTCAAGTTTATCAGTAAATTGTTGGTAGGTCGGAATCACATCAAGTGAAAGCACATCATATAGATCAAGATCGGATGTATAATTGGCGCCTGTGGCACTTTCATAAGCGGCAATGGCGTCCTCCTCCAAATTCGTAATAGCTGGAAGTTCTTCATTTAAGTAGACCAGCAATTCCTCTTGCACCGGATCCGCAAAGCATCCCGAAAGAAACAGTGTGAACAAAAGAACAGGGAAAATTATTAACTTTTTCAATGCTCCACCTCCATTGATCTTAATGTATGAAGGGGATAAGCCAATTGTTTCATGACAAATGGATGACAAAGATCTCTGTTGAAAATGTGGGGTTGCAAGAATATATAGAGTGTTATATAGTGTATATATAGATATAAACAGTATAACAGTTAGAAGGAGCTGACTCGCAGAATGAACACTTGGAAACAAGCGTCTTCACTTGCTTGGTTTGAATTAAGGAAATCAAAAATGAGCTTGTTGTACTTTGCCATTATGTTGCTGGCGTCAACCATCCTATTTGTATCCATGCTGTCAAGTTATTTACAGAAGAGCTTTGTAGGAATGGATGTATTTTTCCTTATTGCCTTTGGGTTTTCTCCTGTTTGGATGAAGCCAAAGGAATTTCAGTATCAGAAGATTGATGAGAGGACCTGGGGGTCTCCGCTGTTTATCACCTTGAGCCAGCTACCTATCAAAAAGGAAGTGCTGGCGGGCAGTCGATTTATCGTTTATTTTACCTATGCCATTCCCTTTCAAATTCTTCTGCTCATTTCCTTATATGTATTTTCTAGTGACATACGGGCAACCATGTCACCAGCAGCCTATTTCATTTTTTCTGTCATTTGGATGGCATATGGTATTTGTGTTGGTGGAGCATTTCCTGCAGTGGATGCTGGGGATCATATTACATTACAAAAATCGATTGTGCAGGCAATCCTTCTTTTCTTTGCCTTGATGATTATGTTAGTTATTTTTCATATAGCTTTCGGTTTTGGGCTTGTTGCTTGGACGATCATTCTTGCAAAAGAGTGGCCGCTTGTTTCTACGGTAGTTTCTATTATCACCGCAATCATAGGATACCGCTATTATGTGAATTATGCCTATAAAAAAATGGCAAAAATAGATTATTTAAAATAATGCTGATGGAGGGGTCCAAATGGAACTTCCGATTCGATTGTCAAAGGAATCACGGGAGCCGATATATCATCAAATTGAAGGGCAAATTAAGGCTCTAATCGCTAGTGGACAGCTGCAAGCAGGCTCCCCTTTGCCTTCCATCCGGGCACTATCCAAGGATTTGGAGGTAAGCGTCATCACAACAAGACGTGCTTATCAAGATCTTGAATATCAAGGCTTTATTGAAACGATACAAGGAAAAGGCACGTTTGTTGCGGAAGTGGATAAGAAAAGAAAGGACCGCATGAAAATGGAGACAGTCTTGGGTGCGATAGAAAAGGCGGTAGAAACAGCCCTCAGGCATGACTATACAATAGAGGAAGTTGAACAGGTATTTCAGCAGGTTATGATCCGGTTAAAGAGGGAGGACGGACAATGAAAAGGGGAGTTGAAGTCAAAGGACTACTCAAACAAATTGACGACTTTGAGATAGGACCGGTAGATCTTGATTTTGAGCCAGGAACCATTACTGCTCTTGTAGGGAAAAATGGAGCAGGGAAAAGCACGTTTGCCAAGCTATTGATGAATCTAGCGAAACGTGATCGAGGCGAAATATTTTTAGAGGGGCAACCCGTTTCTAGCTCAAGCGAGGAATGGAAAACAAAGATTGCGTATCAGCCCCAGGTCCTTTTAGGCTGTAATGCATTTAATGGCCGTGAATTAAAAAAACTGATATCAAGCTTATATCCAACCTGGGATGAGGAGTTATTTATTCGTCTTGTGGAAGTTTTTAAGATCCCGCTCGATAAACCATATGGGAGCCTGTCCCCAGGGGTGCAGCAGCAATTGAATTTTGTGTTATCACTACCAAGAGATACGGATATTCTCCTCTTGGATGAACCGACGGCACATATGGATATTCATAGCAAGCAATTGGTTCAGGATGAGCTTGCCACTTGGATGGAGCGTGGGGAGAAGACGATGATTCTTGTCAGCCATCAGGTTGAAGATATTCGCAAGCTTGCTGATTTTATTGTTGTATTTCAAGAGGGGAAAATCCTCGCTCATGCAGCGAAGGATGAGCTCACTCAGAATTATAAGCGCTATTGGCTTGAGGTTGTGTTGCCTGATGCAGTTCCAGGGGAAGTTGCACGGAAAAATGGGAGGATTATCGTCACGAATCAGCCTGTGAAGACTGAGCAATTTTTCCTTGAAAAAGGGATCAGATGGACAGACTCAAGAAGGTTAGAATTAGAAGAGATTATTTCAATGATGATAGGGAGTAGAGAGGGAGTGTAGGAATGGGTGAAGCGATTTTAACCGTTGAAGGCCTTGGCAAGTCCTTCAAAAACAAACAGATTATTAAGAACATCTCCTTTCATGTGAAAAAAGGAGAAATTATGGCTATCCTTGGTCCCAATGGGGCGGGAAAGTCGACGACGATTAGAAATATCATGGGCATCATGTATCCAGATGAAGGGAGCATTACGTTTCATTCGTCAAAAGGAGTACCCCGTCACAAAATCGGGTATCTGCCGGAGGAAAGGGGCCTGTACAAAGGGGTTAAAATTATGGATATTCTCCTCTATTTTGCCGAGCTGAAGGATTATCCACTTGAAAAAGCAAGGAAGCGTGCACTTGAGTATCTCGAGAAATTTGATTTAAAGGGCAAGGAAAAGGTGACCATTGAAGAATTATCAAAGGGAATGGCACAGAAGGTTCAATTTATCTCATCGATTATTCATGAGCCAGAGCTGCTTATTTTGGATGAACCCTTTTCAGGTCTTGACCCAGTTAGTCAGGAGCTATTTAAGAAGGAAATCAAGGATCTAGCTAATAAGGGCACGGCCATTCTATTATCTTCTCATCAAATGAATCTAGTAGAAGAGTTATGTGATCGATTATTCATGATTCATCAAGGGCAGAAGATTATTTACGGAACGATGGATGAAGTGAAAAAGGAATATGCGAATTTTAAATGTACGATAAAAGGAAACAATGACCCAAGTAAACTTGAACAGATGGCAATGGTAGAGCGTGTGGAGCAGGACGGCGATCAATCGATTCTTTATTTAACAGGCGATGTGGTCATTCCGCAGTGGTTAAAACAACTGCCAGAGGGGCTTCAAATTGAGGAATTATCAATAGACCGCACCTCTCTCCACGAAATTTTTATCGGGATTGCGACAGGAAAAAATATGTTGACGAAGGAGAGTGAATTATATGCGAAATAGTTTGAAGGTTGCGAAATGGGAAATGAAGAAGAATATGAAGAATAAATCTTTTATCATTTCACTCTTTTTAACACCGATTCTATTCTTAGTATTTGCGACTCTACCTTCATTGCTAGAAAAATTTGATAGTGAACCAGAGCCGCCAACCGTTTATATCTTTGATGACCTTCACGTGTGGAATGAGATGGAAAAGCTACCACAGTTGAAAGAGCTAGAGTGGAATGTGAAGGCGACAAAGGAGGAAAATCCTAGCTTTCTTGAAGGAAAAGAAAATGTGGCATATATTTCTTTAACTGAACAATCATTAAACGACGGAAAAATCCCTGTCTATATTAGTGAAGATGTGGACGGTGATTTTGTTCATGAAACAAGGTTCCTTGAGGAGCCATTGCGTCAGCTGCAGCTTACCCGCCTTGATTTATCAGAGGAAGAGATAAGCTTGATTGCCAAAGGAGTGATCATGGAAGAGGCGGAAATTCCCCATCCAGAATCTAGCCAGAAAGGGGATGAGGGGAGTGGAGAAAGCGATCCATTCAAACGTTTGGTCCCTGGTGTATTTGCAGGAGTCATTCTCTTTTCGATTGTCATTACAGGAATGATGATCTTCCAAAGCGCCTCCCAGGAAAAGAAGGAAAAGGTAGCTGAAATTGTCCTCTCATCGTTGACACCAGAAGAGCTTATGAATGGGAAAATTATAGGTTATTTCGGCCTAGGGATTGTCCAGGTGTTTGTGTGGCTGTTGTTCGCCATTCCGATCATCATGTGGCGCTTTGATTTTCCGGTGATGGAGTATCTTCTAGTTCCTGAGACTCTATTGTTGCTCCTGATTGCCATTGCAGGTTATCTTCTATTTGCGGCGATTTTTGTGGGGATTGGAGCAACAGTAGAAGACATGACAGCCACGAGTAATTTTCAGGGAATGGTCATGATGCTACCGTTTTTACCAGCTGCCATCATCGGGCCGGTCATCGCCGATCCGAGCGGTATGATTGCAAAGATTGCATCTTATTTTCCAATTACCTCGCCGGCCATATTACTTGTTCGACTTTCTGCATTAGAGGAATGGCCATGGATGGAAATTATCATTTCCCTTGTTGTTCTTGCCCTTAGCATTTGGTTATTTATGAAGCTTGCCGGGAAAATATTTAAGACAGGTATTTTGATGTACGGAAAAAATGCAACTCCACAGGAAATATGGAAGTGGCTACGGCAGTAGCTTAGTACTGATAGTATTTTTTTAAAGATAGGATTATTGCTAACTTGCACTTAGAATCGAGCTATTCTAAGTGCATTTTTACTCTGTTCAGCTGAAACTTGCAATTCCAAATAGTCGTTTGGGAATGAGGACAAGTTCAGTAATCGGTACTCACCCAGCTTTTCAAAATTAATTCCTGCTTTTGTAAAAGCATTGGAAAAAACATGGTTAACATATATAATAAAAATTGGGGCGGTGAACCGGATGGACAACCAAAAAGTGTTAGAACTAATTTTGACTAAACTTGATCATTTAGACAAAGGACAAAAATCCTTACAAGAAGAATTAACGGGTATGAAAACGGCCATCAGTGATTTACAACATGAAACAAATGGAATGAAAACGGCCATTAGTGATTTGCAACATGAAACAAATGGAATGAAAACTGCTATTAGTGATTTGCAGCATGAAACAAATGGAATGAAAACGGCCATTAGTGATTTGCAACATGAAACAAAGGAAATGAAAACGGCCATCAGTGATTTACAACATGAAACAAAGGAAATGAAGACTACACTTGGTAACTTGCACCAAGAGACATATATAGGATTTAAAGAAATAAATGACAAACTTGATTTATTAACAAAGCAAACCAGCAACGCAATTATTGAACACCATTCGAATGAACTTTCCTTTTTGAGCGAGAAGGTTTTTTCATTAGAAAAAGAATTGTATATACTGAAGAAAAATTAAAGCACTGGGTAGCTCAGTGCTTTTAATCATTTTATTTTTGCTAGAATTTTTTGTGGACATTTACAATCATTATTGAACGATCGCCAAGGCATTCATTAGCAAAATAAAGTAAAATCCTATTGAGAACAGGAGAGTTTCAATATGTCAGTTAGTCCAATCCAAGTCCAACAAATCATCCTACACCACCTAAAAATGCAATTAAAAAGTCCATTCTCCACTAGTTTTGGAACCATGCAAGATAAGGAGTTTTTTGTCATCGAGATGATCGATGAGGATGGTATCCGTGGATACGGCGAATCAGTGGCCTTCGTTAGTCCGTGGTATACGGAGGAAACCGTCAAGACAACTGAACATATGATGGTAGATTTCCTTATTCCTTTGCTATTTCAAGCTCCGATTAACCATCCCGATGAGGTATCTGCTCGGTTTTCTGTTATAAGAAGAAACAATATGGCAAAGGCGGCGCTAGAAGGGGCTGTGTGGGATCTCTATGCGAGGCGGCAGAACCAATCTCTTGCCCATTGCTTAGGGGGAACGAAGCGGGAAATTGAAGTCGGAATTAGCATTGGGATTCAGCCATCCACAAAAGATTTACTTCAAGTCATCGAAAAATCTCTTTTGGAAGGGTATAAGCGAATCAAGATAAAAATCAAGCCCAATCACGACATAGATGTGCTAAGAGAGGTAAGGAGGGAATTTCCTCATATTCCCTTAATGGTTGATGCTAATTCAGCCTATACATTAGAGGACAAGGAATATTTGAGAAGATTTGATGAATTTAAGCTGTTAATGATTGAACAACCATTAGGCCATGCCGACATCATCGAGCATGCGAGGCTACAAAAGGAGCTGCAAACACCTATCTGCCTCGATGAAAGCATCTATTCACTAGACGATGTGAGAATGGCGGTTGAATTAGGCAGCTGCAAAATCATCAATGTCAAAATTGGTAGGGTCGGCGGATTAACGGAAACAAAAAAAATTAATGATTATTGTAAAAAACATGAAATCCCCGTCTGGTGTGGTGGAATGCTCGAGGCAGGAATTGGAAGAGCCCATAACATTGCGGTGACGACGCTAGACCAATTCATTTTACCAGGGGACACCTCGGCCTCAAATCGATATTGGCAAAAGGATATTATTGAGCCAGAGGTTACAATGGACCATGGTATGATCAAAGTACCAACTGGGCCGGGGATCGGATATAACATTAATTGGCAGGTATTAGAGGAATACCGAATAGATAGACGGATATTTAGAAGAGAGCGGTAGAGAATTATCTATCGTTCTTTTTTATTAGTCCGTATTCATATATATACACTATTATCATAGATTAATAATATTTTTAAAAAATATATTGCATAAATAATCATATATAAGTATAATTACAAACATATCATATCGGTAACAAAAACAAGAAAGGAAGAAAAAAATCATGAAAAAAATAACAAAACTGAGCTTTTTAATGATTTTTGCCCTTGCCATGATTCTATCAGCATGTGGCACAAAGGAAGCAGGTAGTAATGCCGGTGGAGACGAGAAAAAGACACTTAAGGTTGTAACAAACGCCGCCTATGCTCCAATGGAATATATGGAAGGGGACAAAGTGGTAGGTTTTGATGTTGACTTGATTAAGGCAGTAGCAAAGGAAGCGGGCTATGAGGTAAAGGTAGAGCATACTGGTTGGGAATCCATGTTTGTAGAAGTTACAGATAAGATTGCAGATCTAGCTGTTGCGGCTATTACGATTACAGATGAAAGAAAAGAAGGCTATGACTTTTCTGTCCCATACTATGCATCATCGAATATGATTTTAGTACCCAAAGGTAGTGATATTAAAAGCGTCGAAGATCTAAAAGATAAAGTCATTTCTGTTCAAAACGGAACGACTGGACAAGAAGCAGCTGAGGCGATTTTAGGGGAAAACAGCAAAGATATTAAGAAATTCGAAGATATTAACTTAGCCATTCTAGAACTCATGAATGGTGGTGCTGATGCAGTAATTGCGGATAAACCAGTTCTTGAGGGGTATATAACTAATAATCCAGATCAAAACCTAGCAGTGATTGGAGACGAAGCAGCATTCACAAAGGATTATCTTGGCATTATGTTCCCTAAAGGGAGCGAGCTTAAGACCAAATTTGATGAAGCAGTTAATAAACTCATGGATAATGGAAAGTTTGCAGAGATTTATCAAAAATGGTTTGGAAAAGATCCAGATATTGACGATTTGAAGGCACAGCAATAATGAATAGGGAATTGCGTGACACAAAAGAAGTTGCGCAATTCTCCCCAAAAATAGCCATCGATTGTGGAAGCTCTTCATAAAACATACTAAAAATGTTCACTGACATTCTGAATAATTTCCCCTACAATGAGGATATGTGAATTAAATCACATAAATAATTTGATTGGAAGGAAAGAATTTAGATGTCTTATTTCAAGCCAGAAGAAATTTCAGAAATCACGATAGGTTATGGAGAGAAGAAGGCTAGTTATCCATTTATAAAATCACTTATTCTAGGATTTCAGGCAGGAGTTTTTATCTCTCTTGGCTATTTACTCTATATTCGAGTTACAGCCCCATTATCAGAAGAACTTGCTGGATTATCGACGATTCTAGGGGCCTCCGTCTTCCCAATTGGGTTAATTTTAACCCTTATTGCTGGTGGAGAGTTGCTCACAGGAAATATGATGGCAGTGCCGATGGCCCGGCTAGCTGGCAAAATTCAGACAAAGCAATTGATTCATAATATCATCCTTATCACTATAAGTAATTTTATTGGAGCAATCTTTGTTGCCTATTTCTTTGGGCATGTTCTTGGTCTTACGGAAACTGGTCCTTTCCTCGGGAAAATGCTATCCATCGCAGAGCATAAACTAGATGGAACCTTTCTCCAAATGTTTATATCCGGAATTGGCTGTAACTGGCTCGTAGCCTTGGCAGTTTGGCTTTGCTATGGTTCGGATAATGTATCTGGAAAGATCATTGGAATTTGGTTTCCGACCATGACCTTCGTTGCAATTGGATTTCAGCACGTTGTCGCTAATATGTTTGTTATCCCTGCAGCGATTTTTGCCGGATACTTGAGCTGGCTGGATTATTTGAGAAATTTTGTTCCTGTATTTTTTGGGAACTTGTTTGGAGGAGCCATTTTTGTTGCTATGCTTTATTGGATTGCTTTTCAATCAAAGAAGCACGAGCGTGAACCGAAAATACACAAACAAAAGGTCAGCTAGCGAGTGATAGCATGATCATCCATTCTCCCTCATAAAATAGGATGTCAGTAAATTTTGATATAGTAGTTTGTTCATAGATTTCTTGTTGCAGGAACAAAATATCGAAAGTATAATGATGTTATATCAGAATTTATAGAAAATTTTAAAATTAATAATATTTAGAGGGGGAAAATGAGTGAAAAGGCTATCAAAGTTGGGTTTAGTTTTGATTTTGGGTTTTGTGCTACTCCTTTCTGCATGTGGTACTAGTGAAACAGGATCGAAGGACTCTGGTAAATCTGGAGGCGATGAAAAGAAAACTCTTAGACTCGTAACAGATGCAGCTTATTCACCAATGGAGTATATGGATGGGGACAAAATACTTGGCTTTGATATTGATTTTGCCAGAGCGGTAGCCGAGGAAGCCGGCTATGAATTGAAAATTGACCATGTAGGCTGGGAACCACTTTTTGTGGAGATTGACGGTAAAAATGCCGACTTGGCAATTTCCTCTATCACGATAACAGACGAACGAAAGCAAACATATGATTTTTCGGTTCCTTACTATCTTTCAACGAATGAGATTCTAGTTCCAGAAGGAAGCGAAATTAAGAGCGGTGCAGATCTAAAGGATAAAGTTGTCGCAGTTCAAATAGATACGACTGGTCATGAGATTGCAGCTTCAATTCTAGGCGAAAATCACAAGGACATCAGGCCGTTTGAGACAACGCCAATTGCTATTCAGGAGCTATTGAGCAATGGAGCGGATGCCGTTATTGCAGATAAGCCAGTAGTTGATGAGTATGTTAAAAATAATGCAGAACAAAAATTAATCATTATCACGGATGACAGCTTTGAACAGGAATTTTACGGATTGTTGTTCCCTAAGGGTAGCAAGCTAGTGGAAGAATTTAATGAAGCGATCAACACATTATTTGAAAATGGAAAATATGTCGAAATATATAAGAAATGGTTTGGAGAAGAACCAGATATTGATGCTCTTAAAGCTCAAAGCTAGAGATAGGTTCTTACTCAAAATTGCGTAACCGTTAAAAAGAGTTACGCAATTTTTTTTCAGGAGAGGTGAAGTAAAGATATGGATTTCAGGTTTGACTTAATTATGGAATATTTACCTTTCTTTTTAAGAGGTACATTATATACAATAGGTATTTCCCTATTAGGAGTTATATTTGGAACGGCGCTCGGGTTATTGATCGGTCTTGGGAAGATGATGAAAAATAAACTTCTCGCCTTTCCATTTCTCCTTTACATTTCCTTTTTCCGTGGCACTCCATTTATTGTGCAAATTTTTATCATTCACTTTGGGGTGGTTCCAGCGATTATTGGAACGACAAATGGGATTGCCGCTGGTATTATAGGTCTATCCTTAAATTCGGCAGCTTATATTGCAGAGATTTTCCGTGCGGGGATTCAATCAATTGATCGTGGTCAAATGGAAGCGGCTCGCTCTTTAGGCATGACACATACTCAAGCCATGCGACACGTCATTTTACCACAAGCCTTTAAGAGAATGATTCCACCGCTTGGAAATGAGTTTATTGTTCTATTGAAGGAATCGGCGATCACGGCGCTAGTTACTGTTCCAGAAATCATGTACTGGGGTCGTGCAATGCAAGGTAAATATTATAGAGTATGGGAGCCTTACTTAACGGCAGCGGTCATCTATTTTATTTTAACATTAACAATTAGCTTCCTATTAAGCCGTCTAGAAAAGAGGTTAGCAACAGAATGATTAAAGTAGAAAAATTGAAAAAGTCGTTTGGTGCTAATGAGGTGTTAAAGGATATTAATGCCCATATTAAGCAGCAGGAGGTTGTCGTTGTGATTGGGCCATCAGGGTCTGGCAAATCGACATTTCTTCGATGCCTAAATCTCTTAGAAACAATTACAGCTGGGCATGTTCTAATAGAGGGTGTAGATATTACGGATAAAAAAACGGACATCAATAAGATTAGAACGGAAGTGGGTATGGTATTCCAGCAATTTAATCTATTTCCACATAAAACGGTGTTAGAAAATATTATGCTTTCTCCGTTAAAGGTGAAGAAGGTCGAAGTAAGCAAGGCGAAGGAAAAAGCGCTAGAGCTTTTAAGAAAAGTGGGTCTTGAGGATAAAGCCAATGCCTATCCTGATTCCTTATCTGGTGGGCAGAAACAGCGTGTGGCGATCGCCCGGGCCCTTGCCATGCAGCCGAAAATTATGCTCTTTGATGAACCCACTTCGGCGTTGGACCCAGAGATGGTCGGTGAGGTTCTAGAGGTTATGAAGCAGTTAGCCCGGGAAGGAATGACGATGGTTGTCGTGACCCATGAAATGGGCTTTGCCCGCGAGGTTGGGGATCGGGTTCTTTTCATGGATGGTGGTTATATTGTTGAAGAGAACGTACCGAATGAGTTGTTTGATAACCCACGGCACGAACGAACCAAAGCTTTTTTGAGCAAGGTGCTATAAAAGATAATAGCAGAAGACTATCTAGCACTAGTATTGTTCTTATGGGACCGAGTACATTATGTGTATTTGGTTTTTTTCTTGGGCAAAATATTGCTGTAACTTTCTGAAAGAGGACACGTCTAAAAGGATGAGGTGATAAAAAAATGAAAAAACAATTATTAATGCTTCTAACTGCAATTGCTTTACTTATGATGACTGCTTGTGGAACGGCAGATACAGATAAGAAGGTAAATGGGTCAGACGAAGGAAATGGGTCTAGCGAAGCCGTAAAGGATAATGAAGACGAGGGAGTAGAAGACACGGACACGGATGCAGACAAAGAAGAGGAAGTAGAAAAGGAACAAGCTACTGAGACAGACGTTGAGAAGATTCGAGAAGAAGCTGCTTTCGTTGGAATGATCGATAATAATTCTATCGAGGTCAACACCGAATTTGAAACGATCGTTTTACGAACTTCAGAGGTTAAGGATGTAGATTTTGGAGCCATCGAAGAAAATGCACATGTTATTATTGAATACTACAAAAACAAAGAAGGTCAAAATATACTAACGGATATTGAAGTAAAATAGAAAAACTCGCCAATATGGCGAGTTTTTCCCTCTTTATTCTATCGATAATACCCCGCTATCGCCTTGCTTTACACTACCTTGTTTGTTCAGGTTCAACTTCGTTAAGTTTGTAAAAATGACAGGTGTAACGATGGAAGGAGCAGAATTCTTAATAAACTCCATATCAAATTTTAGAATTTCCTGTCCTTTTGAGACTTTATCTCCATCTTTGACAAGAGCAGTAAAGCCTTCTCCATTTAACTTCACCGTGTCTAAACCAACATGAATGAGGATTTCATAACCCTGTACAGACTTAATGCCAATTGCATGCTTTGTTGGGAAGACATTCAAGATTTCTCCATCAACTGGAGAGACGACTGATCCTTTTGTTGGAATAATAGCGAAACCATCCCCCATCATTTTTTGTGAAAAGACGGGATCCTCCACATCTGTAATAGGAATGATTTGTCCTTCAATCGGCATCACAAAGTCATTGCTGCTTAATGATGTTAATCCCGCTTGCGCAGAAGGAGCTGTCATTTCAGGGGCAGTAGGTAGATTTGCACCTTTTCCATCTAATCTCTTCATCGCGTCAGCAACGAATTCCACTTCCGTTCCAACGATAATTTGAAGGTTTGTCTTATTTAATTTCATTACTCCTTTGGCACCGTGTGCTTTTAAGGAAGAATCGTCCACCTTGTCCATATCCTTCACATTTAGGCGAAGGCGAGTAGCACAGTTGTCTATGACCGTAATATTATCCTTTCCACCAATATCATGGATAAAATAGTTGGCCATTTGTTCATATTTGTTATTTCCAGCAACAAATAAATCTTCTTTTACTTCTTCGACATCATCCTCACGGCCAGGTGTCTTTAAATTCAAAGCTTTTATTAGTGCATAGAAAACCACAAAATAAATCACGGCATAGACTAAGCCAATCAATAATAATAACAAAGGCTTTTCGGCAATGTTAAAATTCAGTAAATAGTCAATTCCCCCAGCTGAGAATGTAAATCCATCGCGAATTCCAAGAATGGAGGTAAGCCATAACGAAAGTCCTGTCAAGATGGCATGTACACCATATAGTAATGGAGTAATGAACATGAATGAAAATTCAATCGGCTCAGTAATTCCTGTGAGGAAAGAGGTCAAAGCTAGACCGATAAACATACCTGATACAGCTTTTCTCTTTTCGGGTTTTGCGGCAGCAATGATCGCGAAAGCTGCTGAAGGAAGACCAAACATCATAACAGGGAAGAAGCCGGTCATATATGCCCCTGCTGTTGGGTCACCAGCGAAGAAGCGGGCAATGTCCCCAGATTTTCCTGCATATTCTCCAAACTCAAACCAGAACAGACTGTTTAATACGTGGTGAAGACCTAAAGGAATTAATAAACGGTTCAAGAATCCAAACAGACCAGAACCGATGGCTCCTAAACCAATAATCCAGTTGCCCAGTCCATCGATAGCCGCTTAAACCGGTGGCCATGCAAATCCGGCAATGCCTGCGATAATAACCATTGAAACCGAAGTTACAATTGGGACAAATCTTCGACCGCTAAAGAATCCGAGCCATTCAGGAAGCTTCACATCATGATAGCGATTATATAAAAGTCCGGCAACGATACCAGAGATAATTCCACCAAGGACCCCCATATTAATATCCTCGTTTATAGCTCCAGCACCATTCGTTAATACTAAATAACCAATCGCACCAGCTAGTGCTGCGGCACCGTTACTATCCTTTGCAAACCCCATTGCAACCCCAATTGCAAAAATCAAAGCTAAATTTGAAAAAACTGCATCTCCTGCTTTTGCGATGAAGGCAATATCGAGTAAATCTGGTTGCCCGAAACGAAGCAGTAGTCCCGCTGCAGGTAGTACTGCGATCGGCAACATTAATGATTTTCCAATTCGTTGTAAAAAACCTAACATAGCTGCTCTCTCCTTTTGAAAAAATGTAATGATGTGAAAGCGGTTTTTTGAACAGCATATCATATCATTCATTAAATATAGATGTCTATACCATTTTTTAAGTTTATTTAACATAAATAGTAGCTAGCACTTTACATATTTGTAGTAATATTCCCAGAATACTTCTCATATCAATTGGTATAGACAACTATTCCTTGGGGATGCTAAGATAAAACTCATAGAGTATTAAATGTTCGCAAAGTAGCGTTAGCAGAAAATAAAAGCTTGGACAATTATACGAAAGGATGAATGATCAATGAATGGTAATAATAAACCTATTTTGCTTAAGGGATGTCAAATTTATTTAGAGGGATTACAAGTGGAAACGGGATATATCAAGATAATAGAACAAAAAATAGTCGACTTTGGCCCAATCGATGAGTTAATAGAAGAAGAGCAATTTGAGGTAGTTGAAGTTCCGTCGGGCTATAAAGCCGTGCCAGGCTTCATCGACGTACATATTCATGGGGTGAATGGTGCCGATGTAATGGATGCCACAACAGAGGCGCTTACTCTCATGTCAACTACACTTCCTGGAGAAGGAACAACTAGTTTTCTTGCGACCACGATAACTCAAAAGCCTTCAGAAATCGAAAAGGCGCTCGTAAAAGTAGGTGAGTACATGAGTGGAGAGCAGGAGACCGGACAGGCAGAGATACTGGGAATTCATCTGGAAGGTCCATTTGTAAATAAGAAGAGAGCAGGTGCTCAGCCGCTTGAGCATATTATCGACCCTAACCTAGATGTTTTCAAAAAATGGCAATCATTATCACAAGACAGAATTAGGATTGTCACTTTGGCACCCGAACAACCAGGTGGTTTGGAGATGGTTCGTTATTTGAAGGAAAATGGGATCGTCTCATCCATCGGTCATTCCGATGCGACATTTGACGAGGTCGATGAAGCAATCGAGGTAGGAGTCAATCATGTCACCCATTTGTTTAATCAAATGAGGGGTTTGCATCATCGAGAGCCTGGGGTTGTTGGAGCAGCTTTTTTGCGTGATGAATTAATCACTGAAATCATTGTTGATGGAATTCATGTTCGACCAGAAATGGTGCAGCTTGCTTACAAGCAAAAAGGAAGCAAGCGAATGATTTTGATAACAGATTCTATGCGTGCCAAGTGTTTGAAAAATGGACACTATGATCTAGGTGGTCAAGACGTGACAGTCCAAGATGGAAAAGCAGTTCTTCATGATGGAACCCTTGCAGGAAGTATATTAAAATTGGGAAACGCTGTAAAAAATATGATGGCCTATACCGACTGCTCACTTGAGAATGTCATTGAGATGGTTTCCACTAACCCAGCCAAACAATTGAATCTCTATGACCGAAAAGGAAGTATTGCCAAGGGCAAAGACGCTGACATCGTCATCCTTGATGAAAATCTAGATGTTTTTATGACATTTTGTCGAGGAAAGCTTGCCTATATAAAGGGGGAAAATTGAAATGAATTTGATCGAAGTAAAAGATTACGAAGAAATGAGCGAACGGGCTGCAAGATATATCATTGAAAAAGTTCGTCAGGCAAAGACACTCAATCTCGGTCTTGCTACTGGAGGAACACCTGTCGGGACATATAAGAATTTAATAGCCGATCATAAGGAAAACGGTACCTCCTATCAGAATGTTACAACCTTCAATCTAGATGAGTACGTTGGACTCTCGGGAGATGATCGAAATAGCTATCGTTTTTATATGAATGAAGAGCTTTTCAGTCATATCGATGTTGTTCAGGCAAATACCCATATTCCACGTGGCGATGCCCCTGATATGCAACAAGAATGCCTCAATTATGAAAAGCTAATAGCGGAACATGGTGGCATTGATTTGCAACTATTAGGAATTGGAACGAATGGTCATATCGGCTTTAATGAACCGGGGACTTCATTTGACTCTGCCACTCATCTAGTTGATTTAGCTGAATCTACAAGAGAGGCAAATGCAAGATATTTCTCCAGTCTTGCTGAAGTGCCAACGAAGGCGATTACAATGGGGATTGCCACCATTATGAAAAGCAAGGAAATCCTCCTTCTTATTTCTGGTCAAAGCAAAAGAGAGGCTCTCTCCAACCTTCTGCACGGTGAGGTGAACGAAAACTTCCCTGCTTCTGCGCTAAGAAATCATCCTTGTGTTACAATTATTGCAGATAACGCTGCCATCGGAAAATAATAGTTGGTTTACTTTGTAGTTTTAAAAGAAAGGATGCTAGTTGTGGAGCATGATTAAGAAGAATTCCCCTATTCCTATTTATTATCAGCTTGGAGAAACCATTAAGGAATTAATTGAAAAAGGTGAACTAAAGCCTGGTGATGTTCTTCCCGCAGAAAGAGAATATGCAGAAATGTTTCAAATTAGTCGAATGACTGTTAGGCAAGCTTTCACTCAGTTAGTAAATGAGGGATATTTGCATCGAATCCAGGGAAAGGGAACCTTTGTGGCTGAGCGAAAGCCAAAAATCGAACAGGCTCTTCAAGGCTTGACAAGCTTTACAGAGGATATGGAAGCAAGAGGAATGAAGCCAGGGAGCCAGTTAGTTTCTTTTGAAATTATTCCAGCAACAAGTCTGATTGCAAAGCAATTAGGAATTCAAGAGTATGGGCCTGTATATGAAATAAAACGCATTCGCCTAGCGGATCATATGCCAATGGCTTTAGAAACGAATTATATATCAGCCAATTTTATCAAAGGTCTTACTGAGAAGATCGTTAATCAGTCCCTCTATTCTTTTATTCAGGAGCAGTTAGGTATGAAGATTAGTCATGCTACACAGGTGATTGAATCCTCCATTGCCAGTGAACTTGAAGCAAAGTATTTACAGATTCAACCAGGTGCACCTGTGATGCTCATTCAACGAAACACGTTCTTAAAAGACGGGACACCTGTTGAATTAGTAAAATCATCTTATCGAGCAGACCGCTATAAATTTATGATTCAACTGAATCGCTAAAAGTGGGAGGTTCTTAGCATGTTCAAACAATATTTTCATGCGCTAAAAGATTTATTAGATACTGTTGAAAAGGATGAAAAGGACAGTATTCAAAAAGCCGCACAAATGATTTCGTCCTGTATTCAAGAGGATGGCATTGTTCATGTGTTTGGCTGTGGACATTCGCATTTGCTAGCTGAAGAACTGTTTTACCGTGCCGGCGGGTTAGCACCGATCAGTCCTATCTTGATCGAGGATTTGATGCTTCATAAAGGGGCTGTTCGCTCTTCACAGTTAGAAAAGGATGATGATTTCGCTGAGGTAGTTATGGCGAATATGACGATACAACCGAAGGTTGGGGATACACTTATGGAGCATCCTTCCCTCGATGTTCCCTTTGGCTCCGGCTCGACTGTAATTGGTACAGCGATCGTTAATGGAATCATGGTTGAGACGATTAATATTATGGTTGATAAGGGAATCAATCCTCCCGTTTTGAAAAGCGGTAATGTAGATGGTGCAGAAGAGCATAATAGAAGATTAGTTACACATTATAAAGGCAGGATTCCAATGCTAGAAGATTAATTTACGCTAGTTAAAAAGGCTACCCGTGATGGTAGCCTTTATGCGGAACGTTTGACAAGCTGTGGATTTCTTTGTTTGGCCAAATATAGAAGAAGACCGCTGACCAGCAATAACCCACTTGTAATAAAGAACACAGATGAAATGCCGAATGCACCTGCGACAAAGCCCCCCATCACTGGTCCAATCACATTCCCTAGGAAGCGAAGGCTTGTGTTGTAGCCTAGCACTTCTCCTTGCATCGCAATCGGTGCCTCCTGACGAATATAAGCAACGCGAACAGGAACGATTCCTCCAATGGTGATTCCAATCGCAAAACGGATCAGAACAAGCTGCCAAATATTTGTAACAAAAGCCCCTGGTAAATATACAATCGCAGCGACCAATAAGAGTGCAATGAGGATCTTGATATAACCAAAGGAGTCGGCTATTTTTCCCCATCTTCTAGCCATGATTAAATTTCCCAGTCCCGCCGCAGAAAAGGCAATTCCAGAATAGAAGGCGAGATTTTCCGTTCCATGCAATTCACTAACATAAAGGGAGAGAATGGGCTGAATGCTAAAATGGGCAATTTGAATGACTGTTGAGATAAGCAATACGTTCAATAATAGCGGGTGTCTCGCAATATGCTTAAAAACTTCTTTTGTTGTGTAGGAGGTCTTGGTTCCCTTAATATCCTCCATTTTATATTCCTTTGTGGCAAATACAAGCATGGCCGAGATAAAAATGGCTATGGAGGTCCATTTAAAGGTGGCTGAATAGCCAAAGGAGTCTGCCAATACACCGCCAAGTAAAGGTCCGATCAACTGTCCGGTAATGCTGCCGGTTTGAAGCGTTCCAAGTACCTGCCCGGCAATCTTCTTGGGAGTTTGCGTGGATATGAAGGCTTGGGACATCGAAATGAATCCTGCAAATATCCCCATGAATAACCTAAGGAAAAACAACTGCCATACCGAGTGAACAAATCCCATTAACAAAATCGATACAGCCATTCCAAAAGCCGAAAAGATGAGGATTTTTTTGCGACCAAATTGATCGCCAATTCTTCCCCAGATGGGTGAAAAAAGAAAGGCGGTAACAAAGGTGACCCCGAAGATAAGTCCTGACCAATTTTGGACATACTTTTCTGAAAAATCCCCGAATGTCTCAATGTATAATGAGATAAATGGAAGAACCATCGTCATGCTGCCTGAGATAAAAAAGTTGGCAAACCACATGATCATCAGATTTCGCTTTGCTGTTTTCTGCTCGATCATAGTAACACTTCTTTCTCAACGAGAAATTTCGTTTCCCTAAATATTATCATACCTGATTTAAAAATTAAAACAAACAAAACGCAGGATTTACTATTTGAGCAATTCCTAGTAATCTTAAAGGAAAAAAGTGTGGGGGAGAGCCATGATAAAAGCGGTATTTTTTGATTTAGATGATACATTACTCTGGGATGAGCGAAGTGTCAAGGAGGCATTCTCGGCTACATGCTTGGTGGCAAAGAAGAAATACGGAATAGATCCGGAAAAACTAGAGCATGCGGTTCGTTCGGCGGCACGTGAGCTTTATTCCTCTTACGAAACGTACCCCTTTACACAAATGATCGGTATCAATCCATTCGAGGGGCTTTGGGGGAATTTCTTAGATGAGGAGGACAATTTCCGAAAAATGAAGGCAATTGTCCCGGCCTACCGTAAGGATGCGTGGACAAATGGTTTACAAGCACTTGGGATAGATGATCCACAATTTGGTGCCGAACTTGCAGAACGATTTCCTCAGGAAAGACAGAAGCACCCATTTGTCTACGAAGATACCTTTGCGGTGCTTGATAAGCTTAAAGGAGATTATAAGCTGTTGCTACTTACAAACGGTTCACCAGATTTACAAAATACGAAACTAACGATGACTCCAGAGATTGCTCCTTATTTTGATCATATCGTCATATCGGGAGCCTTTGGGCGGGGCAAACCAGATCCAGCGATCTTTGAACATGCTATGAATCAAATGGGCATCGAGAAGGACGAGGCGATCATGGTTGGGGATAATCTAATGACGGATATTCTCGGAGCTTCGCGAGCTGGAATGAAATCGGTCTGGATTAACCGACATGATAAGGAACGGACTATGGTCGTCCCAGATTTTGAGATTAAGAGGCTGGATGAGCTATTCGGGGTGCTGGAAACATTGAAATTGGAAGTTTGACCGATATAACTGTAAAAGTGACCGATATTTTTCGATAATGACCGATATATTCTCAGTTTGACCGATATATCTAAAAAAACGCAGATATCCTAAAAAAAGTGAGGTGCTACTGATGCTACAACAAGCTAGAGAGCTATTACGAGCCCATTTTGGCTATTCTTCTTTCAGAAAGGGGCAGGAAGAAGCCATTCTTTCTGTTTTAGAAGGAAAAAATACGGTTTGTATCATGCCGACGGGCGGTGGGAAATCGATTTGTTACCAAATTCCTGCACTGGTTCTGTCGGGAACAACTCTTGTCATTTCGCCGCTCATTTCACTAATGAAGGACCAAGTGGATTCGCTCCTCCAGGTTGGAATTGAAGCAACTTTCATTAATAGCTCCTTGAGCATACAAGAGGCTAATGAGCGGTTGAACGAAGCCATGCATGGGAGGTACAAGCTTTTGTATATCGCCCCGGAACGACTTGAATCCCAGGAGTTTGTCGAAACCATTAAACAGCTCAATATCCCACTCATTGCTATCGATGAAGCCCATTGTATCTCCCAGTGGGGCCATGATTTCCGTCCGAGCTATCTACAAATTCAAAAAATGGCCGATAAGCTTTCGAGACCGCCAATCGTCATGGCTTTAACTGCCACTGCCACACCAAAGGTGCGCGAGGATATTTGCCGTTCCTTGCATATTCCCGAAGAGAATAAGGTGATCACAGGCTTTGAAAGGGAGAATCTATCCTTCCAGGTTATCAAGGGTCAGGATCGGGATGCTTTTTTACGAAGCTTTGTGAAAAAGAATGAACAGGAAGGCGGTATTGTCTATGCGGCAACCCGAAAGACGGTCGATCAGCTTTTTGAAAGGCTACAAAAAGAAGGCGTTTCCGTTGGCCGCTACCATGCAGGAATGAGCGATAACGATCGCAAGCACGAGCAGGAAAAATTCCTTCGAGATGAAACGACGGTAATGGTGGCCACATCCGCCTTCGGAATGGGGATCGATAAATCAAATATCCGCTATTGTATCCATTATCAGCTTCCTAAGAATATGGAGAGCTATTATCAAGAGGCAGGCCGTGCGGGCCGCGATGGGTTGCCAAGTGAATGCATTCTGCTATATTCTTCACAGGATGTGCAGGTGCAACGTTATCTAATTGACCAGTCTGCCGATCGTTCAAGGATTTCACAGGAACTGGACAAGCTGCAATCAATGGTGGATTACTGCCATACAGAAAGCTGTTTGCAAAGCTTTATCCTTGAATATTTTGGAGAAACCAACCATACCTCCTGCGGCCGTTGCGGGAATTGTACGGATGCTCGTTCCAGTGTGGATGTTACGAAAGAGGCACAAATGGTTTTATCCTGCATTATCCGGATGGGGCAGCGTTTTGGAAAAACCGCAGTCGCAAAGGTTTTGACCGGCTCCAAGGATCGAAAAATCATCGAATTTGGCTTTGATCAGCTGCCTACCTACGCCATTCTCAAAGAAAAGAGTGCAAAGGAGGTCAGTGAGTTCATCGAATTCCTCATTTCCCAGGATTTAATTGGGGTTGAGCAAGGAGCCTATCCGACGATTTTTGTTGCTCCTTCAGGAAAAGAGGTTCTGCTTGGAAAAAAGCTCGTCTTTCGAAAGGAAATCATTGAGGTCAAAGAGGTTTCGAATCGTGACCCGCTCTTTGAAGAGCTTCGAGCGGTACGAAAGACCATCGCAGAACAAGAGCAGGTACCACCTTTTGTGATTTTTTCTGATGCGACCTTAAAGGATATGTGTATCAAGCTTCCAATGACGAGCGAGGAATTTCTGAACGTGAATGGAGTAGGGGAGCTGAAGCTCGAGAAATACGGAGCTGTTTTTCTTAGTGTGATTGAGAACTTTTGCAAGGCCAACCCGGAACGATTAAGCGGCAAACCAGTAATGAAGACTTCAACTCAAAAATCAAAAAAACTCGAGAAAAATTCTCATCTGATCACGTTCGAGCTTTTTAAAGAAGGCTTGACGGTTCCCGAAATAGCCAAAAAAAGAGAGATGGCCATAAGCACCATTGAAAATCATATTATGCAATGTATGGCACAAGGGCTCGACATTGACATAGAAGAAATTATTCCGAGTTCATATATGCCCATGATCCAGAAAGCGGTCGAAGAGGTGGGCCGGGAAAAGCTCAAGCCGATTAAGGAGCAGCTCCCGAATGAAATTACGTATCTTATGATAAAAGCATACTTACGCTCAACGTCCTAGGATGTTGGGCATTTGTTTAATCCAAACAGGATCCCCCTATTAAAAGGGGGTTCCTACTTTACGCAGCAAAGGCATCGCTTCTCCCATTCTTCGGACAACCAGGTCGGCAGTTAAGCCCAAATCGTACGGATCGATAAATATGGTTGCACAGCCAAGCCCTTGAACAGGGTGGATTTCATTAATCCAGTTGTCACCGACACTCAAAATTTCATGATACTCCACGCCAAATTGCTCCTTAAAGGTTGCGAATCGTTCCTCGGTCCTATTGGGCTTTTGACCATTAAATATTTTCAGGTCAAACATTTGATCTAAACCAAGCTTGGACAAAATAGCCTCACTGTCTGGTTCAGGGCTGTTCGTTAAGAGAGCGAGCTTTACTCGTCCATGAATGTCCTCGAGAGTCTCCTTAAATCCATTAATCGGTTCCATCTCAAACTCAGGTCCCATCATGAATTCCCGTGTCTCGAGAAAGGCATCATAGCTGCTCCTGCTATCAAGTCCGTAGTGAGCAGCAACCGAAATGGATGTCCACCAAGGATCGCCAACACTTAACATGGTCGTGAAATTCAGTTCAATCGGTACAGGATAGAGCTCGTGAATTTCCTCCTCGGATAATCTGTTTCCGTTCCAATCATAGGCTTCTTTCACTCGGTTATCGAACTGGACGAGTATTAAATCCTTGAAACAATCAAATACTCGTCCGATTTTCAATGGGTGCTTGCCATGCTTGATTGCGATGTAATCCTGGTCGAAAAGTGGTTGCTTCTCCTTAGGGAGCCGCTCCCTCAACCGTGCTGCCTGATAATCAAAATGGTGCATATCTTCATATAATGTTCCGTCCAAATCAAATACAATCACTTTAATGTTTGAGAAATCCATCTCTCCTCACCTCTTTCCTAGTCTACCGAATTTCACCCTCGAGCTACAAATTTTAGGATTAGAAATTGTATTAACCCTCCAATGATATTATGATAGTACATATTTGAGTAAATTTGAGGGGAGAAAAAATGACTATTCAGCAGAAAAATACATATGACATCATGGAAGTTTGCGTGCTTGCTGGAAAGATCATGCTCCAAAGTGGGGCAGAAACCTATCGGGTGGAGGATACGATGATGCGAATCGCCTCTGCATATGGTGCGAAGGAATCGCATAGCTATGTGACTCCGACAGGAATTATTTTTTCAATCGAAAGTGATCAGCCAACAAAAACAAAGCTTTTCCGAATTACAGAGCGAACGACAGATTTGCAAAAGGTTACTTATGTGAATAGTATTTCTAGAAGAATCAGCAAAGGCGAGCTCACACTTGATGAGGCCTATTACGCCTTAAAAGAAATTGAGGAATCAAAGGCGGGTTATCCAACTGTGATCCAGGTGCTCGCTGCAGCAGCGGCCAGTGGCTGCTTCTTAATTATGTTCAAGGGGACCTGGTTTGATTTCCCAGCAGCCCTTGTTGCAGGGGGGACAGGATTGTTGGGCTTTATTTATGCACAGCGTCTCGTTCCGATTAAATTTTTCTCAGAGTTTGTTGCTTCCTTAATCATTGCGATAATTGCCGTCCTAGCTGTCGAGTTTGGCTGGGGGGTTCAGGTAGATAAAATAATCATCGGTTCCGTAATGCCGTTAGTTCCCGGCCTTGTGCTTACCAATGCTATAAGAGATTTGATGGCAGGACATTTAGTTTCCGGTCTTTCTAAAGGGGCGGAAGCGTTGTTAACGGCTTTTGCCATTGGTTCTGGGGTCGCCATTGTCTTAACTTTTATGTAGGGGAGATATTCCATAATGATTGAACAACTGATCACAAGTTTTATTGCAACAGCGGCATTCGTCATTATTTTTAACGCACAAAAGAGCTCTTTAATAAAATGTGGGATTGTCGGGATGTCCGGTTGGTTTATCTATGTGATGATGACGACATTTGGCTATGATGTGGTTCCAGCATCCCTTATTGCTTCGTTTGTGGTCGGCATCATTTGTCATATTTTTGCAAGAGTATACAAAACACCGATTATTATTTTTAATGTTGCTGGCATCATCCCACTTGTCCCTGGAGGCTTGGCCTATGATGCAATGAGGAACTTTGTCGAAAATGACTATAGCTTCGCGCTCAGCCTAGCGGCAAAAGCAGGCTTAATCTCAGGAGCGATTGCACTTGGACTCGTCTTCTCAGAGGTCATTAACCAACTGGTGCGAAAGGCAAAGCAGCCGCCGAAAATCTATTCCAAATCAAGACTATAAGGACTTGCTCTTTCAAAGGGTGAGTCCTTCTTTATGTTGGCAAGCCGGCGAGAGTGAAATGAAGGAATTGCCATCCGATTATTTACGGTCTCCCAATTTTCGTAATTATTGTGACATTTTTACTAGATAGGAGGATTGTTGAAATAACAAGGATTATAATATGGTTAAGTATTTATTCTATCAAATGGGTGATAGCAATGATAAAGCACGTATATGCTGTGGTTCTATTATTATTTATTTTTGTCACAGGCTGCGAAAAGGATGAACCAGTTAAAAAGGTGGAGAAGGAGTCACAAAATCTCACGACGTTAAAGGTCATTGCTGATTCTGAAGAAGCGCTGGCTGCCTTCAGAATGGAGGAGGACAATATTCAGAAAAAGTTTGGCATTCAACTAGAATACTATTTTCCGAACCGGATGAATGATAATGTCGAGGATTTCCTTTTTGCGAGCAAGGAGACATACGATCTGTATATTCTTTTTCCAGGAAAAATCCCTCAATATGTAGAAAGGGATATGCTTCTCCCGTTAGATCCATATATTCAAAGTGATCCATCCTATGAAGAGATTATTCCGATTTATCGAAACATGTATATGCATTACAATGACCATGATTACGGCGTTGTCTATGATGGAGATGCCCATTTCTTATTCTATCGAACAGATATATTTGAAAAATACAGCAAGGAATATGAAGAGCAATTCGGAACTCCTTTACTTCCACCTAAAACGTGGGAAGAGTACGACAAAATTGCAAAATTCCTGACGAGGGATGAGGATGGAGATGGAAAGATAGATATTTATGGAACAGCCACATTTACCGGAGATGCTAAAAGGTATATTTGGTTTGCGGAAAGATATCTGTCCATGGGTGGCAAGTATTTTGATGAAAATATGAATCCTCAGATTCAATCCAAGCTAGGCGTGGAATCCCTTCAAAGCTGGATTGATCTGCGGAATAGCGGAGCTACCCCACCTAATGCCATGTATGATTGGATTGATTTAAATAATGTGTTCCTGCAGGGGAAAGTAGCTATGGTCGTTCAGTGGGGTGATACATCACGGTTTTCCTTTGATGAAGGAAAATGGGATTCCCAAATTGCTAACAAGGTAGATTGGACGGTTGTACCTGGGGACGATCCGAATTCGCCTAGAGGGGGTGTTTGGATCGGAAGAGTATTAGGTATTTCAAGCGAGACGGCAAAACAGGAAGAGGCTTGGAAGGTCATTCAATATTTGACCTCAAAGGACGTTAGCTCGAAATTGGTCACCTCCTTACAAACCATCAATGATCCCTATCGAGAAAGCCACCTGTCCTTAAAAGGGAAGGGGGCATTTCCAAACGAAGAGGTTCAGGAAAAATTTCTATCGGTTCTAGAAGAGAGTCTAGCTCATACGAATGCAGATTTAATGCTTCCAGGCGGTTGGGAGTATATGCAAGCCTTGGATGAAAAGATTGGCCTCGCTCTGATTGGTCAATTGACCGCCCAAGAAGCACTCGATCAAACAGCAATAGAATGGAATCGAATCACGGAAAGCTATGGACGGGAACAACAAAAAATCTATTATCAAAAATGGCTAGCCAAGCTTGAGGAGGTTAGCAACCGATGAAATGGTTTAATAGCATCGCCTTTCGCTTCTGGCTAACGATGAATATCCTAATTTTGACCGCAGTATTGTGTATAAGCTCCTTTTATTTATGGAAGGAGAGCAGTCAATTAGAGGAGTCTTTAAAGAATGAAGCCATTTCTATGGCGAATACACTTGGTTCAGCTATCGGGCTGTCTATGTTAAAGGAGAATTACGCAGAAATAAGTCCCCTTGCCTACTCTCTGATCGATCAACCCGATGTAAAATATGTGAAGATTCGTAATGTGGAAGGACGTGTCATCAATCAAAAGGGAGAAACTCTCGATGATCCGAAGAAAGTAATGGTCACAACGGTACCAATCTTCTATTTCCAGAAAGAAGTAGGGGAGATTGAAATCGCTGTTAACACGATTAAGGTGGAAGAACAAAAGGAGCATGTTCTTCGTACAACGGTGATCACCTCTATCATTATTTCTGTTATCTCTCTATTACTCTCTTTTTGGATAAGCGGGAAGTTGACCCTGCCTTTAAAAAAAGTCGTAGAGGCCACAAAACAGGTAACGAAAGGGAACCGAAATGTTACAGTACCTGAAGAGCAATTAACGGAGATTAATGAGCTTGTCACTTCTTTTAATCATATGTCAAGAACCATTGAGAATTTTGAGGATCAGCTTGTCAACGAAATAAATATTGCGACTAAAAGTCTATCAGATAAAGTTAGCATTTTAGAAGCTTTGAGTAATATCGCTCGGTCGGTAATGGAAAACAACCCGAGCAAAAAAGAAGTCATTCGCGTCTCCTTGAAGGAAATTCTACAATACATCCCAGCAGATAAAATATCCATTGCCCTTTGGGAAGAAGATAATGAAGAGGAAATTCTAATCGTCTCCTTGGTCAATCAGCAATTTTTAAAGGAGGAAATCATTCCTCTTGCTGATACCCCGATCCATTTGATGATAGAAAATAGGCAGCTTATGATAAGAAACCACACGACCGAGGAGGGGATTTACCCGCAAGAACAGGTTCTTTTGAAGGAAGGAATTGCCACAACGATGATGGCTCCTCTCATTACCAAGGATAAAGTACTTGGGTCCTTGAATTTGGGAAGTGTGAGCCCGAATTTTTTTGACCGGATACATGAGGAAGAAATCATGATGTTTGCCCATCAAATTGCCATGGCACTGGACCGAGCATCCCTCTACATGTCACTGCGAAGAGCAGCCTATTATGACCATTTAACAGGGTTAGCAAATAGCCGGTTGCTCAGAGAACGGATTGATGAGGTAATACGCCATAGTGAGGAAGATCCTAACAAGAAATTTGCCATTCTTTTTCTCGATCTAGACCGATTCAAAAATATTAATGATACGTTGGGGCACGAGGTCGGAGATATGGTGCTAAAGGCTACTAGTCAGCTCCTTATTGGAAACTTGAGCTATAAATATCTGATTTCAAGATTGGGTGGGGATGAATTTATCATCCTTATTCCAGATATTAGCTATGAAGGGGAAGCAATAGACTGTGCCAAAACGATTCTGTCTCTATTTAATCGACCTCTTCGTGTTAAGGATTACGAGCTACATATCACAGGAAGTATCGGAATCTCGATGTACCCAGCAGATGGCAAGGATGCTGATACGCTTATAAAACGGGCTGATACAGCGATGTATCGGGTTAAGGATCAAGGAAAGAATAACTTTGCGATCTATGCACCTTTGACCTCTGATCCTTCATATGAAAAGTTGGCTCTGGAGAACGACTTAAGGAAGGCGCTTCAGAAAGGGGAATTTATTGTCCATTATCAGCCAAAGATTAATATCGTCGAAGGGACCCTATCAGGATTTGAAGCATTAGTAAGATGGAAGAATTCAACGAGAGGGTTGGTTTCCCCAGGAACCTTTATTCCAGTTGCAGAGGAGACAGGTTTGATTGTGCCTATTGGCGCCTTTGTTATGAAGGAGGCAGCTAGGCAGATGGTTGCTTGGCGTCAAGCAGGGCTACCAGAGGTTCCGATTGCCGTGAATCTATCGACAAGACAATTCCTGCAGTCCAATTTGGTTCAGTCTGTGGAGTCGATCTTGAAGGAAACTGGACTACCCCCACATTTGTTGGAGCTAGAAATTACAGAAAGCATGACGATTGATCTGGAGAGAAGTATTGAAATACTAGCTAAACTAAAAAAACTCGGTGTAAAAATTAGCATTGATGATTTTGGGACAGGCTATAGCTCACTGCATTATCTTCAACAGCTGCCAATCGACCGTCTGAAAATTGATCAATCATTTGTTCAAAATATAACGGTGAATGAGAATCATGCCATTCTCGTTGCCACGATTATTAATATGGCAAAGAATCTTCAATTATCTGTTACAGCTGAAGGGGTAGAAACGGAAAAACAGGCAACCTACCTTCAAAAGCAAAAATGTGAGGAGGTTCAAGGCTACTTTTTCAGCAGGCCTTTAAGTGCAGAAGAAATCGAGGGGAAATATAGAGAGCTTATCGAAGACGTGAAGAATTGGAAAATTGGATGAAAAAAAGACTTATTTCTGTATGGAAATGAGTCTTTTTTGCGTATAGAACTATTTTTTACATAATCATGCAAAAACTGTGGAAAATATGGAATGAAAAGGTAGGATGATAGTTCATGGTGACCATAACATTTCTTGTTACTTTCGCGGGGATATTATTCCTCATTTCAGGCATTGATGTGTTTTTGTACAAACAGTCATTTTTCATCAGTATTTACAAGCTATTTGCTGAGGATCAGGGGACAAATGAAATTTATGTGGACTTCGCATTAGTAGTTGGGTTTATCTTGGCGTTGATTGTGGACTTCCGCATCCACAAAAATAAAAGGTCTAAAGAGTCATGAGCAAAAACCTCGTTGAAAAAATATCCCTCTGGCAGCTAGCTGTTTTGATTTTTATTTTTGAAATCGGTAGTGTTGCCGTTGTCGGTGTTGGAAATGAGTCAAAACAGGATGCATGGTTAGCTGTTGCGATTGCTACAGGAATTGGCATATGTCTTATTAGCTTTTATATGTTTTTACTCAAAAAACTGCCGGGGAAAAATATCTTTGAAATTTTTACATTTTGCTTTGGGAAATGGTTCGGTAAGGTCATTAGCTTTTTGTATGTTCTTTACTTTGTCTATATTGCCTCAAGGGTACTAAGAGACTTTGGTGAGTTGATCACAACCGTGATTTTTGAAACTACACCGATTGAGGTTGTCATGATTACGATGATGATGGTCATCTGCTATATGCTCTATTTGGGTCTGGAGGTATTCGGTAGGACAGCTGAAGTGTTTCTCCCCTATGTCTTTAGCTTTATCCTTCTGATTGGTATCGCCATTCTTTTGTCAGGTGAAATGGAGTTTGAGAATCTGCAACCCGTATTGGCAGAGGGGTTTGGGCCGATTATGAAACATATCTTCCCGAAATTGCTCACTTTTCCTTTCGGAGAATTGGTCGCCTTTTTGGTGATTATTCCAGCTGTTACGCATTTTGACAAAGCGCGAAAGGTCAGTATCATTGCGGTTCTTATGAGCGGTTTCATTATTATGTATCAGAGGTTTATTGCCATTGTGACACTCGGTCCAAAGCAGCTCGAACGAACGGTGTTCCCATTCCTTTCTGCTGCCAGAGAGATTTCCCTATTGCAATTCATCGAGCGAGTAGATTTGATCGTTGTATTTATCGTTATGTTTGGGATTATCACAAAGGTCAGTGTGTTCTTCTATGCTGGGTTGAAGGGGCTTGAGCATATCATAAATCTTCCTTATCGCTACTTTGTATTTCCAATCGCCGCCATTATCTGCTATGGTTCCGTTCAAATTTCGGCTAATTACGCAGAACATATTGAGGAGGGGCTTAAGTTCATCCCTCATTATATGCATGTCCCATTTCAGTATCTTATTCCAATCTCCATTACACCTCTTTTCATTTGGAAGGTAAAAAAACAACAAAGGGGAACGGACAAACATGGGTCTGTTTGATTTCTTGTTTTATCGAAGAAAAAACAAAGATAAAGGAAATTTAACGGCAGAAGAGCTATTTCAGCTAGAGGATCTTCCTAATCAATACTTTAGAAATCTTGAACAAAATAAACAGCAAATCGGTCAACTCTTTAACAAAAGCTTTGATTTCAAAATGGAATCAATCAAGCTTGGAGAAAAGGATGCATGCGTTTGCTACCTACAGACGATGTTAAATATGGACGATCTAACAGATAAAGTGTTAAATGCTGCTCAATATGCCGCCAATTTAGGACCCAAGCCCAATTTGGACACGCTTCGTAATGTATATTTCCCAACCTTGTCCTTTGAATATGCCGATACTTTTCACAAAGTGGTTTGGCAAATATTAAATGGCTTTGCCGTCATCATGGTGGATGGAGAAGGAAAGGCGCTGTCTGTGCAGATTGGCAATATTGAGCATCGTTCCATTGCCGAACCAAGCACACAAACGATTATTCGCGGCCCAAAGGAGGGCTTTATCGAAGGTATTGAAACAAATTTGAGCTTGGTTCGAAGAAGATTAAAGAATCCACATTTGGCATTTGAAAGCTTCCATGTAGGAAGGGATACGAAGACAACGGTAGCAATTGGCTATATTGGGGATATCACAAATCATGATATTCTGGATGAAGTTCGAATGCGAATCCAAAAAATTGACATAGGGGGCGTCTTGGATTCGGGAAATATTGAGGAATTCATCACAGATAAGATTGTTACCCCATTTCCGCTTGTTTTTAATACGGAAAGACCGGACACGGTTTGTGGGGATTTAATGGAAGGAAAGGTAGCGATCTTTGTAGACGGAAGCCCCTTTGTTTTGACCGTACCGAGTGTGCTGACAGATTTTTTTCAGTCCCCTGAGGACTACTATCAGCCATATCTCATGTCGAGCTTTATACGTATCGTCCGTTATATATCGTTTATGATTGCTTTAATCCTGCCGTCATTATATGTGGCTCTTTCTACTTTTCATCAGGAGCTGCTACCAACGCTATTGTTATTGAGTATACAAGCACAAAGAGAGGGAGTCCCCTTTCCAGCTGTTATCGAGATTTTTGTAATGGAGCTAACCTTTGAGATCATGCGGGAGGCTGGGGTCCGCATGCCGCGGGCAGTGGGACAGACCGTCTCAATCGTGGGCGCATTGGTCATTGGACAGGCAGCTGTTGAAGCAGGTCTGGTGTCAAATGTATTAGTCATTATTGTCGCATTCACCGCCATAGCAAGCTTTGTTTCACCTATATATAATTTCTCGATTTCGACAAGATTGCTGAGATTTGTACTAATTATTTTTGCTGCTGTGTTCGGATTGTACGGAGTGCTGCTTTTCTTGGTTGCGATGGTGATTCACCTTGCGAGCTTAAGATCATTTAGTGTCCCTTATTTAGCTGGAGTTGCTCCGTTCACAATTGAAAACCAGGATGACATTTTTGTCAGGATTCCTGCTTGGGCTAACCGTAAGCGTCCTACGTATCTATTTGCGAAAGCTCCGATTAGAGAAAAAGGCAATGAGAGTCCATCACCTCCACCTGCTAAGGGAGGAAGCAAATGAAGAAATGTCTGTTTTTGCTGATAATGACGATGAATGTTTTTCTGTCGGGCTGTTGGGACAGCACGGAGATGAACGATATTGCGATCGTGACAGGGATAGCGATTGATCCCGGGGATGAAAGAAAATATAAGATGACGGTAGGATATGTAAATCCACGGCAATTTTCCAAGCAAAGTCCAGAACCCGGAGCCCCAGTAACGTCCTTGTCGCTTGAAGGGGATTCACTTCCAGAAATGTCAGTTAAAATGAATATTGGAATCAGTCGAATTTTAAAATTCTCGCATACAAGGGTTGTGTATATTAATGAAAAAATTGCGCGAGAAGGGGTTGGGCCATTTCTGGATGAAATTGAGCGATCCCCAGAATTTCGTAATGACTTCAATATTTTGATTACAAAAGGAGATGAAGCAGCGAAATTTACACAAGTCAATGATAATATCGAAAAAGTTCCATCCTTAAAGGTTCAAAAGCAAACTAAATCTCTAGTGGAAACTTGGGGTGGCGACCCTCGTATCCGCCTTACCGATTTTATTAATGCAATCGTTTCCAAAGGCCGGGCACCAGTGGCGAGTACTGCAGTCATAAAAGGGAGTCCAGAGAAAGGAAAATCCACGGATAGCAATAATAACATTAAACCAGAAGCTACTGTTGAGCTGGATGGAATGGCCGTATTTGATATGGATAAATTAATCGGGTATTTGACTTTAGAGGATACAAGGAATTATCTATGGACCCAAAATTTAAAACAAACAATGGTAACAACTCCCTGCAGTGACAACGAAGAAAAATTCTTTGACTTGCTTATCACGAAGAATAAGACAACCCTTAAAACTAATTATCGAGGGGATACGCCAGTTCTTCAGGTGAAGATTCATGCTGAATCCAATCTAAATAGTATGCAATGTGCGAAGGATTTAACAAAGATGAAAACGTATAGTGAAATCGAAAAAGTAGCGGAGAACCATATCAAAAATATGGTGGAAGCAACCATTAAGAAGGTTCAGAAGGAATATGGTGTTGACATTTTTGGATTCGGAGAAGAGCTTAACAGGCAGCATTATCAGAAGGCGAAGGAAATAGGGAACCAATGGGATAAAGAATTTGCCCGAGCGGATGTTGAGGTTCACGCCCAAGTGGCCATTCGCCGTACTGGCACGAGAACAAAGAGCTTCTTATCAGAAGTCGCACCATAAGAAAGCTAGAAAAGGAATTCTAGCTTTTTTGTGTGTCATTCGCTATAGTGGAAAAAGATGAAACTAAAGGAGAAAACGATGAGCGATTTGATTCAAACGAAAATGAAGGATACTATTAAAAACGCATGGGAAAAAGCTGGGTTCAATCAGCCGACACAGGTTCAGGCATCCGCCATTCCCTTCATTTTAGAAGGGAAGGACGTCTTGGCAGAGTCGCCAACGGGTACGGGAAAAACCCTGGCTTATTTACTGCCTGTATTGAATAGGATCGATCCTGGAAAAAAGACGATTCAAGCTGTTATTTTGGCATCCTCACAAGAGCTGGTTATGCAAATTTTGCAGGAGGTTGGCAAGTGGAGTGAAGGTAGTGGAATTCGCTCTGCCTCCTTTATCGGCGGGGCTAATGTAAAGAGACAAATCGAAAAGCTGAAAAAGAATCCTCATATTATCGCTGGTACACCCGGTAGAATGTATGAACTAATTAAGCAAAAGAAAATTAAGATGCATGAGGTTCAAACCATTGTTTTGGATGAGGGAGATCAGCTTCTCACTCATGAGCATCTTCCGACTGTGCAGAATATTATTCGCTCCGCCCTTGCCGACACGCAAGTGGTCCTTTTTTCTGCAACCCTATCAGGCTATATCGAAAAGGAAGCGAAGGCTTTCATGCGGGATCCAGAAGTGATTCGGGTGAAAAAGGATGAGACGATCCAATCTGGTAGAGTGGAGCATGTTTATTTTGCCGCAGAGCAAAGGGAAAAGCTAAAGCTCTTAGAAAAGGTTTCGCGCATTCAAGATGTTAAGGCACTGGTCTTCATGAGGGATATTGGTAATTTAACGGTGGCTTTTGAAAAGCTAGCATACAACGGTGTACAGGTGGCTGTTTTGCATAGTGATCTTAATAAGGATAAAAGAAAAAATGCTCTGAAGGATTTTAGAACAGGAAAAGTCCCGATGCTTTTGGCAACAGATGTGGCAGCAAGAGGATTGGATATTCAAGGAGTCACTCATGTTGTTCATTTTGATTTCCCTAAGGATATCGAGCAATATGTCCATAGGTCCGGGCGGACGGGACGTTTTGGAGCAGACGGCATCGTGATTTCTTTGGTGACGGAGCGGGAAGAGAGAGAGCTGAAGAAATTTTGTCGTGAACTAGAGATTGCTGTGGATCGAAGGGTGTTCTATAAGGGAGATATCGTCAGTCCTGACGAAAGAAGGTAATTATTGCTCCCTAGAATGAAGAGATTGAGGAATACTCATACTACCAATGACCATATTTGAAGGAGATGAGGTAGATGGGTCGTACCAAAATGGCAAACGCCAATGCAGAACGCAACAAAAATCAGAAAAAACAAAGACAAAGCTCAGAATTAGTGGAATTTACACCAAAGGACGAGCGGAATCAAAAGAGAATTGTTGATTAACTAAAGAAACTGACTTATGGATTCCCCTAAGTCAGTTTTTTTGTGCAATATTATTTACCTTTATTCATTTAATCCAATTTTACCAATTTATGAGGAGTTTAAGTGAGTTATAATCGAATTTACTTATGAGCTTGTTTCCTCCCACTCGATTGGGTCTAACGGTCGTACAGCTGGACCATTGAGGACTTCTCCATCAATCGAGTAGCGGGAGCCGTGGCATGGGCAGTCCCATGTTCGATCTCCGTCATTCCATTCCACCTCACAGCCCAAATGCTTGCATGTCGTATCGACAATATGGAGTTTCCCTTCCTGGTCGCGATAGGCACCGGCACGCTGGCCATTGATCATAACTGGTGAGCCCTCGTCCTTCCCTAGTTCGCTCGGGTGCATCGGGATGACCTCGAGCTTCCCTTTAATGAGATGCTTTGCTACATCCAAGTTGGTACTTATGAATTTCTTCACATCGGGATCGGCATGAAAGCGAGAGGGTGTGTAGAGCTCTCGATAAGGATTATCTTTTTCTAGAACAAGATCCTTTAAGAGAATGGCGGCTGCGGTTCCGTTCGTCATGCCCCATTTTCTATAGCCTGTTGCGACGAGTACTCTCGGTTGATTCTCAGTTAGTGGCCCAACAAAAGGTACCTTATCTAGTGTAGTCATATCCTGTGCGGACCAGCGATACTTGTATTCTTCAATTCCAAGCACGTCCTCTGCGAATTGTTCAAGGGCCAAATAGTGCTTGATGGTATCGATTCCTTGTCCTGTTTTATGGCCCTCACCAGCTACTAATACGAGATTTTCGCCGTCCATCGGGGTGGAGCGCAGGGAGCGAGTAGGGGTGTCGGCACTAATATACATGCCACCTGGGAAGGCTTTTTTCGTCTTGAGCCCAAGAATATAGGAACGTTCTACATATATTCTGGCAAAGAAAAGCCCTTTTTTATCACAAAAAGGAAAATGGGAGGCGGCAATAATATACTGACAATGAATTTTGGTTCCATTTCTAAGCAGCACCCAAGGAGAATCCCCATCTTCAATATCAGCGGCCGTCGTATTTTCATAGATTGTCCCACCAGCATCGACAAATAGCTTCACTAATTGATTCAAATATTTGAGCGGATGGAATTGCGCCTGATTATGCATCACCAAACCTGTTTGAATGGGAATATCGAACGGAATACTATTGATCGTCGTGCTTGTAATGCCAAGCGTCTGGTAAGCCTTCGCCTCTTTTTCAACCTTGCTCACTCCCTGTTCTGTATCTGCATAAATAATTGCATCCTGATCACTGTAATCACAATCAATTTGGTTGATTTGCACCATTTTTCGGATAAAATTTAATGCGTCCGTATTGGCATCGTAATACATTCTTGCCTTTTCTTCACCAAAATGGCTAATAAACTCATCATAGATAATATCATGCTGGGCGGTGATTTTTGCCGTCGTATGACCAGTGGTTCCGGTCAGAATTCTGCCTGCTTCAATAATGACGACTTTAAGTCCTTCCTTCGCTAATAAATAGCCAGTGGTTATGCCAGTAATTCCACCACCGACAATGGCTACATCAAAGGATTGGTCCTCTGTCATTTTATTAAAAATAGGCAATTCAAAATTTCTCCAATAGGATTGTGGAAATTGAGGCATTTCGTAATTGTTCGTCATCACAAACCTCCAAATAAATATGTATGTAGTTAATTTTTCCACTTCTGTGAAATGTATGTATTTTATTTCTCGACAGCCCCCCTAAAATCAAAAAAAAATGCCGCTAATAGGGCAGCCAAAGCTATTTTTTTGGTAATGGATCAATTCTGGTGGAATCTTCCGTATCGAGAGCAACCTGTAGAACATGAACATAAATACCGACAACAATCCCTAGGGAAATCATAAATCCAATAAGTATTATCGACCATACTAGCATCATGAACTCCCTCCCTTATAACACCATATGCATAGCGTGACAGATAAAGAAGAGGATTTTATGAGGTCTATAAAGAAATAATAAGAAGATTGAAAGTAAGGGGGAAGCATAATGGATTTCAAAACAGCAGATTTATGTGATGATTATTCAAATGAGATTCAGGTCTTGGGCTCTTCTCTAAGGTCCTTTGGCAAGAGAAAAAAATTTTCAGGACCAATCGTGACCGTAAAGGTATTTGAGGACAATGTTTTAGTAAGGAGTGCCCTAGAAACGATTCCGGCAGGAAGTGTCCTTGTTGTCGATGGAGGTGCTTCCCAGCGCTGTGCACTTTTGGGTGACAGGCTCGGGGAAATTGCTCAAACGAGAGGATTAGCAGGAGTGATCATCAATGGATGTGTACGTGATTCTGCAGAACTCGCTGGGCTGGATGTAGGAATTCTTGCCTTGGGCACCCATCCTCTAAAAAGTAAAAAGGAAGGAAAAGGTGAAACGAATATTCCGTTAAGCTTCTTGTCGATGGACTGGAAACCAGGACATTATGTATATGCGGACGAAGACGGGGTAATTATCTCGGAAAAAAAGCTATTAGATTAGAAATAATGGGGCTAGTTCAGTTAGATTGAACTAGTCTTTTTTAAGTAAAGGTTCAAGAAAATTTCATTCATAAAACTGGCAATATCATCCATGATTTATTTTTCACTCTATGATGAATTCTATCTTCGAGGAGGAGTGAAAAATGCTCAAAAAACTACTAATTAGCATTTCATTACTATTATCTCTTGCGCTGGTACCAACCATATCTCACGCTCAGCAGGTACATACTGTTAGCCGTGGGGATACAATGTGGAAGATCTCTGTTTGGTATCAGGTTGGCTTGTCAGAAATTATTGCAGCTAACCCACAGATTAAGAATCCACGCTTGATCTATCCAGGGCAAAAGATCACCATTCCAAACTATAGTGGAACAAAGAATGTTGAAAATCAAGTCATCCAGCTAACGAATCAGGAACGGGCAAAGTACGGTTTGAAGCCATTAAAAGCCAATTGGGAACTATCAAGAATTGCCCGCTACAAATCCGCTGACATGAGGGACAAGAATTATTTCTCCCATGACAGTCCAACCTATGGCTCTCCTTTTACCATGATTAAGAGCTTTGGACTGGCGTATCGAAGTGCAGGTGAAAATATTGCAGCTGGGCAAACGACACCTCAGCAGGTGGTTCAAGCTTGGATGAATAGTCCTGGTCACCGGGCTAATATTTTGAATTCATCCTACACAGAAATTGGGGTAGGATATGCGGCAGGTGGCTCCCAAAGATATTACTGGACGCAGATGTTCATTCAAAAATAATGCAGTAATATATTGTGCAATAAAGCCTAAAATGCCGGGATATTCCGGCGTTTTTTTATGGGGAAAATGGCGAGTAAGTCCCAGACCTATCCCTTTCTAAGACTCAAGACCGATCGAAAAATAAAGCTCAGGCTCGTTATGAAAAGCATGAAATCTAGGTAAGATGAAATCAAGAAAGGAGGCAACAACAAATGAAAAAATTCGGGTTGCTTTTATTAGGAGGCATTGCTGCATTCGTGTTGATTGCAAATCTTGGACCATTGGTAGGGCTTGCCGTGAGCTTAGCCATCCTGTATTACGTCTTTAAACAGTTCCTAAAAACAGATTCCCTTGGACTAAAGATTGGACTCGCTATCTTGGGCTTTTTCTTACTCATGGCAGCGGCCTCCAATGTACCGGCCATTATCGGCATCGTCGCAGCATACATTCTCTTTGTCGTTTATAAAAAATGGAATGGTACAAAGGAGATGGCCGTCGAAAGTGACGACCCATTCCAAAACTTTGAAAAGCAATGGTCAGAGCTTAAGAATTACTAATCAGTACAAAGGTTCACAGAAACATTCATTGTCACAAAAAACTATCAAATGAGGAGAGGTTAATATGACCAACTTATTCACCCGTATTAAAAATATCGTCGTTGCAGACATCAATGAGGCATTGGATCAAAAGGAGAAAAGAAATCCTATCTCCTTACTAAATCAATATCTTCGTCAGTGCGAACAGGAAACAGAGAAGGTGCAGAAATTAATTACACGACAATATCGCTTAAAGGAAGAATTCGCTCGTGAGTATGGGCAAGCGGCTGAGCTTGTGGATAAACGCAAATATCAAGCGGATGTTGCCGCCAAAGCAGGAGAAAGCGAATTACAGCAATTTGCTATGCAAGAGGCCATCTATTATGAAGAGCGTGCAGCTAGACTTAAGCAATCGCTTCATGAAGCGGACAAAGAATTACAGGACCTTGAGAGAAAATATGAAGAAATGAAGCATAGGTTAAAGGATATGCAAATTCGTCGCATGGAATTAATGGGTCGTGAGAATGTTTCAAGAGCCAATCACCGCATTAACCAGGTCATTGATAACGACCTATATTCAGAGAAGTCTTACTCTCGTTTTGCGGAGATTGAATCCTACTTGAATCGCCTCGAAAATGAAGTGAATTCTTCCTATCAGCGCAGCACGATTGATGCAAGAATCACACAGCTTGAAAAAGATATGAAAAAAGAAGAAAAACTGGTATAAACATGATATTCTAAAAAAGGGCGTAGAGTTTCTACGCTCTTTGAAGCTAACAAAGTTATTTCTCATAGGAGGGGAGGAGCAAATATGCAGTTAAAGATAAAAAGCGAATATGTCAGCTGGGCAATTTTACTAGGCCTAGTCGTTTTATTACTAGAGATTTCTTTCTTTAATCGCGGCGTCATCTTTTCCCTCCTAGTTGCAATTGGCATGATATACATGGGACGAAAATGGATGCCTAGCTCAACGGGAAAATTATTTTTCTGGTTTGGAATCATCTTTTTCACACTAAGTATCTTTAATATGATGACATTTAAGTTCCTGCTCTTAGCGATATTAGTTTTTCTCATTATGGAATATGCCAAATCGAAAAAGAAGCCCGAAGTCATCCAACCGATTATAAAGACAGAGGATTTAGAGAAAAAACAAGCAGAGGTATTACTCGAAAAAAAGCCAATTTTTGAAAACACGCTTTTTAAAGATCGGAAGACACCTGAACAGGTCTACGAATGGAATGATATTAATATCCAAACATTGATTGGGGATACAACGGTAGATTTGAGCTATACGGTTCTTCCAAAAGGGGAAACCGTCATTTTTATCCGTAGCTTTGTCGGCAATCTTCAGGTTCTCGTTCCGTATGATATAGAGGTGAGCATCAATCATTCCTCTATCGTGGGTACCGCAAACGTCTTTCATTTTGAAGGGGATAAAATGTTTAACCAATCCGTTCAGTATCAAACGGAAGGGTATGAGAAGGCGGAGCAGAAGGTCAAAATCTTCACCTCGTTCTTTGCTGGCGATTTAGAGGTGAAGCGCTCATGAATATTCTTCAAAGGCAGATTGGCTGGGGGCTACTAGTAGCCTTTATTGTTTTTGTAATGATCACGATATCGTTTACTCTTTCTTTTCCAATTTCGAGCTTCAGTGAACTTTGGGAACGAGAGCTAATGGATATCCCCTTTATTCTATTTGTGCCAAGTATTAGCCTTGCCATCGGACTTTTGTTTGGCGTCGTTTCGGGCTTCTATTGGAAAAAACAATTCCAATCCATCAATCAAATGCTTCACGAAATTGAAGAGGGAAGAACGATTGACGTAAAGGAAGAAGGAATGTTTGACGACATGGAAGAGATTTTTGGACGAGGCAAGAAAATTCAAAGACAAATTGCTGAGCAGGCAAAGCTGTCACAAAAGCTAGCGAATGAAAAAGCAGAGGATCAGGAAAACCGCATTCAGGAAATTATCTCTCAGGAGCGAAATCGCCTTGCTCGAGAGCTTCATGATTCGGTAAGCCAGCAGTTATTTGCGGCATCCATGCTCATGTCTGCCATTAATGAAACGAATCAACCTTCCAACGAGCGAGAGGCGAAACAGCTGCAAATGGTCGAGGCGATGATTCATCAGTCCCAGCTTGAAATGAGAGCCCTTCTTCTTCATTTGCGTCCTGTTGCATTAAAAGGAAAGTCGCTTCAGGAAGGAATTGAAGAGCTCTTAATCGAATTATCACAGAAAGTAACGATGAACATCAATTGGAAGGTGGAAGATTTTCCTCTCGATAAAGGGGTAGAGGACCATCTATTTCGAATTTTGCAAGAGTCCGTCTCGAATACGTTAAGACATTCTAAGGCGAATGAGCTGGAGGTTCTGCTCATACAGAGAGACGATTTCATTATTTTGCGAGTGGTCGATGATGGGGTCGGCTTTGACCAAGAAGAGTCGAAGGCAGGCTCTTATGGCATGCAGAATATGTACGAACGTGCAGTGGAAATTGGCGGCACGTTAAAAATCGTTAGCGTCAAAAATAAGGGAACTCGTCTTGAGGTTAAGGTTCCAATTATGGAGAAAAAAGGTGAGGTCAATGATTAGAGTATTATTTGTCGATGATCATGAAATGGTGCGTATTGGGGTTTCGTCCTATCTTTCTGCTCAGCCCGATATTGAGGTGGTTGGTGAGGCTGATAACGGGAAAACAGCAATTGAGCTTGCTTTAAAGCTCCGTCCTGATATTATCCTAATGGATCTGGTTATGAACGAAATGGATGGAATTGAGGCGACAAGAAACATCATTGCCGAATGGCCGGAAGCCAAAATTATTATCGTCACAAGCTTTCTCGATGATGAAAAGGTCTATCCTGCTCTAGAGGCAGGAGCGACGAGCTATATGCTCAAAACCTCGAAGGCGAGTGAAATTGCCGATGCCGTTCGGTCTACATATCAAGGGCAGTCTGTTCTTGAGCCAGAAGTAACGGGGAAAATGATGACGAGGATGCGCCAAAGAAACAATGCCCTTCCCCATGAGGAGCTTACTTCCCGCGAGATGGAGATTCTTTTATTAATGGCGGAAGGAAAAAGCAATCAGGAAATTGCAGATGAACTCTTTATTGCTTTAAAGACGGTAAAAACTCATGTCAGCAATATTCTGAGTAAGCTTCAAGTACAGGACCGAACGCAAGCAGTCATCTATGCGTTCAAGCATTCATTGGTAGAATAAAGGATAAGCTTATTGACATCGTCAGTAGGCTTTTTTTGTTACCTTCTATACCGCCATATACGTGTGTGTTCACTAAGTTATTCGTACCGAATAAAACCCGTTCACACACACGTATATGGCGAAAATCAGCACGGTGATTGAACAAGCATTTACACGTTTTTGAACAAAACTTCTTAAATAATCTCCCAACTTGTCTCATATATTTAGAGAGTAGATGTTATGAAGTTAGGAGATGCAGCATGAGTACATTTGTAAGAGGGTCATTGTTGTTAATTGTTGCTTCCTTTTTGGGAGAATGTGTGGAATTTGTGATGAATATGGTCTTAGCGAAAGAGCTTGGTGAAAGAGGATTAGGTCTATATATGTCGATTCTGCCGACAGTTTTCCTCATTGTTCTCTTGGCTAGTTTTGAGCTGCCGATCTCAATTTCGAAGTTTATTGCGGAAAAGGATGAGAAATACCATCGCTATATGCTCAAGTATGCCATCCATATGACAGTGGTCATTACTGCCGTCTTTCTCATTCTATTTATCCTGCTCATGCCGTTCTTAACGATGTTTAAGGAATATCATCCACTTTTTAAATGGCTGATAGTCGTCCTTATTCCGCTTGTTTCCTTTACGTCCATCGCAAGAGGGTTCTTTATGGGAAAGCAGCAGATGGGCAAGATTGCATTGGCGAATTTCATGCGGAAATTTGTCCAGCTCGGCCTGCTTGTGTTCTTGTTTCAGCTGTTTGAATTTGATATGGAATCGGCTATTTTGATCGCTTTTTTTACTTTTGTAGGAAGCGAGTTTGTCATTTTCTTATATTTGCTTCATATGTTTTACCTTCAGTATCAACAAATGAGGCCTCGTTCCTCAGAATATATTAGCGGCAAAGCTGTACGGAAGAATTTGATCGCGGTTTCTGTTCCTACAACAAGCATAAGAGTCTTTCATTCGTTAACCCATGCGATCCAGCCCTTTTTAATTAAAGCGGCCCTTCTACAATCCGGAATGACTGCAAGCCTAGCAACCGAACAATTTGGCCTCATGGCAGGTGTGGCGATGACCATCGGCTTCTTTCCAGCCTTTATTGCTCATTCCTTATTAATTGTTCTGATTCCAACTGTGTCAAAAGCCTATGCCCAAAGGGATCTGGATAGGCTGCAGCATTTATTAAGACAGGTAATTGGAGTTACCTTCTTATACGGTATGCCCGTTGTCCTCGTATTCTATTTTTTTGCCGAGCCATTAACAAATCTGTTTTTAACCTCCGAGACCGCGGCCCTTTATTTACAAGTATTAATTCCCTACTTCCTTCTCCATTTCTTTGTGATTCCTTTCCAGGCTTATTTAATTGGGCTTGGTCTATTGAAGGATGCCTTCATTCATAATGTGTGGTCGACAATTGTTTCCTTTGCTCTGATTTATTTTCTTGGCTCGATGCAAAGTTTCGGTATGGATGGAGTGATCATCGGAATGAATACAGGTACCGTTCTTCTTACCCTGATGCATTACTTAACCATTTGTAAGAAAATTGGAGTATCCTATTATTCTCTAAAAAGAGTGGCAAACCCATCTATGTGATTAATTTTTTTGTAAAATAATTTCAAACCTGGAAATAGTTAAAACTACTGAAAAAAGTCACTCCCATTCACAAAACAGTCAAAATTAAAAAAATAGCCTCTTATTAGAAACCCTTCAAAGTAAGGGTTTTTTCTGTTCTATAACATGTGAGACCCTTCTAGAAAATAATAGAATTCAAATATTTGTCAAATCATTGTTTCTAAAATGTGACAAAAGTCACAAAATAATGTTATTGTCAACTGAAAATGATAATCTTTAATTGTAAGAAGAAATAATATTTCTATTATTAAGAAAAGGGGAGATTATGATGTTTGGAAAATTATTAAGAGAAAATAATATTGTTGCTGGTATTTTAACCATTGTAAGAATATATTTGGGCTGGGCATGGATGTCAGCAGGCTGGGGGAAAATTACCGGCGGCTTTGATGCAAGTGGGTTCTTAAAGGGAGCAATTGCAAATCCGGTTATGGGACCTGATGGAAATATGGTCTATAGCGGTTGGGTCTCCTTCCTTGAAAGCTTTGCGATTCCTAATGCAGGATTATTCAATTTCCTTGTAGCTTGGGGAGAGCTATTAGTCGGTCTTGGTCTTATTCTTGGATGTTTCACAACAGCAGCTGCATTCTTCGCCTTAGTCATGAACTTTGCATTTATGCTGTCAGGTACAGTATCTCATAACCCAACTGATGTGATTATGGGAGTCTTCATTGCGGCAGCAGGTTATAACGCAGGTAAATTTGGTTTAGATCGTTTCGTATTGCCATACCTTCGCAAGCTAGTGAGCAAAGGAAAAAGCGAAGCAGGCCATTCGATATCCGCATAAATAATGATTGGTAGAGAGGAAGGCAGTGGGTTTAATCCCACTGCTTTTTCAATTTCTTTAGAGAAAACTGTAGGGTTATTCCTTCGCATAAGCGTCTATTAGGGTGAAGAGTGTTTTTGTGCTTTGAGGAGGAAAAAACATTGACAAAACAAATCGAAAATCAATTAGAAAACATATTTGAAGAATGGGTACAGGAGAATGGACAATCGCTATTAAACTATATTTATAAACTAGTTCAGCATAAGCAGCTCTCAGAGGATTTATATCAGGAGGTATTGATTTCTTCCTATCTTGCCTTACCAACCTTTGAAAATCGGTCCAATCTAAAAAGTTGGATTTATAAGATTGCCATCAATAAATGTAAGGATTATTGGCGAAAACAAAAAACCGTACAGAAATTTTGGGAGGAAAAGGTTTATTTTTACGAGTCAAGTTCGTCAATCCCACTTCCTGAGGAAGCTGTTATTAACAAATGTTCTGAGGAGGAAATGATCGAAACGATTAATGAGCTACCAGATATTTATCGAGAGCCATTGCTCCTATTTTATTATAAAGACCAAACATTGGGAGAAATTAGTGAGACGAAGAAGATCCCGATTTCGACAGTTAAAACAAGAATGAGAAGGGCTAAAGTTCAGTTAAAGGAGAGAGCTGAAGAGCTTGTCGCACTATAATTGGGAAATTTGACATATAATAAGGGAGTGATTGAAGGAAAGGAGTATACATATGAAGGAAAAATATTGCAAGGATTCATTCGTTGTCAAAACGAGCATTGTATTACCGCCGAATACGAATAATTATGGAACTTTATTTGGCGGGAAGTTGATGGAATATATTGATGATGTGGCTGCCATATCTGCCATGAGACATGCTCGTAAAAATGTCGTAACGGCTTCGACAGATTCGGTTGATTTTCTGCACCCTATTTTTAGTGGTCATTCCGTTTGTTTAGAGTCCTTTGTTACCTATACAGGAAGAACCTCGATGGAGATATTTGTGCGCGTGATTGCAGAGGATCTTTTAACTGGGGAAAGAAATGTCTGTGCATTATCTTTTTTAACGATGGTGGCCATTGATCAGGATGGAAAACCATCTGAAGTGCCAAAGGTGATTCCACAAACAGATGTAGAGAAGGAGTTATATCTCTCCGCAAAGGAACGTGCAGAAAGTAGAAAGAAGAGAAGAGCCGAAACAGAATCTTTTGCGAAAAAGTTTGGTACTAGTCTACCATGGTAAAGATTTTTTTGACACTGACCTCTCTAATGAGGCAGTTTTTTTTGTCTGATTTTAAGAGAAAAGAGGTTATTTCCTCGGAAATGATATGCAATTGGAGAAATGTTGGGTCAAAGAATTTTTGAGAAATTTGTAGTCTGAAAATTAAATATATTGTTATAATGATAGTATTGTTTTTGTATTAGGGTGTTTTCGTACGGATGGTGGTTTTTGAATGGCTTTGTATAACATCGAGAGGAGTGGGGTCTTGCGTCCAATCATACTTGGTCTACTTGCAGCGTTATTTTTTGCAACAACCTTTGTTTTAAACAGAGGGATGGAGTTATCAGGCGGCAGCTGGATCTGGAGTGCTTCGCTCAGGTTTATTTTTATGGTGCCCTTTTTGTTGGTGATCGTCATCAGGCGAAATAATCTAAAGCCGCTCCTTGAATTGATGAAGGAGAAGCCTTGGGAATGGGTGTTATGGAGTACAGTTGGATTTGGGCTATTTTATGCACCGCTTTGTTTTGCAACTGTGTTTTCACCAGGCTGGCTTGTGGCAGGTACATGGCAATTCACAATCATTGCCGGCTCCCTTTTAGCACCACTGTTTTATGAAACGATTCACACAAAAGAAGGCTCAATCAAAATTCGGGGTAAAATTCCACTGAAGGGTTTATTGTTTTCGTTGATCATTTTGCTCGGTATTGGATGCATGCAGCTTGAACAGGCGGAAAGCCTAACGACAAGGGATTTTTGGTTAGGGATCATCCCTGTTGTCATTGCTTCGTTTGCGTATCCTTTAGGTAATCGAAAAATGATGGTGATCGCAAATGGACGGTTAGACGTGTTTCAGCGGGTACTCGGTATGACGTTAGCAAGCATGCCGTTATGGCTGGTTTTGTCGGTATACGGGGTGATTGAGGTGGGGATGCCAAGTGCTAGCCAAACATTTCAATCCCTGATCGTCGCCATTAGTTCGGGAGTGATTGCAACCGCCTTGTTTTTTAAAGCAACCGATATGGTGAAGGACAATATGCAAAGACTAGCTTCCGTTGAAGCAACACAGTCTATAGAAGTGCTTTTTGCGTTAATGGGAGAAATCATCTTCCTTTCGCTGGCCTTTCCATCTCCACTTTCCTGGCTAGGAATTGTGCTTGTTATTATTGGGATGATTCTTCATAGCTATCTTTCACATGTGGGGGTAAAGGCAAATTCAAATGTGAATTTACAACCAAAGAAGGCGAGAATATAAAAAAGAACGACCGCGGTCGTTCTTTTTGCATATGGGCTTAATCTCTACTCCCAAGTATTCCAAAAATACGCAGGATGCTAATAAATAGGTTGATAAAATCTAAATATAAGTTAAGTGCCATGAGCGGTACTTCTTCTGCGGTAACTCCATAATGCTTCATCCGGTTGAAATCAAATAGAACATAGCCGCTAAAGACCAATACGCCGATAAAGGAGAATGCCAGCATCCCTGTAGAGCTTAATGGCCAAAAAATATTAAAGATGGATATGGCAATTAATGCAATCAATGCAGCCATTAGCATTCCACCAAGGAAGGAGAAATCACGTTTTGTCGTGGATGCGTAGATGGCAATGCCAGCAAAAACGGCAGTTGTTGTTCCTAAAGCGGTTATTACCGTGTTCGCTCCAATGGTTGCTAGATAGTACGAGATGATCGGATACGTAGTGACGCCTGAAATAAAGGTAAAAACAAACAAGAAGGTATAGGAAATAGACTTCTTACGGCGAAGCAAGAATGCACCGATTAACATGACAAATTCTAGAATGATGAGCGGAAGAAAAAGAGCCGGTGGAACAAAAACTCCCGCCATTGTCCCTGCGAACGCTATCCCTAAGGAAATGGCAAAGGTTCTCAGGACAGAGGGCAAATGCTGATTAGTGGATGTGTAGGCATACATATATCTTTCACCTCTGAATTAGAATGATTTATTGGTATGATACTTATACGTATGAAGGGTCTTGAGGTTTCATTCGATTGTTTAATTGGTTCAAAAGTAACACAGTTTAAGAAAAGAGCCTTATTTTTTTAACAGATCACGAATTTCCCTTAGTAACTCTTCCTTCGGATCAGCCTTGGTTTCTTCCTTCTTTTCTTCTTCCTTTCGTTTAAATCGATTAAAAAATCGAACAAAGAGAAAGATGGAGAATGCAATAATGAGAAAATCGACAACGGTTTGAATAAAGGAGCCATATTTTACTGTTGCAGCACCAACTGGAAAAGAGAGCTTACTGAAATCAACTCCACCGACCAATAGGCCGATAAGAGGCATAATGATATCATCCACGAGGGAGGAGACTATTTTTCCAAAGGCAGCTCCGATAATCACCCCAACGGCTAAGTCTAATACATTCCCTTTGAGTGCGAATTTCTTAAATTCATTCAACAAATTAGAAAACCTCCTTTGATTTTGGTAATACTTGATGTACTAATATAAATTATTTTAGAAAATTTGTAAAATAAAAGAAGAAAGCAGGAACCGATGAGGTTCCTGCTTAATATCTGATCTTAAAAGAATGAAAGGGCTCGGTATCAGCTTGTTCCTCGACTTTTAAATCTGTTACCTTGGAAAAAGGAGTTCCTAATCGAAGATCATTCATGAATTGGTCAAGGTTATCCTTATCTCCAACCGCAACAATTTCTACTGATCCCTCTGCTGAATTTTTTACCCATCCTGTGATGTCATACTGTACAGCTTTCATTTGGGTAAAATATCTAAATCCAACCCCTTGAACATTGCCACCTACGGTTATATGCAAACGAACCAACCTAATTCACCTCTTTTTTAAGGCTGTAAACGCAACGGTTGTGACGTTGCTCGGGCCGAATCATTTCACTTAGAAAGCCCAGTCACCCTTGCGGAAGATAGGTTCTGCCGTGCCGTCCTCTGTTATTCCATCAATATCCATTTCAGCGGAGCCAACCATGAAGTCCACATGGGTAATACTTTCATTAAGTCCATTCTCAGCCAACTCTTCGCTTGTCATTTGCTTACCACCTTCAATGCAGAATGCATAGGCACTACCGATGGCAAAGTGGTTTGAAGCATTTTCGTCAAAAAGTGTATTGTAGAAAAGAATATTAGACTGTGATATCGGAGAATTATGTGGCACTAGTGCAACCTCTCCAAGATAATGGGAACCTTCATCTGTTTCCACAAGACGCTTCAGGATTTCTTCGCCTTCTTCAGCTTTTACGTCCACAATGCGACCATTTTCGAAGGTGATTGTAAAATTATCAATAAGGTTTCCACCATAGCTTAAAGGCTTTGTGCTAGAAACGGTACCGTTTACTCCAGTTTTATGTGGAACGGTAAACACTTCTTCAGTAGGCATGTTGGCCATAAATTCATGACCTTTTTCATTCACGCTACCAGCTCCAACCCACACATGCTTATCAGGAAGTTCAACCGTTAGGTCCGTTCCAGGTGCTTTATAATGAAGCTTTTTGTAGCGTTTTTCATTAAGATAGTTCACTTTTTCATGAAGAGTTTCATCATGCTTTTTCCATGCTTCAACCGGATTGTCTAAATCTGAACGGGTTGCCTTGAAGATCGCATCCCAAAGCTTCTTGGTAGCAGTTTCCGCTGATTCATTTGGGAAGACCTTTGCCGCCCAGCTTTGTGATGGTGCAGCGATTACGGTCCAACTCACTTTATCAGACTGGATATATCGACGATAGGTCTTGAGGGCTTTTCCGGCTGCCTTTTGGAAGTTGGCAATGCGCTCAGGATTGATTCCTTTTAGTAAATCAGGGCTTGAAGAGACAATGGACATGAAGGCCGCACCATTCTCAGCCAGCGCTTCAGTCTCTTTCGCTCTCCATTCAGGATACTCGTGGAATGCTTCATCAGGTGCCAGCTCATACTTGGTTCTTGATACTATATCATCGCTCCAGTTCACAACAACATTATATGCACCCGCTTCATAGGCCTTCTTAACCACCAGTCGAACAAACTCAGCGGAGTCAAGAGAAGTATTAATAACGAGTGTTTGATCCTTCTGAACATTGACCCCAACTTTAACTGCGAGCTCAGCGTATTTCTCAAGGTTCTGTTGAAACTCTGTCATAGGGAAATCTCCTTTGCTATGTATTATTCATATTGTAGCTTTTAATCTCAAAAAAAAAAAGGTACCTGGTACCGATTATTCTCCGAGGTCGACGTTGTGGTAGACTTGTTGGACGTCTTCTAAATCCTCGAGGGCATCGATCATTTTTTCGAATTGAGCCTGTGCATCCTCAGGAAGTGTCACTTCATTTTGTGGAAGCATCGTAAGCTCGGCAACTGAGAATTCGGTCACACCAGCATTCTTGAAGGCTTCCTGAACAGCATGAAATGCTTCAGGTTCAGCGTATACGATGACGGAATCGTCTTCTTCAATAATATCACGGACATCGACATCTGCCTCCATTAAGAGCTCAAGCACGTCGTCAGCGCTCTTACCCTCAACACCGATGACTGCGGTCTTATCGAACATATAGGCAACAGAGCCACTAACTCCCATATTCCCGCCGTTCTTGCCGAATGCTGCACGAACTTCAGATGCAGTGCGGTTAACGTTGTTGGTCAAGGCATCGACAATGACCATCGATCCATTCGGGCCAAAGCCTTCATAACGAAGCTCATCAAAGCTCTCATCCGAACCGCCCTTTGCCTTTTCGATGGCACGGTCAATGATATGTCGAGGGACATTATATGTCTTTGCCCGTTCAAGAACAAATTTTAACGCTTGGTTTGCTTCTGGATCAGGCTCGCCTCTTCTTGCAGCAACATAGATTTCACGACCAAATTTTGCGTAGATTCGACTTGTATTGGCGTCCTTTGCCGCCTTCTTATCCTTAATATTGTTCCATTTACGGCCCATTTTTGAACACTCGCTTTCAGCTAGGGTAGATAAATCAATTTTTTAGAAAAAAGATTCTAATGATTTTTTTCCATCGAATATTATAACAAAAACAATGCGAAAAAAGGTATTAGAAATATTATCTAATCCTTTTTCTCGATTGCTGCTTTTAGTAAATCCCCGAGACTTGTTCCGAAATCGTCCTTCTGTGAGTATTTTTGCACAAGCTTTCTTTCTTCTTTTTTGGAAACAGACTTTTTCTTGTCTTCTGCTTTTTCAACAATATTGCAGCGGCGGCATTGAAAATAAAGTCCTGCTTTCCCTTCGTGCATTTCCATCTTCTTGTGGCAGGTTGGGCAGCGGCGGTTGGAAAGCTTCGGGTCTTTTCTTTTTCGATAATGACACTCAAGACTGGAGCAAACAAGGATTTTTCCTTCCTTCGTGTTTCTTTCCTTTAAGAAAGAGCCACATTCAGGACATTTTGAGCCGGTAAGGTTGTGAGCTCGATATTTCTGGTTGCTCATCTTAATCTCTGCTATTAATTGCTTCGTTTGCTGACGGATGTTATTCCGGAATACTTTTGGATCACTCTTTCCACGGGATATCTTTTCAAGCTCCTGTTCCCAGCGTGCTGTCAGCTCAGGGGATTTCAATTCATCGTTGACAAGCTCAATCAGCTGCCGACCCTTTGCCGTCGTATGAAAACGTCCGTTGTTTCGCTCGACAACCTCTGTCTGCAAGAGACGTTCAATAATTTCTGCCCTTGTTGCGGGGGTGCCAAGCCCGTATTTTTCCATTTGTGTTAAAACGTCCGCTTCGGAATATCTTGCTGGTGGCTCTGTTAGCCTTGACTCGAGCTGCACATTTTGAACCGTATAGGTTTGGCCTTCAGCAATTTTTGAGAGACTTTGTGTTGTAGATGACTCTTCTTTATTAGTTAGGGCTCTGAATCCTAATTGGATGACAGCTGTTTCATGTGCAGTAAAAGTTTCTCCATCGACATCTATGATAGCTTTAATGCCTTCATACTCGTAGGCCTGGTGAAAAAGCATCAAGAATCTGCGAACAATGAGGTCATATAATTTTCTTTCATCTGGAGACAAATCACTAATATGTGCACGCTCCTCCGTTGGAATGATCGCATGATGATCGGTTACTTTTTCATTGTTGAAGATCTTTTTAGCGACTACTTTACCCTTTTTTGCAATGAGTGGCTTAACCTCATCTTTGTAGCTTGACGCAAGGCCATGTAAACGGTCAAGCATCGTCGCTTCCATATCCGTTGTTAAATAACGAGAGTCCGTTCTCGGATAGGTGACAAGCTTATACTGCTCATATAATTTCTGGAGAACGTTAAGCGTCTTCTTAGCAGAAAATCCATAACGATGATTCGCATCTCTTTGCAGCTCTGTTAGATCGTAAGGAAGGGGATGCTGTTCCGTCTTTTTTTTGCGTTGAATCGAGACGACCTTGCCTTTTCCTTCCTTTATCTTTTCTACAATTTTTTGCGCACTATCGGAAGAAAAAATTCTCTTTTCACCGTTTTTCTCCCAGCTTGTCTTTAGAGGTCCGATTTGGGCGTCAATTGTCCAGTATTCCTTTGGTATAAAGCTCTGTATTCCTTTTTCTCTTTCCAAAATAAGAGCAAGGGTTGGAGTTTGAACACGCCCTGCTGATAGCGGATCCTGATATTTGGTTGTAAGAGCCCTTGTGACGTTTAGACCAATGAGCCAATCCGCTTCTGCACGGCAGACAGCCGATTGATATAAGGCCTCGAACTCCTTGCCAGGTCTAAGCTTTTGAAAGCCTTCCTTAATAGACCTATCCGTGTGAGAGGAGATCCAGAGTCGCTTAATGGGTTTCTTCCAATGCAGCTTTTCCAAAATCCAACGGGCGACGAGCTCTCCTTCACGGCCAGCATCGGTTGCGATAATACAGTCCTTGATATCCTTCCGTTTTGAAAGCTGCTCAATCGCCTTAAACTGCTGGCTTGTTTGCTTCATGACCTTTGTACCCATTTGATCCGGAATAATTGGGAGGTCTTCTAGGTTCCAGTTCTGATATTTCTTATCATAATGCTCGGGCATCTTCAACTCAATTAAATGCCCAAGAGCCCAGGTCACAATGTATTGGTTTCCTTCAATGTAACTTTTATTCGATTGTTTGCAGCCTAGGACACGCGCAATTTCACGAGCAACACTAGGCTTCTCAGCAAGTACAAGTGATTTCATCATTTCACCTTGATTTCTATTTAGATTCCATATCAGTATAACGGAAATTTGCTGAGATTGGTAACTATGCTATTTCTCATGAGAATGAAGAGGAAAAAATAAAGGGAGGCAGCATATTAAATAAGCTGTCTCCCATAAAAATTAATCTCTTACATATACCGCTGTACCAGTTGCAACACACATCATCATGCCATCTCTCAAGGTTTCGAAATCTAAATCAACACCAACTACGGCGTTAGCCCCGAGTCTGCGTGCTTTGTCTTCCATTTCACGAATAGCAATTTCTCTTCCTTCAGCAAGCTTATTTTCGTAAGCACTGCTGCGGCCCCCGATAATATCCGTCACACTTGCTAAAAAGTCACGAACCACGTTAGCGCCCATAATCGCTTCCCCAGTTACAATCCCTATGTAGCGTTCAATTACTTTTCCTTCTAATGTTGAAGTAGTGGTTACTAGCATTACTTATTCCTCCTCAAAAATTGGGTCATTAATTAGTACGTTTTGGAGGTAAGGAGGTTTCACGATTGGAAAAATTTCATTCCACGTCTTCTTGTTCGACTCGATTCTTGAAGGCTTCTTGGACGACGATAAATTCCTCATCCCCGATTGCATCTCGAGATTTTTTCTGTACTAAAGCGTCCTCTGGAAATTTTCCTGGATGCCCTTTCCGCTTATGGTTGAATTCTTTTCCTCTTGCCACTTTCTACACCCCTTTCTCCCATAGAATACCCGGAAAAAAAGACTTCTATTTAGATAAGTAGTACAACCAAGAAAGAAACAAGCCAAGGTCATACCCTGGCTTGTAGATTAGCTATTCTTAATTTTTTCTGCGGCAGTTGCGGTTTCTGCCACATATTGGGCAATTTTATGATTGTCGCTGTTAAGGGTTTCGATGGTTGCATCCATCTCCTCTAATCCAGCTGTGGCTTCCTGAATGACGGCAGCTAGCTCCTTTGTGGCTGTTTCTGCAACGACAGCTTGAGACTTTACATCATTCACAGTATGGCTAAATTCGTTGAAGCTTATATGGAGATGATCTAGAGATGCACCTACCTCATGGAAAAGGTTTGAAACCTCGCTGACCGCTACAAGGCTATTCTTAAATTTACCACTGCTTTCATGCATTTGTGCAAAAGCGGATGAATTGGCTGTATTTACTTCAGTTAAATTTTCGGTAATTTGGACAGCTGTTTGTCTTGTTAATTCGGCAAGCTTGCGGATTTCCTCCGCCACGACTGAGAATCCTCTCCCAGCATCCCCGGCCCTTGCTGCTTCGATCGATGCGTTAAGGGCCAGCAGATTCGTTTGTTCGGTAATACTTTGGATATTTACGATAAAACCATTGGTTTCCTCAATTTTTCTTGTTAAATCAGCAAAGATAGAGCTTAATTCCTTAATTGAATCAGATAATTCCTCCATGTCTGAATGCAAATCAGCGACCTTTGTTAATCCATTGTTAGAAGCGGTAGTAGCAGCTGTTACATCATTCGATAACTCAGAGGAAACTTGGCTCATCTCGTCCATCATTGATTTTGTCGCCTCAGCACTTTCGGCAATTTGATTAATTTGTTCTGTTTGGATTAGACTGCCGGTGGAAATCTCGGAAACAGCCACCTTCATTTCAGTCTGAGCAACCAAATGATTCTGAATCTCTTGATTAATTTTATTCAGGCTGTCGGTTATAACTGAAATTTCATCTTGAAGAAACTGACTATGTGCTTCCTTTTTATGTTGTTCCGCTTCAGAATCAGCTAGGAATCCTTCAATTGTCCTGAATTGGTTTTGGTTAAGTCGAATCAAAACAAACAACACGATTCCCATTAAGACATACATCAAAATAGAAGCAGAAAAAATATCCCTTAGCAGCTTTTCTGTTTCAGCTGCATAGAGAGTGTTGATTATGAGATTCAAAAAACCGAAGCAATAGCCAATCAAGAATAACCTTTGATCAAAGTGAATGGAAGCGATAATCGTCAGGAATAGGATGACCAAAAAAATCTGACTTCCTCCACCGTAAAGGATGATATTCAAAAAGTTAAGGGAAAAAATCATGATGATAGAGAAGTAGGGGAATAGACGCTCTTTTTTTAACCAGAGCTGGAAAATAAGATACAGCCCAACAAAAATGATAAGTTCACTTGCATACAAAGTTACTTTTCCCCAAGAATCCGACTTCAAAGCTGTGAAAATCGTCGTACAGATAAGGGCTACAGAAAAAGTAGATAGCATTAAATTGTTTTTCTTTATGATATCCCTTCTTCTGAGATTCTTAATCGATTCCAAAACAATCATCTCCAAATTTGTATTTATATCTATATAATAATTTAACGGATAATATAAATGAACGAATATTCACGAATAATGACCTTGGGACAAAAAAAGTGACTCTTGGTCAATCATTTGTTGTCTGAAAACAAAGGATGACATTATCTAATACCCAGTCTGATGATTTTCTTAAAAACTACTATTCTATTGCTAAAAATATAACGAATAATGTCGAATAAAATGGTATAATGGTTACTATAAAAATAGGATATTTATATGTTTTTTACAATATCAATATAGCGAAAATGGGTAATTAGTCATGGTAAGGGATAGGTGGGTATTAAATGGATAAAACGTCGTTAATTGGAGTTATTTTGGCGCTTATTGGTGTCTTCGTGGGGATGGTTTTAAAAGGGGTGGATCTCGTTGCTCTTGCGAACCCGGCTGCGATTCTCATTATCCTCGTAGGAACAATGGGTGCGGTAACAATCGCATTTCCAACCAGTGAAATTAAGAAGGTTCCTAAATTGTTTGGCATCCTATTTAAAGAAAAGCAATTAATGAACCCTGTCGATCTAATAAAAATGTTCTCTGAGTGGGCGCAGTTAGCTCGTAAGGAGGGGCTGCTTGCGCTTGAAGCGAAGACAAATGAAGTGGATGATGAATTCTTAAAAAATGGATTATCACTAGCGGTGGATGGGCAAAGTGCCGATTATATTCGCGATGTATTATCCGAAGAAATCGAGGCTATGGAGGAGAGACATCAAGCAGGTGCCTTGATTTTCACCCAGGCAGGAACATACGCTCCGACGCTAGGGGTTCTTGGGGCGGTTGTCGGTTTGATTGCGGCTTTGAAGGATATGAGTGATATTGATGCCCTTGGTCATGCCATTAGTGCTGCCTTTGTCGCAACATTGCTGGGGATTTTCACAGGTTATGTTCTATGGCATCCATTCGCAAACAAGCTAAAGAGAAAATCACATAAAGAAGCTAAACTGAAATATATGATGATTGAAGGGGTGTTATCAATCCTTGAGGGAGAGGCTCCAAGAATCATTGAACAGAAGCTGGCTTCCTACTTACCGGCATCAGACAGGAAGAAGTTTTTGAATGAAATTGGTGGTGAGAAGAAGGATGAGTAAACGGAAAAAGAAGGCTCATCACGAGGACCATGTCGATGAATCCTGGCTTATTCCTTATGCCGATATTCTCACATTGCTGTTAGCTTTATTTATCGTTTTGTTCTCCATGAGCTCTATTGATGCGAGAAAGTTTAATGCGATGTCACAGGCTTTTAACCAAGCCCTTTCGAGTGGTACAGGGATTTTTGAATATCCAAGTCCCGTGCCTACAGATGAGGCAAATAACCTGGATGATGCGAAGGGAAAAGAGAAGGTAGAGCAAAGTCAAGAGGTAAAAGAAAAGATTGAAAAGCTGGAACTTGAAAATATTCAAAAAAAGGTCAATACATATATTGAGGATAAAGCTCTAACAGAAAAGCTCTCTACATCTTTGACAGATGAAGGACTCCTGCTAACCATACGTGACAATGTTTTATTCCCCTCTGGAAGTGCGGATGTGAGACAGGAGGATATTAAGACGGCAAATGAGATTTCGGAGCTTCTTGTCATGAATCCACCGAGAAATATTATTATAAGCGGGCATACAGATAATGTGCCAATTAGGAACCCGCAATTTGAATCTAATTGGGAGCTTAGTGTCATGAGGGCCATTAATTTTATGAAAATTATCTTAAATAATAATCATAAGCTAGACCCAGCTTTATTTAGTGCAAAGGGTTATGGGGAGTTTCAACCTGTTGCAAGCAATGATACAGCAGAAGGAAAAGCAAAAAACCGGCGCGTAGAAATTCTTATTTTGCCAATCACAGCTGAATAGACTTTAGAAAAGTAGTGGAGAGGGAAAAAACCTCTCCTTTTTATGTGGATTTTTGAAATCGCTTTCATTTTTCTATTTGTTATTTTTCTCTTGCTGAATAGGTACAGGTTTACACATACGATCGACTACATATCCGAGGGCTATCATTGAAACAATTGGAATAGCGAAATTTAGGACATGAAAAAAATTCATCTCATTACCACCTTTTATATAATATAAAACTTTGTTATAGGTATTATATTACTTTTTCAACTATTTAGACAGATGTTTTTTCACAAAATGTTCACAATTACTTGTTGACAAATTTCGCAACTCCTCAAAAAAACTTCCTGGTACTAGTCTACTAGAGACCCCATTCAAAATTTCCATACATATTTTTGTTAGGACAATAATAAGATGAATCAACCTAAGAAATTTGCTAGAAAGGAGCGAAATAACAAGAAAAACGTTCTTTAAAACGAAAATAATGCTTGATTTACTGAACACCCATGCTAAAATAGGAGTATATTCTTAATAAAGAACAAAAAGGTCTTTTAAAAGAATTTGTAGGAAAATTAGAATAGGATGGGTGGGAATGTATCAGAAAAATTGTGAGATATGCCATCGAGCATCATATAGTAGTAGTGAAGTAGGAAAATGGATTTGCCCGATTTGTGGAAATGATTTGACCAATCAACCATTCTTCGATGCGATGACATTCGAACGGATACATATTAAGACAGTACCTCTCCATCGAAAGCTAAAAAAATACCAAAAGTGAAAAAATACAATATCAATGACTTAAGTCCTGCAAACTAGGAAATCACAATATAAGCTCTTCGACAACATTTATTAAAAAGACATATTTTATTCTTGTTTTCAAAGTAAAGAAAAATATTAGGTAAATTATTTTAAAAGTGATGTCATTTTTTGTCTAAATTTGTTAAAAAAGAATATTTAAAATATTCATACAAATGACAAATAATAACACTTTTATTAAGAAAAGCAAAGTAGACTAAAAATAACATAAAAAAACGATAGATCGCCAAAAAGGCAAACCTATTGAAAAATAGGGGCGCAAAGTCTCAGGTCTAAGGTGGGGCACAACTAGGACGGCTGGACTGCTGAAATCGATCCGACAAATAGGGGGAACTATGGTGATTGAAGCAAAGGGATGTGTAGAGGGGTTAGATACGGAATGGGTGAAATTAATCTTGGAGGCAAAGAGGTTGGGAATTAGCAAGGAAGAAATAAGAGAATTTTTGAATTCTAATTCATACAAGCAAGCTAGTTCTTAAAAATGGATCAACACTATTTTTTATATAAGCAGAAAAAATAACCTGTTCAAACTGGGAACAGGTTATTTGTTTTGGTTTATTCTCCATTTGTTGAATTCAAGATACTCCCGGAACTGTTCTTTAGATACTCCTGAGTCCATTGCTTCCTTTACGATCTTGATCCATTCTGAATCAAGCTCCTCGTCACTCAAGTGTTCGTGGATAAGGTAATCTACTGGTACATGGAGTACACCCGCAATTTTTTCGAGAAATTGTATGGACGGGTTACTTTGTAGATTTCTTTCTAAAGAACTCAAATAAGATTTAGCTACACCTGCTTGCTCAGCGAGTTCTGAGAGAGACATCTTTCTTTCTAAGCGGAGTTTCTTAACGCGATCACCAATCATCCAAGCCACACATCCTATCAGTATCTATAGTTCTATCATAGCAAAATATAGAGGGTAGTTCCATATTTAGAACGGACGTTCAATATCAATTTCATATTTTATCACACTTGATAACTATTTAATAAGGGTCTTTTCTAAAATTGTGACGATTGTATGTAAAAAAATAAAAAATATGGCAAAAAGCCTAGTACCGACCCCATGTCCAAAGAAATAAAATTAACTATGTAGTCAAAGTCCTTAGGAAGAAATTATTTTGATTGTCCATCGAAAAGTATTACAATTGATAGAGTACAATGGTATTTGGCTGAAGGAGGCATAGGAATGATTGTTCTAAAATCACCAAGAGAAATTGAAATGATGAAGAAAGCCGGTGAACTTCTGGCTTCAGTGCATAAAGAAATTGCGAAAATGATCAAACCTGGTGTGACAACCTGGGAAATAGAAGAATTTGTAGACGCCTATTTAAAAAAGCATGGGGCAACGGCACAACAGAAGGGCTATAAAGGCTATGAATATGCAACCTGCGCAAGTATTAATGATGAAATATGTCATGGATTCCCCCGGAAGGCGCCACTTAAAGAGGGAGACATTGTCACCATTGATATGGTTGTCAACCTTAACGGAGCCTTAGCTGACTCTGCTTGGTCGTATGCTGTAGGTAAGGTTTCAGAGGAAACAGCCAAGCTCCTAGAGGTTACAAAAGAAGCGCTCTATAAGGGAATTGAACAAGCGCAAATAGGAAACCGGATTGGCGATATCGGGCATGCGATCCAAACGTATGTTGAGGGAGAGGGATTCTCTGTTGTTCGCGACTTTATCGGCCATGGAATTGGGGCTAATATTCACGAAAAACCAGATGTTCCTCATTTCGGTTTACCTGGGAAAGGGCCAAGAATTAAAGAAGGAATGGTTTTTACAATTGAACCCATGGTGAACGCAGGTGAATATTATATGAAGATGGATGACAATGGCTGGACAGCACGCACTGTTGATGGTAGAAATTCTGCGCAATATGAGCATACCATTGCCATTACGAAGGAAGGTCCTGTTATTTTGACCGATCAGAATGATCGATAGAAGCCAGGTGTAATAAGGGTATTAAGGGAGTAGGAAATGAAACTTATTAGCATAGAAGATTACAATCCGAATTATATGCAGCTAGCTCGGCCCATCTATGATAAACAAAAGAGAGTGTTGCTTGGAGCAGGTAGAACGATTCATCCAGTTTATCTCAAGAGAATTATGGAACTAGATATTCGTTATTTGTTCGTTGAAGATGCGACCTCCTTTGGTATTACGATGGAGGAACTAGTGGATTTCCCAACATGGATGGACGCCATAGACACCGTAAATAAGTTTTATCATGCGGTTTCAAAAAATGAGGAGCTACCGATTCGTGAACTGCAGAAACAAGTCATTCTGCTTGTTGAAGAAGTTTCGAAAAGGAAGGCGATCGTTTTGATTCCGGCTTCCTCACTAGCGATGGAGCTAAGGGAGTATGCACATTCAGTCAATGTTACGTTACTTGCACTTCAAATAGCAAAAAAGCTAAACCTTTCTCAAATGCAGGTAAAGGATTTGGCCCTTGGCTGCCTTTTGCATGATATCGGTAAGGTATTAGCTAAAGGAGTGGAGGATCATTCTCGAGTGGGCTTTGAATATTTACGGAAAATTAGAGAGGTTAGTCTGCTATCTGCTCATGTTTGTTATCAACATCATGAGGCTATCGATGGTAGCGGTGCGCCTCGGGGCCTTGAGGGAAAAGAAATTCATGAATTCGCTCAGGTTTGTGCGATTGCCAATCTATATGAAAATTCGATCTCAAAGGATGGACTACAGCCCCATGAAGCAATGGAGTACATCATGACCAAAAGTGGTACGCTGTTTAGCACAGATTTAATCAATGTCTTTATTCAGCAGGTTCCAAGCTATATCCCTGGTACTCAGGTTAAATTAAATAATGGTAGAAGAGGGATCGTCACAAAAATAATCGGAAATGTTCAACGGCCCTACATCCGCTTCTTGGATACTGAAGAGGAAATCTCCTTGGCTGAGAACCATACGTTATTGATAACAGAGGTCCTGAATGAAAAAAAGTCCACTTAAAAGAGTGGGCTTTTTCGTACCAATTATCTTTTTCTTAAATTACCCAGTTCTTCGGCTAGTGCTTGCATTTCATTTGGGCTGAAGGAATTTTTTTTCATGACGAGCTCATAAATCTCTTTAAGCTCTTCATACAGGTTCTCATCAAAATGAGAGGGCTTGATGGCGCCAAGATTCAATACCTTCAATTTTTCTTTAATCTTTTCAATCATAAATTCAACGTTTTCAACGGAAGCAGTTGATAAGTTCAAGTCGATCCCCTACCTTTTCCTTTGATGCTGTTATTATATGCACCCTTCTTTAGTGAATATTAACATCTTTTCAGATGAAATTATAGGCTCTTTCAGAACTTTGTTGTAACCTAAGGGAAGAGTTGATGATTTTCTTTCAGGAGGTCTTGCATCTTCCCTGAGAGATCGTGGAAAATGAGAGGTAGGAGGTTTTTTACATATGATAAAGGTACTATTTGTTTGTCTCGGGAATATTTGTCGGTCACCCATGGCAGAGGCCATGTTCCGGGATGTCGTTATGAAGAAAAAGCTAGAGGAACAAATCCTCGTCGATTCAGCAGGTACAGGGAACTGGCATATTGGACAAACTCCCCATAAAGGTACGATCGAAATACTTGAAAAGTACAACATAAGTACGAAAGGTCTTAAGGCTAGACAAATCCATGCGAGGGATATAGAGGAATTTGAATATATCATTGCGATGGATTCGAATAATAAAAAGGATATTGAAAAACTAAAGGCTGTTTTTCCAAAGGCGAAAATCAAAATGCTGCTTGATTTTGTACCAGATACTGAGAATAAAGACGTTCCTGATCCTTACTTTACAGGGGATTTTGAGGAGGTCTATAATTTGGTCAAGCAGGGCTGTGAAGGGCTATTAGAACATATTATGGCAAATGATTTACATGATGTGGGAGGGAAAATCAATGGGGAATACGAATAAGTTTTGGAAAGGCATTCTATTTGGTGCCATTGCAGGCGGAGCCGTCACATTATTGGATAAGGAAACACGCCACTCTGTCAGAGAAGGTATTAAGAAAGGAACAAAAGAGGTGACCCACTGTATCACTCATCCAAGTGAAGTAGCCGAACAGCTCAGGACGAAAACAGAAAAATTACGGAATACAGTGGAACAGGTGAGTGAAGACGTCACCTTCATTGCAGAAAAGGTTGGAGAATTAAAGGAAGTAACCCCAGCGGTTGTCAGTCTTGTATCCGATACGAAGGAAGCGTTCCTAGAGAGTTCCGACGATTGATAGGAGTGTCGTAATGGAGCTGTTAAATGTCAGAGCACTGTTGATGCTTGTGAAGCGAATTTGGGAGGATGATATATTTGGACTTGCAGCCCAGCTTGCATATTTTTTCCTTTTATCTCTTTTCCCTCTCTTGATTGTTCTAGTCAGTCTGATTCCCTACCTTCCTATAAAGCAAGAGGAAATGCTTTGGGTGGTGGCTGACTTTGCGCCAGGTCAGACAATGGCGTTTATTGAAACGAATTTGAATGAAATTATGAGTCATCAAAATGGGACCCTGTTATCCTTTGGTATCCTTGCAACCATATGGTCAGCTTCAAACGGCATGAATGCCCTGATACGAGCTCTGAATAAGGCGTATGAAGTGAAGGAAAGTCGTTCCTTTGTTGTCGCCAGAGGGATGGCCATCCTTTTTACATTTGCCCTTGTTTTTGTCTTCCTTGTTGCATTGCTTCTGCCTGTTTTTGGGAAGCAAATTGGTATGTTCCTTTTTGCGAAATTAGGGCTATCAAGTCAATTCCTCGCGTTTTGGAACATGGTGAGATGGCTCATGAGTGCACTCATTATTTATCTTGTTTTTCTCGCCGTATATTGGATTGCGCCCAATAAGAAATTTAAATGCATTGAAGCATCACCTGGGGCGTTCTTTGCTACAGTGAGCTGGTTAGTAGTTTCCTTTGGCTTTTCCTATTATGTCAGCAATTTTGGGAACTATTCGGCCATGTACGGTAGCATTGGTGCAGTTATTGTGCTGTTGATTTGGTTTTATCTAACGGGAGTAACCATTTTGCTTGGCGGAGAAATCAATGCCCTCGCAAGCCAGCTGAAGAATGAAAATTGTTAGTGTTCCCGTGGTTTTGCAAAAAGTTCCTTTATGGAATGGCGTCCTTTTTCATACAATAACATGAGGGAAGAGGAGGCAGTATCAATAAAGGAGGCTTATGTGAATGGCAAAGAACAAAGGTGGCACAAAGCAAAAGGGAAAAAGCAGCCCAAAGAATAAAACATCCAGTTCAGCAAATGGTTCAAATGGATATCATTAAAAGGCTCATTTTTACAAACATAGTTGCAGTCTAATAGCAGCATGAAATAAAGGCTGAGCGCGCTGCTCAGCCTATTTCAATAGCCTTAGTCCGTTTAAGATAACCAAAATCGTGCTTCCCTCATGACCAATGACTCCAAATGGCAGGTCAATAAACTGAAAGAAATTGGAGACAATTAACACCATAATAACACTGATTGAAAAAATCACATTTTGCTTAATAATTCGATTCATCCGATCTGATAGCTTGATAGCTTCCGCAATACGAGGTAAGTCATTCTTCATTAAGACAATATCAGCTGTTTCTAGTGCCACCCCTGATCCATCGCCCATTGCGATCCCAACATTCGCTGTTGCAAGTGCGGGGGCATCATTAACCCCATCTCCAACCATTGCGACTTGGCTGAATTTTTCTTTCAGCTTTTTCAATTCCTCGACCTTTCGTTCTGGGAGGCATTCCGCTACATAAGCATCCACATGACTCTCTGTGGCAATAGCTTGGGCAGTGCTTTCACTATCCCCTGTTAGCATGATGGTGTAGATGCCACGTTTCTTAAGAATATCAATGGCCTTCTTTGTTTCTTCCCTGACCACGTCCTTCAAAGCTATGACTCCAACAACCTCATCATTTTTTTGGATATAGACCACAGTCTTGCCTTCGTTTGCGAGTTTTTTTGCGGCTCCATTTAAGAAGGCTTCAGCTTCTGATCTCCCCACAAAATCAGCCTTGCCAATTTTCCAAATATCATGATGGTAGTGCGCTTTCACTCCAAAGCCTGCAATATCTTCAATGCTTTCTGGCTGGATGAGTGGTCTATCTAGGCTTTCTTTTGTGTATTTTACGATGGCTACAGCTAATGGATGATTGGAATGGCTCTCAATGGAAGCGGTTGTTAACAATACATCCTCTACTGATAAGTGATCCTTAACTAGTACATCTGTTACCTCAGGTTTCCCCTTCGTCAATGTCCCCGTTTTATCAAAGGCAATGGCTCTTAGGTGACTTAAATTTTCTAAGTGTACCCCGCCTTTAAAAAGAATCCCATGTCTTGCGCCGTTTGAGATGGCGGAAAGAGACGCAGGCATAATGGAGGCGACCAAAGCACAAGGAGAGGCAACAACAAGCAAAATCATGGCTCGGTAGAAGGTTTCTGTCCAACTCCAGCCTAAAAGAAAATGTGGCAAAAACATCATTAGAACGACAACAGCTAATACAATCTTTACGTATGTTCCTTCAAACTTCTCAATAAATAGCTGTGAAGGTGATTTTTCACTTTGAGCAGATTGGACAAGCTGGATGATTTTTTGAAACAGGGTGTCCGTGCTCGGTTTTGTTATTTCCACAGTGATCGAGCCATTAAGGTTGACCGTCCCTGCAAAAACCTCCTCATCCAGCCCTTTTGAAACAGGGATGGATTCACCTGTAATAGCCGCTTCATCCAAATGAGTTTGCCCTTTGACAATTCGTCCATCAGAGGGAATACGTTCCCCGGGCTTAACAAGGATTAAATCGCCGATTCTTAAATTCGAAACAGGGACGATTTTTTCCACTCCATCTGTTATCACTAATGCCTCCTCTGGCTGCAGCTCCATGAGGCTTGAAATTTCCTTCCGGCTTTTGTTCATCGTATAAGTCTCTAATGCACCACTCATGGAAAAGATGAAGATTAAGATCGCGCCCTCGGTCCAATAACCGATGACTGCAGAGCCTATGGCGGCAAACACCATGAGCATTTCGACATTGAGCTCTTTGTTGGCAATCGTGTCTTCAATTCCTTCCTTTGCCTTTGCAAATCCCCCAATCACAAAAGCAAACAGAAAAGAGATGACGGAAGCAGTTGAGAAGCCCCCCTTTTCTAAGAGCCAGCCAATTCCGATCAGGACCCCACTCGTAATAGCGGCGATTAATTCTCCATGAATCTTCACTTTGTCCATGAGACTTTCTTCTGAGGCTTGTGTATTTGCTGTTCCAATTCCTAATTCCATTATTTGTATTCCCCTTTCTGTAATAGTTTCAATTAATTGCTCTAATTGAGAAAAATAATCAGCATCATTACCCTAAAAAAACACGAAAGCTGCCATCCTTAGGATGACAGCGGAAAAGCCGAAAAGATTAGTAAATTAAATTTATTATAATTATATCACTAATGTCACAAGATAGGAAGGTTTTTTTAGGAAGTTGCTTCAGTCTCTTTCTTTGACTTAAATAGGATGAGCCCGACAAAAATACAAAGCAGCATGATTGAAATAAAATAAAAGAAGCTGATTCCTTTTAAATACTGTATCGTTAACCCACCGATAAAGGGTCCTGAAATACTACCGAAGCTAAATAGAACACTGCACATAATATTTCCAGCCGGCAAAAGCTGTCTAGGTAGAAGATCCGCCATATAGGAAATCCCTAGGGAATAGGTTGAACCAACCAGCATTCCTGCCACAAAGAAGCAGATGAAAAGTGCGGTTCCCGAGTTTTCTAGAATTCCAGCAAGGATAAATGTAATAAATCCCCCGAGCATGATGACTGGTAAGACCCGCTGTCTTCCGTAGCGATCGCTCAATAAGCCAAGGGGCATTTGAAAGACGATGCTCCCGAGCGCAAACGCAGGCAAAATAATGGAGACCGCCTTCACATCGATCCCGATTCTTAAAGCATAGACAGGAAAATTTCCGTTTAATGTTGCCTCCAAAAAACCATAGCCAAAAGGCGGGAGAAAGGCAACCCATGCGTATTTCCAGACCTGCCCGAATCGTTTAAATGAGCTGAGCAAGGATGACGCACTTTTTGCATCAGGGTCCGGGAATTCATTCCGTATGAAAAAGATTGTGACCCAAGCAGCTAGGCTCAAAGCTGAAGAGATAATAAAAGGTAAGGATTCATGAACCTCTAATAATCGGGTCATTAATGGACCAATCGCAAACCCAAAGCTGAAAAATAATCCATATAAGGCGATGTTGCGTCCCCGGTTGCCTGTTGTGGAGAAGGAGGTAATCCAGGTTTGCGTTCCGAAATGGAGCATATTATCTCCAATCCCAATCAATAAGCGTAAAATGAACCAAAACCACAAGGATTTCCATACTGGAAATAGAGCAAGGGAGGCTATAACGATAAGTCCTCCGAAGATAATCGTTGGCTTAAAGCCAAATTTTTGTAGCGGTTTTTCCATAAAAGGGGAAATTAACAATATTCCAATATATATTCCGGTTGCGTGTAGTCCGTTAATGGATGAGGATAAGCCATCCTGTTCGAAGATGATGGCAATGAGAGGCATAAGCATGCCTTGGGAAAATCCAGATATCGCCACGATCCCAACAAGGACCCATAGTTTCATGTTCTTCATTATGTAAGCTCCATCGTGTATTGTGATGGCTGAATAAGCCATTCTCCTTGATGTTAACCGAGATATCGGGTATCTGGCAACCATTTTTATGGTAGTTGAGGATTGGCTTATGCTTGTCCTGGGCTAAATGGCTTTTCTAATTTGTTAGCTTCAAAAAATGGATAAGATGTCAAAGCTCTGAAAAAACTATAGGTATCCTAGGGAAAATATTGAAAGGAGTTCCGCTTCTTATGAAGAAAAAAAGGTTTATGTTAGTAATTGGATTTCTTTTAATTATACAATGCCTCGTTGTCCCATCCGCTTTGGGAGCTAAAAAAGAGGAAGGTGTCAAAATTCCACAAGGGGTCCTGAACATTACAAAGGAGAATACATATCCGAATCCGACGCAGGATCTCCCTACCTTGCAGCCAAGTGAGCTGACACAAGAGCTGCTTCATTCATCGAAAATTAAGATTGAGAATCCCAATTTGATTCGCATGCTTAATGAAACAAACGTTAACAGCACTCCCTTTGCATTTGGCTATCGGGCGGTCATTTATTTGGGGCAATGGCCGCTCAATTATGAATCGACGGAGACAGCACCGAATTGGGAATATCAGAAAATCAACACGAATTATTTTGATAATCGGGGTGGGAATGCGAACTATCAAATTCACTATGTCCAGGAAGCACAAAAGGTAGTAAAAGGTGGCCTAACTGCCAAAATCCCAGAAGCGGAAGATGTCAAGAAGATGATGCTTTTGAAGGCAGCGGAAAAATCAGGCTTGCCACTTGCATTTGAGACGGTGATCGGTGCAGGAACGAAAAAGGATCATGTCTACAATATCCCTCCGAAGAGACTTGGATATTTGTATGGATATGCGCCAGCCGTGAACGAAAAGGGAAAGGTTACGTATGGAGAAGTCTATTTAATGCTTAAGGGAAATAAGAAAATGATTATTGTCAAAAATGTCACCTCTCAGGGAATCGGCGCTTGGATTCCATTGCAGGATTATATCGCCTTTGGATTTGTCGCATCAGAGCGGCCAAGGTAGAAGAGAACCGTCGGATTGGTCCGACGGTTCTTCATTTGAGTACACAAACAAATCTTAGAGGGAGATTTTTGCTTTCCTTTGGAGGAAATTCAAGCTCTGGTAATAGCTATTTTTCACCAAAACATTGGGTCCGAGACAACGAACCTCTGGACAATGACAATTTAAGCTTTTTGCCAGCTCGGACTGCATCCACTTGGAATAAGCATCAGCAAGAGAATCCGTTTGAATATTGCCAAGCGGTGGGGTATCACCGAAATCGGTCACAATGACATCTCCAGAAAAAATATTCACATTTAAGCGTGAGCGTCCATCTGGATCGTTTCGTACCGTTACATTTTTACTCTGATATAATCTTTGCAAAAGGGCTAAGTCCTCTTCATTGTCGCTGCAAGGATAAAAGGGGAGGGTCCCGAATAGCATCCATGTATCTTCATCACGAATATCTAACAAATGATGAATTGCCCTACGAATTTCATCTAGGCTTAATACGTCAAGATTAGCAGCAAATGCGGAAGGGTACATCGGGTGCACCTCATGACGGCTGCACTTCATCTCCTCGACAATTTGATGGTGAATATGTTCAAGATGGGGCAAGGTGCGTTTGCTTAGCATCGTTTCTGCCGAGACCATCACCCCTAATTCGGATAAGGCACGACTGTTTTCAATCATGCGCTGAAAAAGGGCAACTCGCTGATCGATCGTTGGTTTCCGCTCCATCATCGCAAATCCACCCTCAACGAAATCCTCTACCGTTCCCCAGTTATGAGAAATATGTAACACGTCTAAAAATGGAGCTATTTTTTCATAGCGTTCAAGCTCAAGAGTTAGGTTTGAGTTCAGTTGAGTACGAATCCCTCTTGAATGGGCATACTCAAGTAAAGGGAGTACGTAGGCTTCTACCGATTTTTTTGAAAACATGGGCTCTCCGCCAGTGATGCTTAAAGACCTTAGTGTGGGAATTTCATCGAGCCTCTGAATCAGAAGATCGATTGGAAGGGCTTTTGGATCCTTATGTGTCAAAGTATAACCAACAGCACAATGCTCACAGCGCATATTGCATAAATTCGTTGTTGTAAATTCAATATTGGTTAAGGTCATGTTCCCATATTGTTCAACATCCATGTAGGCTTCCCAAGGGTCGAAACGAGGTGAGATTTTTCTGTCCATAGAATATAACTCCTTTAATCAAGCTAATAACAAAACCTTTGTCATTATCAGATTCTATGTCTGATCTGTCAATAAATTTCTCTTTACGATTAAGAATATTAGGTTGCGAAAAGGGGAGCTTTTTTGTACGATCAGTGAGTTAGCACGAAGGAATGAAAGGAGCGCAAAATTTTGGGTAGTCCAATTAAAGAAAAAGAAGACCAGGTAGTTTTTTTGAAAAAACGATTGAATATGTTTCTTGATCTATTGGATGCGATTGAGCCGGAAAATGCAGAGCTTGAGGATATTGACCGTCTCATTTCAATAATCGACGATTTAGAATCGAAATGTCGAGAATTTCAAAATCGAGAGCTATGAGGAAAGGGCCCAATGGGCTCTTTTTCTATGAGGTAGATACCTTTTAATCAAAGGGAGATAGGAGTATAATAAGATTCGAGAAATTATGTGAATTTCACATTTCGCACGGATTGTGGTTCTGGAATGTCCTTAGTACCGGCCATTCCGTTTCATACTAGGCGTGCGATACGCATAGGGTGAGCAGCACTTTTCTCCGTTGTTTCTAAAGATAGACTACATGAACAACTGCTTTGTTTAATTATTTTTATTCCAATGCAACAATGTTTGAGAAAAGAGCTTCACAAATAAAAGATAAAGCGTTTTCAACAAAGGGGAAAGGGGAACTACCATGAATTTAGAAAAATTTCAAGAGAGCATGTACAAGCTTATTGTAGAAACCTCGACTAATTTACCAAAGGATGTTCGGCGTGCAGTAAAGGCTGCAAAGGAAAACGAAAGCGCTGGTACTCGCGCTGCTATGAGCTTAGCGACGATCACCAATAATATCCAAATGGCCGATGAAAATGTTTCTCCAATTTGTCAGGACACGGGGCTGCCAACCTTCAAGATTAAGACACCTGTAGGAGTGAACCAAATTGAACTAAAAAAAGCGATTCAAAAGGCAATCGCATTAGCTACAAAGGATGGAAAGCTACGTCCCAACTCTGTTGATTCGTTAACTGGGGAAAACAGTGGGGATAACTTAGGGGCTGGAGTTCCGGTTGTGAAGTTCGAGCAATGGGAGAAAGATGATATTGATGTTCGTCTCATTTTAAAAGGAGGCGGCTGTGAAAATAAAAATATCCAATATAGCTTGCCTTGTGAGTTAGAGGGGCTTGGTCGAGCAGGTCGCGATCTTGATGGAATCCGAAAATGTATCATGCACTCTGTCTACCAGGCACAGGGACAAGGCTGTAGTGCAGGGTTTATCGGTGTTGGGATTGGCGGTGACCGTTCTTCAGGGTATGATTTGGCGAAGGAACAGCTCTTCCGTTCCAACGATGATGTGAATCCTCATGAAGACCTTCGCAAGCTTGAGGAATATGTAATGGAAAATGCGAACAAGCTTGGGATTGGAACAATGGGATTTGGCGGAGAAACCACTCTCCTTGGCTGTAAAATTGGTGTCATGAACCGTATTCCGGCGAGCTTCTTTGTATCGGTTGCCTACAACTGCTGGGCCTTCCGTCGTCTCGGTGTGAAGGTCAATGCAGAAACGGGAGAAATAAATGAATGGCTTTATCAGGATGGAGATAAGATTAGCTTTGCGGAAGAGACAGCCAGAGAGCAAGCAGCTGCTACATCTGAGAGTGAGCCAAAGGTTGTCACTCTGAAAGCCCCTATTTCTGAAGAGCAAATCCGTGAGCTCAAGGTAGGAGACGTAGTTCGCATTGATGGCAGAATGTTTACGGGCCGTGATGCGATTCATAAGTACCTATCAGAAAATGATGCTCCGGTTGATTTGAATGGCCAAATTATCTATCACTGTGGACCAGTGATGTTAAAGGATGATGAAGGCAACTGGCATGTGAAGGCGGCAGGACCAACAACAAGTATTCGTGAGGAGCCTTATCAAGGGGATATCATGAAGAAATTTGGCATCCGTGCTGTGATCGGTAAAGGTGGAATGGGCCCTAAGACGCTTGCTGCCCTTAAGGAGCACGGTGGTGTTTACTTGAATGCGATCGGTGGAGCGGCCCAATATTATGCGGATTGTATCAAGTCTGTTGATGGCGTTGATTTAATGCAATTTGGTATTCCGGAAGCGATGTGGCATCTATCGGTGGAAGGCTTCACGGCGGTTGTAACGATGGATGCGCATGGAAACAGCCTGCATGAGGATGTAGATAAATCCTCGTTAGAAAAATTAGCTCAATTTAAAGACAGAGTATTTTAAATCGTGGAGGTTGACTTAAATTCTGAACTGCATCTCTGATTGGTAGACATTCTATCAATTGGAGATGCAGTTTTTTGATCTGAAATTTGGTAAAAATTACTTGAATATCTCATTTGAGTTCGATTATAATCGAACTAATAAAATATCTAGTTAGATAGGAGTCGAACTTCAGATGACTTATTCAGTCGAACTGCGCTTTCATCCCATTTATGAACTGCTAAATAGCCTCCATGTCTATGTTCATGCCAGCTTTTATAAAAAAGTAGATCTCGGTGCTAAGTGGAGAAAAGCTACGATGAAAAAGCTCAGCAAAGAGCTTGCAGAGGCTTTAGAGTCTGAGCAAATCGAGCATTTAAGCTATTTAAACTATTTAAATGATTATCTGTTCAGTCTAAAACTAGGAAATGCACCGCTTGAACAATTGTTACAAGAGCTATCCAAGTTAGAAGAAAAGGAAGTGATTAATTATTTTCTCAATCAATTGCATGTATCGGAAGAAAAGCTAAAGCCACATATAGGAACCTTTCATCAAAGTCTTCATTTAGTAAAACGTTGGAACGAAGAATACTTCCAACAAATTGCCCCTAGTATTCTCCCATCTTTAGAAATGGATTTTAAGCAAAAAAGTCAATTATTAGGGAAGGAGGAACCAAGCGATATTATAGAAAAGGCAACAAATGGCCTTCTACTAAGGGGATTTTCAGAAGTAAAAAGGGTTATTTTGTATCCTGTCTACCATGCAAGTCCAATTATTACGTTCGCTCATTTACCACAAGTGCATTTCTATGGCTATCCTGTAGATCTAATCCCATCATCAGAGGAACCTTCACCAAGCTTAATGCGAAGGGGCGTGGCTTTAACAGACAAAAACCGTCTGCAGATCCTTCGTTATTTAGTCAACAATGAACGCAGTTTTACGGATATTGTTAAGTATATTGGCCTTGCAAAAAGTACTGTGCACCACCATTTAATTAGTCTACGGGCAGCTGGGCTAGTCCAAGTGATTGTAACTCCCCATTCTTCGGATCGTTTTCGATTAAGGGAAGAGGGCTTGGAGCATATTTTTCAGGACTACCATCGCTATATATTTTCAGACAGAAATGAATCATGAGGGGGAGGTTATGAATGAAGGAATTATTTCTAGATAGAAAATTCGTGTTCTTATGGTTAGCGCAAGCAGCTTCCGGATTAGGAAGTACATTTGCGACGTTTGCCATATCATGGCTAGTCTATGATATGACAGGCTCGAAGATGGCGATGGGGAGCATTTGGCTTACCTTCATGCTTCCGAATATTATCATTCAAATGTTTGCAGGTCCTTATTTGGATCGATGGGATCGGAAGAAGGTCATGATCTTTTCAGAGTGGTTCCGCGGAGCTGTGTTTCTTTTACCAGCCATATTATTACCGATGGGTGTATTAGAAGCTTGGCATTTATACGTTGTATCTATTGCGGTAGGGCTTGCCCAGCCTTTGTTCTATCCCGCAAGTATGGCGTATGTTGCGGATATTTTACCAAAAGATAAATTAACAAAAGGGAATTCGATTCTCGAAGGTACCGGACAATTAATGACCCTTTTAGGACCGACCTTAGGGGGAATCATGATTTCCGCATTTAGTGTTGAGCTCGTTCTCTTTATCTTGATTATTGCTTTAGGCGTATCGGGAATGTTATTGATGATGAATCCAAGCTCCAAAAAACAGCGGGTAGAACAGAAGGAAAGCTGGTTTATTCAGTTTAAGGAAGGTCTTCAGTTCTATCGCGTTTATCCCGTGTTATTTTGGGTTGGAATCATGATGATGATCATCAATTTTAGCTCTGGTGCTGCTCAGCCAATGTTCTTACCTTATATCACCGATGAGCTAGGTGGAACGGCCTTTCAGTATGGATTGTTTACATCTGCTTTTTCCCTTGGAATGGTAGGAGGTTCATTACTAACTGGACTTTTGAAAGAACCAAAGAATCGAAAAAGGGTCATGCTCGGGTCGTTATTTATAGATGGACTACTTTTCATTGGATTAGCTTGGACATCTTATTATTGGTTAGCCCTCGTTTTTTCCTTCGGTCAAGGCTTATTTGCGATTATTTTCAATATCAACAATACAACACTGTACCAGCGCAGAGTTCCTGAGCATTTACGTGGCAGAGTCTTTTCGGTAAGAATTTTGCTTGCCCAGGCGGGAATCCCATTTGGTGCAGCATTAGGAGGCATGTTTGCAGAAGCCTTTTCCATCCCACTATTGTTTGCTGTTCTGGGGATGATCATCATCTTTACAAACTTAATTTGCTGGAGACAACCTATTTTTGAGAAGCTTAATGATCACGTAGTGGAAGATCGAGGAGAACAGAAAGCGTCTTTGTAAATATTGCTAATAACTGTAAATCATCTTTTCTCCCCTCCTAACGAAAAATAAAGAAAAGTGTGTTTAGGAGGTAATGGAATCATGTTAAATAGGAAGGTTTGTATCAGTTTATTTTTCATCCTGTCACTCATGATCACCCCTGCTTCAGCTAGCTTAAGTAATTCTCCGATTCATTGGGGGTTTAAGAAGGGAAAAGATGAACAGCCTGCAGATGCGGGTGCAGAATTAGATGCGCTACTTGAAAAATATGATGCCTTTTATAAAGGCGATCCCGACAAAAAAGATATTTATTTAACCTTTGATAATGGTTATGAAAATGGTTATACAGCCCAATTCCTTGATGTCTTAAAAAAGGAAAAAGTACCTGCCACATTTTTTGTAACGGGTCACTATTTAGAAAGTCAGCCCGAACTGGTGAAGCGAATGGCTGATGAAGGTCACATTATCGGAAACCATTCTTATTATCACCCTGATTTAACTAGGGTAGATGATGAGAGGTTGAAAAGAGAACTTGAAAAAGTACGGGCAAAAACTGAAGAAATTACAGGGATTAAACATATGGTCTACTTGCGCCCACCACGAGGGATTATTAGTGAGAGAACAATGAAACTGGCTAAAGAACAAGGATATACACATGTGATGTGGTCACTAGCCTTTGTCGATTGGCATGTCAACAACCAAAAAGGATGGCGATATGCCTATGATAATATTATGAGACAAATCCATCCAGGTGCTGTCATCCTGCTTCATACCGTGTCAAAGGATAATGCGGATGCTTTGGAAAAGGCGATTAAGGATTTGAAGAAGAAAGGCTATACCTTCAAAAGCCTTGATGATTTAACAAAAAGTAAAGCGTTTGAGCATCCAGCGCTTTTTTAAGGCGGTAGGTTGTCGATAGTAATTTGTTCTTGACCGATATCTAGGCAGATTTGACCGATATATGTAATTAACGACCGATATACTTTATTTTTGACCGATATCTGTGAAGCAGAAGGATATCTATAGTAATGGAAGCCGCCTTCAATCATTTGAGGGTGGCTTTTTCGAGTTTTTGCCAAACAAATGCTATAATTTAAGCAATTTGTGTAGGTGGGATATTGTGTGAAGATTGCGGGACCGTATAATTTCGATTTAGTTTTGGACAGGCTTTCCCTCGACCCTTTGAACATCGTGGATTTGGGAAAAAGAAGTGTGAAGATACCCCTTATAATCGATAAGAAGCCAAAGGTGGTTGAGGTGGCAGCAGTGGGGACTACGGATGACCCAGAATTCTTAATTTCTGGTGCTGAAAGTGAAGTGGAGTTGGCAAGGCTAGCCCATATTTTACAATGGGATACGCCCTTGGCAAGGATTCATGAGCATTTTCAACAGACAGATCTGGCACCCATATTTTCCGAGCATCGTGGAACACCCCTTATTCTTGACTATGACCCATATGATTGTCTCTTAAAATGCATCATTCACCAGCAATTGAACCTAGCATTTGCCCGGACGTTAACCGAACGGTTTGTCAGAACCTTTGGAACGATGGTAGACGGAGTATATTTTTACCCGCAGCCTGAAGTGGTGGCAAAGCTTAAGGTAGAGGATCTAAGAGAGCTCCAATTTAGTGGGCGAAAAGCGGAGTATATAATCGGAGTTGCGCAGGCGATTGTGGAGGGTACTCTAGACATAGACAGCCTTTCTGAGAAAACAGATGATGAAATCATGAAGGAATTAACTAAGCTGCGTGGTGTGGGTCCTTGGACGGTGCAAAATGTGTTAATGTTTGGACTGGGGCGACCGAACCTTTTTCCGGCAGCGGATATTGGCCTGCAAAATGCCTTGAAAAAACGATATAATCTAGACCGCAAGCCAACGATTGAAGAAATGGAAGCCTATCAAAAGGAATGGGAACCATACTTAAGCTATGCCTCTTTGTATCTTTGGAGGAGCATTGAGTAGAACGAATGAATGGAGAGAACACAGCATGAAAAAGGAACAAGCAGTAAAAATCAAAGAGAAGCAAACCTTTCCGCTAACCATCAAGCGCCTTGGGATCAATGGGGAAGGTGTCGGTTATTTCAAAAAGCAGGTCGTGTTCGTTCCCGGCGCCCTTCCAGGTGAAGAGGTTGTGGTTGAAGCAGTGAAGGTTCACCCCAAATTTGCCGAGGGTCGAATCAAAAATATTCGAAAAGAGTCGCCATTCCGTGTCCAGCCCCCTTGTCCCCATTATGAGGAGTGTGGAGGCTGTCAGCTGCAGCATTTGCGCTATGACAAGCAGCTAAAGGAGAAAAGGGACATTGTTATTCAAGCGCTGGAAAGACATACAAAGCTGCCGACAGCCGAGCTTGATATTCGTGAAACCCTTGGAATGGAGGACCCTTGGAATTACCGCAACAAAAGTCAATTCCAGGTCGGGAGTCAGAATGGAAAGGTGCTTGCTGGCCTCTATGGCCTGAACTCTCACAAATTAATCCATATCGATCATTGTGCTGTCCAGCATCCAAAAACCACGAAAGCCACAGGCAAGGTCAGAAAGTTAATCGAAAAATTAAATATCCCTATCTATAATGAAAGAACGAAAAAAGGCATCGTCAGAACCATTGTGACAAGAGTTGGCATCCAAACGGGTGAACTGCAAATCGTCTTAATCACAACAAAGAAGGATTTCCCGCAAAAGGAACAGCTTATCCAAGAAATTAAAAAGCGGATGCCGGAAGTCAAATCCATCGTTCAAAACATTAATGGTGAAAAGACATCCTTAATCTTTGGTGATGAAACCTTTGCATTAGAGGGAAACGAGTATATTCAAGAAACCTTAGGAGATCTGCAGTTTGAATTATCGGCAAGGACCTTTTTCCAGCTGAATCCTGAGCAAACCGTGAAGCTCTATGATGAAGTGAAGCAAGCGGCAGGATTAACAGGAACAGAAAAAGTAGTTGATGCTTATTGCGGCGTCGGTACGATCGGACTATGGCTGGCGGATAAAGCGGGAGAAATTCGCGGCATGGATGTCATTCCCGAATCCATCGAAGACGCAAAGACAAATGCAGCACGACACGGAATCAAGCATGCCAAGTATGTTACGGGGAAAGCGGAAGTCGTCATGCCGAAGTGGGCGAAGGAAGGCTGGAGACCAGATGTTGTTATCGTTGATCCGCCAAGGACGGGACTTGACGGGCAACTATTGAAGACCATTTTGAATGTTAAGCCGAAGAAGGTTGTTTATGTATCATGTAATCCGTCGACGTTGGCTAAGGATATTGCGGTGTTAGCGGACAAGTATAAGGTGGAGTATTTGCAGCCGGTGGATATGTTTCCGCAGACGGCGCACGTCGAGTGTGTTGTCTTGATGTCAAGGGTTGAGGAATAAGCTCTATTCAAAGTATTGATAAATAAAGGGTTTCCAAGGTTGGAGGATTTTCTGCCCAATGTCTGGCAGTGCCTTTTAACCTTGAAAATCCTTATTTTTATTTATTGAGGAAACAGTTCAATCGCAAAAATTTGCGTAGGGTTGTGGAGACAGATTAGATAACTTCATAGGGTTGTGGAGATAGGTTAGATTAAACATTCCCTAATTTTGAAATGAAGGGTTATCCATATTTCTATATTATAGATATACATATATTAATATTTGAGTTGAAAAAGTAATTACATTTCAAGTATAAATAGTCATTTCAATAGACTGATTTTCTTGGTATAATAAAAAGAAAAAGCAGGTGTGGATATGGAAAGTGAAGATAAAATACAAAAACAGCCTATGGACTTTTATAATATGTCAGATTTTTTAAGAGGGCAATCCTCGAAATTAATAACTAAATTATCTGATGAGGATAGGACAGCTTTCGTTTTAAAAAATGGAAAGCCTATTGCTGTTCTACTGTCTAATGAACGCTATGAAAGGCTTTTGAAATCGGGTATTGATATAACAGAATATTAAAGATGAGCGAGGTAAAATGAATGGCCGTGAAAAAATCAGAACTATATTCCCTACTATGGGAAGCGTGTAATAAACTAAGAGGTGGCGTAGAGCCGTCAAGATACAAAGACTACGTACTTGTATTGTTGTTTTTTAAATACGTATCAGATAGATACAAGGGACAGCGATTTGCTGAGTTTACAGTAAGCGAAGGTGCATCATTTGATGACTTAATTGCTGCGAAGGGCAAGAGTGATGTCGGTGAACGAGTAGATAAGATTATCCAAAAGTTCCTAGAGGAAAACCGTCTTCAAGGTTCTCTTCCTGATGTTAGTTTTAATAACCCGGATGAATTGGGTTCTGGCAAGGAACTAGTTGATAAAGTTTCTGGACTTATTGCTATATTCCAAAATCCTGCTATTGACTTCAGAAGTAACAGAGCTAGTGGTGATGACATCATCGGAGATGCTTATGAGTACTTCATGATGAAATTTGCTCAAGAGTCTGGTAAGAGCAAGGGTCAATTTTATACACCTAGTGAGGTGTCACGTATCATTGCTAGACTTATTGGTATTGGTGATATTAGACAAGAAACAGGTAAAAAGTGGACACTTCATGATCCTGCAGCGGGCAGTGGTTCTTTATTAATTCGTGCAGCAGATGAAGCTCCTATGGATGAAAACGGTGACTCTATAGTTACAATATTTGGTCAGGAAAAATACCCTGATACTGCAGGTTTAGCAAAGATGAACTTTATCCTACATAACAAAGGTACAGGTGAAATTAAAAGTGGTAATACATTAGCAAACCCAGCATATACTGATGATTTTGGTGGGCTTAAGAAATTTGACTTTATTGTTATGAATCCACCTTTTTCTGATAAGGACTGGACAGATGGAATCAAACCATCAGAAGATAAATTTAAGAGATTTGATGGGTATGGCATTCCACCAGAAAAGAATGGTGACTATGCTTGGTTTTTACACGTCTTAAAGGCCTTAGATAGTAATGGTAAGGCAGGGATTATTCTGCCCCATGGTGTGCTATTTAGAGGGAATATAGAAGAGACCATTAGAAAAGCAGTTCTTGATAAGCGATACATAAAGGGCATAGTTGGTCTGCCTGCTAATTTATTTTACGGCACAGGTATTCCTGCTTGTATCATAATTATTGATAAAGAAAATGCCGATAATCGTGAAGGTATCTTTATGGTAGATGCAAGCCGTGGATTTAAGAAAGACGGTAACAAAAATCGCCTTCGTGAACAAGATATTGAGAAGATAGTACAAACATGCATAAATAAAGAAGAAATTATGGGATATTCTCGCTTTGTTACCTATAAAGAAATCTTAGAAGAAAACGATGGTAATTTGAATGTTCCTCGATATATCCAAAAGATTGACGATACATTGCCGCAAAATATTTCATCCCATCTAAAGGGTGGAATTCCGGAAGTTGATATTGATTCAATAGAAAAACTATGGAAAGTTTCACCAAAGTTAAAACAAGAGCTATTTACCCGTGTTGATGAAAAGCATAACGTCTATAACCTTGCTACGTCACCAAACGAGATAGAAACGGTTATCTCTGAGGACGAAAATATCAAGAGCCAAAAGGATACCGAGTGTGGTGAACTATTCGGGGCTTGGAGAAATGCAGTAAAAAATGTGCTATTAAATATCAATGTAGATACAAATCCAAAGGAGTTAATTCGTAACATTGGCCTTGAAATCTTGCATGATTTCGAATCGGCACAGCTTTTAGACAATTATGATGTGTACGATTTCTTGCTAAATTATTGGAATGAGAAAATGCAAGATGATGTGTATGTAATTAAGGCTAGTGGATATGAGGCTGGTCGTGAGATTGAATATGTATATGCTCAAAAGAAAGCAAAAGATGAAAGTGGAGAAGAAATAAAAGTTGACGATACCTCTAAAATGAAGTCGTTTGAAGGGGCGTTAATCTCAAGAGAGATTATCGAGAATGAGTATTTTGAAAAAGAGTTAATTGTTCTTAATAAGTTGAGAGAAAAATCAACATTGCTTGAATCTGAAATAGATGAAATGCGTGAAGAAGAATCTGGCGATGAAGGTTTGCTGGTAAATGCCCTAAATGAAAAAGGTGACAGCATTCCAAAGGCAAATCTTAATAAACGGATTAAGGAACTCGAAAGTAAAAAGACCTCACCTGTAATGAGCGATATTACAAAGTTGATTGAATTGTTAGATGAGGGCAATACAATTGAAATGGAGCAAATCGTTCAAGATAACAGTGAGCTAAAGGGCTACGAACTTAGAAATAAGAATGGGTCATTTGGTAAGGCCAAGCTAAAAGCCGCATTAAAAGAGGCAAACGAAAAAGCGGTTATGCCTGAAATTTATGCAGATGAATATAACGCTCTGCTTGCATATCAGGCTAAGGTTTCAGAAAAAGAAGAATCTGATAAGGCTATCAAAGAGGCACAAAAGACACTTGATGAACTAGTGCTTGCTAAATATGGCGAATTATCAATTGATGAAATTAAGCACTTGCTTTTTAATAAGAAATGGATGGCAAGACTTGAGGGTGATATTGTAGATGCAATTGATCAAGTATTAAATGAACTAGCATCAAAAGTGGTGTTAATCGCAAAACGCTATGAGCATACTCTAGGTGAGATTGAAGAAAAGACAGCTCAGTCAAAGATTAAGGTAAAGTCTGCTCTGGAAAGGATGGGGTACATATGGTAGCTTATCCTAGTGATTGGAGTGAAAGCATTCTTGATGATGTCATTAAAATAAAAAGGGGTGCATCCCCTCGTCCAATAGAGAGTTATTTAACTTTCAGTTCATCAGGAGTGAACTGGATTAAAATTGGCGATGCCCCACAAGATGGGAAATATATTATTTCTACGGCAGAGAAAATAACAAAAGATGGGGCTAAGCGTTCGGTACGGGTATGTCCAGGTGATTTTATTTTATCAAATTCAATGAGTTTTGGGAGACCCTACCTTTTAAAAATTGATGGGTGCATACATGACGGATGGTTAAGGCTATACGATTTTCAAAATGAAGTTGATAAGGACTTTCTTTATTATTTGCTTTCATCATCAAGTGTCAAGGGGCAATATGATTCTTTTGCTGCCGGAAGTGGAGTCCAAAATCTTAATAAAGAGGTTGTAAAAAAAGTACAAGTTCATTTACCCTTGCTCGCTGAACAACAAGCCATCGCCTCTGTTCTATCCGACTTCGATGAGCATATCAATAATCTAGCAAAGCTTATCGAAAAGAAAAAAGCTATCCGTGATGGTGCTTTGGAGGATTTGGTTAGTGGCAAAACTAGGGTTGATGGTTTTGAAAAGGAATGGGAAACTGTTTCTTTTAACCAAGTGATTAAACCAAAAGCAAGAATTGGATGGCAAGGTTTAAAAAAGGAAGAGTATTTAAGAAGTGGATACAGTTATTTAATTGGGGGCACTGATTTCCATAATGGAAAGGTCAATCTGGAGAACATATCATACGTATCAAAAGAACGATACGATATGGATTCAAATATTCAAGTCGAGTCAAATAATGTACTGGTAACAAAGGATGGAACGATTGGTAAGGTAGCACTGGTTCCTAAATTGGATAAACCAGCAACTCTGAATAGCGGAGTTTTTGTTTTCAGAACAACGTCTAGCCTTCTTCCAACGTTTCTCTATAGAGTTTTGTTGTCCTCAATTTTTAAAGAGTTTATTAATACATTGTCCGCAGGTTCTACAATAAAGCATCTATATCAAAAAGATTTAAGTAATTTTGAGTTTAGAATGCCACAGGATATCAGAGAACAACAAGCCATCGCCTCTGTCTTAACAGCTATGGATGAAGAAATCGAATCTCTCGAAATAGAAAAAGAGAAGATAATGGGAATTAGAGAAGGTGCAATGGATGACCTTTTAACAGGCCGTGTGCGTCTTAAATTATAGGGAGGTTAAGTTTATGTCTGTTGATTTAGAAAGAAAATTACAAAATAAGGTCCTCCACTGGTTAATAGATAAAGAAAAAGACGGTGGTTTAGGCTACACATATCTTGGCAACCTTGAAGATCAAGACAACACACCAGTTAAAGAGGACTTGCTAAAGAAGAATCTAGAAAAGCGCGGTTATACGAAAGACCAAATTTCAAAAGCAGTAAATGAACTTGTTACTAAGGCAAGTAATCAAGTGGATAGCTTATATCAAACCAATAAAGAGGTCTATTCCCTACTTCGTTACGGAAAGCAAGGTGTAAAGGACGATAATAAAAATCGTCAAACTGTGCATTATATCGACTGGGATAATGTAGAGAATAATGATTTTTATGTTGCTGAAGAAGTAAGTGTACTTTGTTTTAATCAGATAGAAAGAAAACGTCCTGATGTGGTGCTGTATATAAACGGCATCGCTCTAGGCGTATTTGAGTTAAAGCGTTCATGCGTTAGTATTGGCGAAGGTATTCGTCAAAATCTTACAAATCAAAAAAAAGAGTATATTCAGCCTTTTTTTAGTACCGTTCAATTAATTTTTGCAGGTAATGAGGCAGAGGGGCTTAAGTACGGTACTACCGAAACGGCTGAAAAGTATTTTCTTAAATGGAAAGAAGATATCAAAGCCACCGATGACCTTTCCGCAACTATCAAGGATATTCAATCTAAAGAAAAGAATAAGCTAAGAGATGCTATAGTCTCTCTTTGTCAAAAAGAACGTTTTTTATCGTTGATTTATGACTTCATTATCTTTGATGCTGGAGTGAAGAAGGTTACAAGACATAATCAATACTTTGCAAATATTGCTGCAAGGAAAAGGATTATTGAAAAAGAGGGAGGTATCATTTGGAATACACAAGGTTCCGGTAAGTCGTTGATAATGGTTTGGCTGGCTAAGTGGATTATTGAAAATTTGGCAGATAGCCGTGTAGTTATCATTACAGACCGTGATGAGCTTGATGACCAAATAGAGAGCCTATTTATTGATGTTAATGAGAAAGTTAAAAGAGCAAAGAGTTGCTCTGATTTAAGAGAAATACTAAATAAAAATGATGATTCTATCATATGCTCTTTAATTCATAAGTATGGACACAATGCAGGTAAACAATCCGATGTGGATCAGTATCGGAAAGAGTTATTAAAGGACTTACCTGCTGACTTTAAGGCAAAAGGAAACATTATTGCCTTTATTGACGAATGCCACCGTACAAACTCGGGGAAATTACACGAGGCTGTTAAAGTATTGATGCCTGAAGCAGTGCTTATAGGTTTTACAGGAACACCGCTACTTAAAAAGGACAAGAAAACCAGCCTTGAAACATTTGGATCGTATATTCACACTTATAAATTTGATGAGGGTGTGGAAGATGGCGTTGTTCTTGATTTGCGTTATGAGGCAAGAGATGTTGACCAAGATCTATCCAATAAGGAAAAGGTAGATTTGTGGTTTGATAATAAAACCTTTGGTCTTACTGAAAGAGCAAAGACAAATTTAAAACAGAGTTGGACTTCAATCAATAAACTATATAGTTCAAGACAAAGACTTGAGAAAATTGCAGGGGACATTATCTTTGATATGAATTTAAAACCGCGCCTTAAAAATGAACGTGGAACGGCTATGCTGGTTGCCAACAGTATATACGAGGCTTGTAGATATTGGGATATCTTTACTAGCAATGGCTTTAATAGGTGTGCTGTTGTCACCTCTTACGAACCTTCAGCCGCTAGTGTAAGAACTGCTACGAGCGACTTAAGTCAAGAGGGTGAGGAAGAATATAAGAAGTCTATTTATGAGCGGATGCTTAGAGGTAAAAAACTATCCGAGTTCGAAAAAGAAGTAAAAGAACAATTCAAAAAAGAACCCGCTAAAATGAAGTTACTTATTGTGGTGGACAAACTATTAACAGGTTTTGATGCACCAAGTGCCACTTATCTATATATTGATAAATCTATGCGTGATCATGACTTGTTCCAAGCAATCTGTCGAGTTAATAGACCGGATGGTGAGGATAAAGACTATGGTTACATTGTAGATTATATGGATTTGTTCCGTAATGTACAGTTGGCAGTTGCCGATTATACAACTGAGGCTTTCGATAACTTTGATAAAGAAGATGTTGAAGGACTTATTAAGAATCGTTATGATGAAGCCAAATCTGAAATGGTAGGTGCAATTGCATCACTTAAGGATTTGCTGGAAAATGTAAATGATCCGAAAGAGGATACTGATTATATTGAATATTTCTGTGGTGAAAATAGTGAGGATGATGAGAGAATAGGTCGTAGGGATATATTATACGCTCTTACTGCATCCCTGACTCGTTCCTTTGCAAATTGCTGTGATAAACTTGTGAGCAACTATGGTTATTCAGATAATCAAGTTAACCAGCTTAGAAGTGATATTTCTGGATATAACAAAATAAAAGAAATGATTAAACTTGCTAGTTGTGATTATATTGACTTGAAGCCGTATGAGGCGGATATGCGTTATATCTTGGACACCTACATTCGTGCCGAAGATTCTAAGGTTGTAAGCGAACTTGCCAATATGCCATTGGTTGAGTTGCTATTAAATAATACAACTACAACACCAATAGATGCATTAGTGAAAGAACTTCCAGGAAGCGATAATGCTAAAGCGGAGATAATTGAAAATAACTTGCAACATGAAATTGTTAAGAAGATGTCATCAAATAAAGTCTACTATGGTAAGCTATCGGAAATGCTCCAAATAGTTATTGATCAAAGACGAATTGAGGCTATGAGTTATGAGGAGTATCTGCGTCAAGTGGTAGAACTAGCACAAGCGATTTTACGTCCGGAAGAAAATTCTGATTATCCTGATGCTATTAAGAAAAGCGAAGCCAGAAGAGCTTTCTTTGATTACTTTGATAGAGATGAAAAACTGGCTATAAATAGTGACAATGCTATCCGTAATGCAATACGTCCTGATTGGAAGCGAAATTTCCAGAAACAACAAAATATAAGACTTGCTATATATCAAAATTTATTGGTATATGGTTATGACGAAGATGTAGCAACTGAAAAAACAAATGCCGTCTTCGAAATAGCTGAAAGACAGGGAGAATACGATGTGTAATGAAGTAATCATTGGCGGTATGCCAATAGAGATTATCAAAAAGCAAAATCTTAAAAATCTTTATATAAGGGTTAATCCCCCAGAAGGAAATGTAACCGTCAGCACTCCTAGTGATTATCCTGATGAAGAAATAAGGCTTTTTGTTTTAAAGAAAATGCCGGAGATTACAAAGGTGAGAGATAGGATGTTGTCACAACCACGTCAAACTGAACGTGAATATGTGTCTGGCGAATCACATTATTTATGGGGAAAGCCTTATCGGTTGCAGGTCGTTTATGAAGGAAACAAATACGAAATTACTAAACTACCAAATAAAATAATTTTAACTGCTCCCGAAAGATCAACCAAGGAATCTAGGGAGAGGGCTTTTAACGAATGGTACAGAGAAGAACTTAAACGAGTATTGAATGGTGTGGTTTCGAGGTGCGAGGCAAAGACAAACCTTTATGCTAATGAATACAAAATAAAAAACATGAGGACAAAATGGGGTACTTGTAACATTGATAAAAAAAGAATATGGATTAATTTGCAGCTTGCTAAAAAGCCGGTCGAATGTCTTGAGTATGTGGTTATACATGAACTAGTACACTTGATAGAAAAGAATCACACCCATAGATTTCATGCTCTTGTTGAGGAGTTCTACCCTACCTGGAAAGAGGCAAGAAAGCTATTAGCAGAGCTGCCTTTAGATTATATTGAAAAAGGGGAGTGGGTAGAGAATGAAGAGCAAAATAACATCGAGTGATATTTTTGATATTAATAAAAAATCGGGCGCATTGATACTTGGAAAGAATCGACTTGATGATTATGCAACTAAATTTCTAACAAAATATTGTAAGCAGGCATTGGTTGATCCAATGCCTCTTCCAGTTGAGGAGATTCTTCAGGATATGGGACTAACAGTACAAGAAGTTTCCTTATCTAGCAATTTAGATGTTTTTGGTTGTTGTTTGCTATTAGATGCACATATAGATGTTTATGACCAAGAAACAAGGCAATATACATCAACTGCTTTTAATGCTGGAACTGTATTGATTGATCCATTATCTGAAGCTGTATTTGGTGAAGGTTCGAGAAGAAACACACTAATCCATGAGGCACTGCATTGGGAAAAAGATAAAAGATATTTTGAAATCCTTGAGATAAAAAGTAAAAACGCATCTGAAAAGCTATACCCTATTTTATGCCGTCAATCTGAGACTTTCTATACTCCACCTGAGGGAAAGAACACAAAAGAAAATGAAGTAAGGTGGTTGGAATGGCAGGCACATAGATTAGCACCAAGGGTACTTATGCCAAAAAACAGCTTTAAAAAGAAGGCACTGGAGTTTATTCAACAATATAAAGAGGCTGGAGAAAATGTTATATTATCGTGTGACACTTTGATTGAAGATTTAAGTATCTTCTTTAAAACGTCACGGTTATCAGTAAAATATAGATTGATTGAGGTTGGTCTCAAAGATACAATTTCAAGGTTTTCAGATTATGAAGATGTCTATGAAGAAATCAATAGCAATAAAGATTTTGTCAAATTAACCCCAGTAGAAGCATTAAAGATTGTTGACACAGATTCAGTGCTTAAAGGGTGGATAAGCGATGGACGATTTGTTTATGCTGACGGGTACTTTGTTCTCGCTGACATCCAGTATGTAAAACAAAAAGATGGAGTACTTCATTTAACTGCTAAAGCAAAGAAAAATCTTGCAAAATGTGTTATTAATATTCGTGAGCAAAAGTTTACTACATATGAAAATGCCGATAAGGATTTTCTTGGTTATGCGGTACTTAGAAAAGTAGAAGGAATTGACAATAGACTTCTTACATTCCATCCAAAGTATCAGTCTTCTTTAATGTGTGAACCAGAAGAGGCTTACCAAGCATTTTATAAACAGTTAGCTTCTTATGATGAACAAGAAGAAATTGAACTTATGAAGATGATAGGAGACCCAACTAAATCACTGTGTGAGTGTTTATGGTTTTTGATGGAGAATAGAAAATGGAACTATCCTAAGCAATTTAACGAAGAGACAGGGCTGCACATAAACTATCATGGTAAAATTAAGAAAAATAACTATAACAACATGACTACTAATGTTTTGATGGCGATTTGTGTAGCCATGAGATTAAGTTCGAGAATAACACAAAAGTTATTTGATAAATCAAATAACAAATTAAATTATTATTCTGATCCTGATAAAACCTATATTCGTATAATGGATACTATGCCAGGACTGTCGCTTGACGATTTCAATGGAGTCTTAGGGCAGTTTGGAATACCTGAACTAGGTAGTGAAATAAAAATTTAAAAGTTCGTTAACTCGTTGAGTTGGTTTTGAACCCCGAAAGGGGTTCTTTTTTTTTGCTTAAAATTGAAAAACCCCCATTTATAAGGAAACAAAAGCCAACTCGATGAGTTGGTCGCTGAATTTTGAAATCCTTTATGTTTATAAGTGTAAGGCACAGGTCTTACAAAAATTTAAATACGTCTAAAGCTGGCCAGCAGAAGACGGTGGATACATAAATGAATCGAAGATAGTCAATGAAGGGCTATTGGAAAAGTTTATGCTCCTCCGTTTTATTTCCTATGCACATTTTCGGGAAGTAACTCTGTTGGTCATTTTTTCTAAGACTCATTAGTACTCCGCCGTCTTGCAAGACGGGAAAAGGAGAATCTAATGAGATTTTCAGTAAGGTATGAAGAAAAAATTCAAACAATCGAGCTTAATGATGAAGAAACCGAGCAAATGTGGGTTAGTCTGTCCCTTGTAGGTGAAGGACTTTCCAAATCAAATAAAGAGCGCTTAATTCAAGATGCTTTTAACGATAAGTATAACAAACCCGACTACAATAACTGGCATAAATTTGATAGACACAGAGGGATGCCAAAAAAACCATTCCGTAAGGACGACGAATCCGAGGATGCAACGGATCATATGGACTATCTCCCCGATAATTCCCATGAAGTGGCACGAAATAAAAAGGAAGATTATGAATATTACTGTGAGATTATTCGTTCCATTCTCAAGCCGAAACATTCAGAACCTTTTATTGCTGTATATCTTGATGGCATGACAATGACCGAGTATGCAGAGCGAGAAGGCGTTAGTAAAAGTGCTATTTCACATCGCTTGGCTACCGCTAAGAAGAATTTAAAAAAAGTTTTTCCTGAATCCTCAACTTTCCCCTCTTGCCACGGCTAATAGATAGAGGGCAGCACATAAACGCTCTCGGAAAGAGGTGAAGAACATGAAACACAACTTGAAAATCAGTGTTTCAAAAACTCCACAGTCTGGCGGGATTGTCTCCTGTCGTAATGTCACTATAAGGGAGCGTTTCCTACGTTTCTTACTTGGTGATAAGCAGAAACTGACTATCCTTGTCCCGGGTGACACCGTAAAGGAACTCGCCATTAGTGAGATTAAGGAGGGAGGATTAAACCATGAGCAAAATCAAACTTCTTCTTGATGTGGTTTCTGATATGCGCTCTTTGGCAGACAGTATACAAGCGGTTGCTGATGCAATGGCGGGCAATGAACCAGTCGAAGCAAAAGAACCTACTTCATCTGTAAAAGAACCTGCGCCAAAGAAAAAGGAGATCACTCTGGAGGAAGTAAGAGCAAAACTCGCTGAAAAGAGCCAAGCCGGTCTTACTGCCCAAGTGAGAGAAATCATCCAAAAATACGGTGGCTCTAAATTAAGCGAAGTTGACCCGAAACATTATGCAGATATGTTGAAAGATGCGGAGGTACTAGGGAATGAGTGATCACGCAGTACTTTCCGCATCAGGATCCCATAGGTGGCTTAATTGTCTACCATCTGCAAGATTGGAACTGGAATTTGAAAATAGCGAATCCAATGCAGCCGCTGAAGGTACCGCCGCCCATGCTCTCTGTGAACATAAACTTAAAAAAGCACTTCACATGAGAAGTAAACTGCCAGTCTCGGCTTATAACACCGATGAGATGGAAGAACACAGCGATGCCTATGTGGAATTTGTAATGGAGCAGCTTGAACTGGCGAAACAAAGCTGTACGGACCCGTTAATACTTATTGAACAACGTCTTGATTTTTCCTGCTATGTTCCGCAGGGGTTTGGAACTGGTGACTGCATTATTATTGGAGATAAAAATCTTCATATTATCGATTTTAAGTACGGCATGGGTGTGTTAGTAGATGCGGTGGATAATCCGCAGATGAAATTATATGCCCTTGGTGCTTTGGAAATCTACGATAGCCTGTATGACATCGAGGAGGTTTCCATGACCATCTTCCAACCCCGCAGGGAAAATGTCAGCACATGGACAATCCCGGTAAAGGAATTAAAAAACTGGGCAGAAAACGAACTGAGACCAAAGGCCAAAAAAGCTTATGAAGGCGAAGGTGACTACCTTCCAGGTGAATGGTGTACTTTCTGTCGAGCGGCTGTTAAATGCCGTGCAAGAGCAGAAGAAAAGCTGAAATTAGCACAGATGGAATTTAAACTGCCACCCCTGCTTACGGATTCTGAAATTGAGGAAGTTCTCTCTAAATTGTCCGACCTTACAAAATGGGCAAATGAAATCATTGCTTATGCCACGGATGCTGCCGTTAATCACGGGAAAGAGTGGCCTGGTTTTAAGGTTGTCGAGGGCAGATCTGTCCGCAAATATAAGGACGAAGAAGCTGTGGCTGAAGCTGCTAAAGCAAACGGCTATAAGGATATCTACCGCCATAGTCTTATTACCTTAACGGAAATGCAGAAGCTGATGGGCAAAAAGAAATTTGAGCAGATTCTCGGTGGTCTCATACATAAACCACCAGGTAAGCCAACGCTGGTTCCGCTTTCGGATAAGCGGCAGGCTATGAATATATCAAACGTAAAAAACGAATTTAACGAGATAACGGAGGAATAGGAATATGAATAATCAAAACAGAACAAAGGTTGTTACAAGTGTCAACACACGTCTTAGCTACTTTCACGGCTGGGAACCCGTATCTATCAATGGCGGAGCGGAAAAGTACAGCGTATCCGTATTGATTCCCAAAACAGATAAGGAAACCATCAATGCTATCAATGCAGCAGTAGATGCAGCCATTGAAGAGGGCCTTGCAAAGTTTGGTGGTAAAAAGCCGAATAAGGCGGCTATCAAACTGCCACTTCGTGATGGTGATGTAGAACGTGACGATGAGGCTTATAAAGGGCATTACTTTGTAAATGCCAACAGCAAGACTCCACCCCAAATAGTAGATAAAGCAGTCAGACCTATCTTGGATCGCAACGAGGTTTACAGTGGTTGCTATGCAAGAGTATCCCTGAATTTCTACGCTTTTAATTCTAATGGCAATAAGGGTGTAGCTTGTGGTCTTGGCAACATCCAGAAGATAAGCGATGGAGAGCCTTTAGGCGGAAGAACCAATGCAGCTGATGACTTCACAACGATTGAAGATGATGATTTTCTAGCATAAGGAATAAATACAGATGAGGTGGTGGAGGTTGTTCTTCTGCCACCTCGTTTGCATTGGAAAGGGTGGTAATACATGAACTCTATTTCTATTGACATTGAAACATTTAGTGGCGCCAATCTTCAAAAATCTGGAGTTTACCGTTATGCCGAGAGTGATGACTTTGAAATTCTACTATTTGGCTACTCGGTGGATGGCGGTGAAGTACAAGTTGTTGACCTTGCTTGCGGGGAGGAAATCCCCGATGAAATTATAAACGCACTTTTGGATGATTCCGTTACCAAATGGGCTTTTAATGCAATGTTTGAGCGTGTGTGTCTATCAAAATGGCTTAACCTTACAGAATATCTTGACCCCGCATCCTGGAAATGCTCCATGATATGGTCGGCATATATGGGGTTACCACTTTCTTTGGAGGGAGTTGGGGCGGTTCTAGGTTTGGAGAAACAAAAGCTAACAGAGGGTAAAGACCTCATCAAATATTTCTGTACACCTTGCTCCCCTACTAAATCAAATGGTGGTCGAGTTCGTAATCTGCCAGAACATGACATGGATAAATGGGAGCGGTTTAAAGCCTATAATCTTCGGGATGTGGAAGCTGAGATGTCAATACAACAGAGATTTTCTAAGTTTCTGGTGCCGGAAAATATCTGGGAGGAATATCATCTCGACCAGGAAATCAATGATCGCGGCATTGCCATTGACATGACTTTCGTAAAACAGGCTGTTGTGATGGATGAACATTCCCGTGAAAAGTTAATGGCTTTAATGCAAGATATAACCAATTTAGAGAATCCAAACTCTGTACAACAAATGAAAGACTGGCTTGCCGATAATGGGCTAGAAACAGATACCCTTGGTAAAAAAGCAGTTGCTGAGATGCTAAAGACGGCTCCTGAACCACTAGGAACTGTTTTAGAACTCCGTCAGCAACTTGCAAAATCCTCGGTGAAAAAATACACGGCAATGGAGAATGCGGTATGTAATGATGGTCGGGCAAGAGGAATGTTTCAGTTTTATGGTGCAAACAGAACTGGTAGGTTTTCGGGCAGGCTTATTCAACTGCAAAATCTCCCTCAAAACCATATGCCCGATTTGGAACAGGCTCGTGCTTTAGTTCGTAGCGGAAACTTTGATGCTCTTACCTTACTTTATGATTCAATCCCAGAGGTACTGTCGGAACTTATCCGTACCGCTTTTATACCACGAGAAGGTATGAAGTTCATTGTGGCAGATTTTTCAGCGATTGAGGCTCGTGTCATTGCCTGGCTAGCAGGCGAAAAATGGAGAATAGACGTTTTCCAAAACGGCGGAGACATCTACTGTGCCAGTGCTTCTCAAATGTTTAATGTACCTGTTGAGAAGCATGGTGTGAATGGCCATCTTCGTCAGAAAGGGAAAATTGCCGAACTTGCTCTCGGTTATGGCGGATCGGTTGGGGCATTAAAATCAATGGGAGCTTTAGAGATGGGGATTGAAGAAGAGGAACTTCAGCTTCTTGTAACGGCTTGGAGACAATCCAATCCCAATATTACAAAACTGTGGTGGGATGTTGACCGGGCAGTAAAAACTTGTGTTAAGCAAAAAACTCCCACAGAGACACACGGCATTAAATTTATCTATCAAAGCGGGATGCTCTTTATTGCTCTTCCTTCTGGTAGACGGCTTGCCTATGTGAAACCTCGTATGGGAGAGAATATGTTTGGCGGTGAGTCGGTTACTTATGAAGGGGTCGGTGGGACGAAAAAATGGGATAGAATCGAAAGCTATGGACCCAAATTTGTAGAGAATATTGTTCAGGCAATCAGTCGTGACATCTTGTGTCATGCCATGCAGACATTAAAGAATTGTTCCATTGTGGCTCATGTACACGATGAAATTATCATCGAGGCAGATATGGGGACGTCACTTTCCGCTATCTGTGAACAGATGGCTAAGATACCAACATGGGCAAATGGCCTGTTGCTTAGTGCTGATGGTTATGAGTGTCAGTTTTATCAAAAAGATTAAAATTATTCGGTATTCGGATTATCATGTGGTAGAAGTTAAAAGACCTTCAACTTTTAAATAATGAAAACAGGATAGCACTTATTTTATGATTAGTAGGTGCTACCCTGTTTGTTCAGTAAACGCGCCCTATTCTTGAAGATCAAGATAAAAAATAATGCCTATAGCTAATTGAACTAACGCACCCGTTAGTGCAAAAGAATGCTACTTTTCGTTTGCACGTATTCTTGCAAATGTAGAAGGTGAAAACGAAACCTCATATTGTCCTCCAAGTTCTTTTTGCACTTGTTTTGTTAGTATCAAACCCTGCTTATTGTGTTCTTCTTCAAGTTTAATTCCATCAGGGACAATTTCATCTTTATCCCAATCTATCCATTCACCATACTTCCCTATCCATTTCATTAACTCCGACTTCAAGTCAAGTGAAATTGGAATCTCCTCTATGTCAAGGTTACAATAACATTGATTGCACCAAATTGGGTCAGCACACACATCACCTTCAACCTTCAAGTTATAAATTCCCTTTTGTTCACAGAAACATTTCATATATCTAATACCCTCCAAATCTTAACTTCCATAAGAAGAGGTACTGCTACATCAACAGCTCCTCAGCTATCGCTACCCGTTACTTCCATAAGCAACTTCCTTTAGTTTTTTGGAAGAATCCCGTTAGTAATCTTTTGTAATACTTTGTTTAGAATGCTTATACATAAATAAAGTGCTATACAAACGACTACAAGAAAAATTACATACTTAAAGAATATATTTGAAAAATATCCCGCAACCCAATTTCCACCGTAGTATATAAAAATAAAGGCTATAAAAACTGTAATAAGATAGGAAATCACTACACCAAAAATCTGACGTTTTGTCAGTTCCTTTAAAATTTTTCTATTTTTCAAGATAGCACGAATCAGTATTACAATGAACAAAGTCGTCATTAAAATATCTATCATATTCATATAACCCCCCCTAAACCATACAAACATAATATAAATACCTATTTCTTATCCCATAAACCTGCGTCTTTACTTCAGGGCATTACGCTTCTTGAAGATAAGCACCCGTTAATTGAACAATAAAATTAGTACCTCACTAATTAGCCCAATCAAAACTTCTTATTTTAAATCCTTGTTTCTTTGCATAGTTATTAATTGCTTTAAGCAGCTTACTTTTGGAAATAGAAAATGATTGGTGAATTTCTCTCTTTTCATCAATTACATATTCTGCAAAAACAATATAGTTTAAGAAATCCATTTTTTTTACAACATATTGGTTGCATTCATATTCTCCGCATCTGATATTTCCAGAATAGATAAAACGAATAAGTCCGTCATAATAGTCTTGATGAGAAATCTCCACTTTCAAAAAATCTTGTAATATATCTTGCATTAAATCACATCCTCAAGTAAATTCCTTCATTTTTAAATTAAATCGGATTTATTTATTACAAATTCTTCTTCAACTCTTCTGCCCCGTTAGTTTAAGTGAAAGCTTTCACAACTTCTTCATTCAATAGCAATTTTCTATATACACATTATTCCTTGGCCCGTTTGTTGAAGTAAAAAACTGCTGAATCAATCTTTGAATCCATTTTAGCATAAACAAATTCCTTACGATAATCAGAATTCTAAATAATTTTTTCAAAATCCTCAACAATCATTACCTCCTGTGGCTATTAGGTAGAGGAACTTTCCTCTGACTATATTGCAGGAGGTAATTCGTATGGACGAATTAGTAAAAATCAATTATGAAAATCAACGACCAACCGTACTCGGTCGTGATTTACATGAAGCCTTGGAAGTAAAGACCGCTTATAAAGATTGGTTTCCAAGAATGTGTGAGTACGGATTTGAGGAAGGATCAGACTTTAGCTCATTTTTGAGCGAAAGTACTGGAGGCAGACCAAGCATTGACCATCAGTTAACAATTGACATGGCAAAAGAGCTATGCATGATACAGCGTACTCCAAAAGGGAAAGAGTGTCGCCAATACTTTCTTGAAATAGAAAGAAGATGGAATTCCCCAGAAGCAATCATGGCAAGGGCACTTCAGATTGCTAATCAACAGCTAACTCAAGTAAGGAAACAAAATAAAGTGCTTGAAGGTACGATTGCCGTTCAGAATCAGCAAATTGCAGAAATGAAACCGAAAGTCTCCTATTACGATGTAGTTTTAAATTGCAAAGACCTCATTTCCACCTCAGCAATTGCCAAAGATTACGGCAAGTCAGCTATTTGGATGAATCGCTATCTTAATAAAAAGGGTGTCCAGTTTAAACAAGGCGGCATCTGGCTTTTATATCAGAAGTATGCGGAAAAAGGCTACACCAGCACCAAGACACATAGCTACCTTGGCAGTAACGGTGAACAGCATACAAAGGTCCATACATATTGGACTCAAAAAGGCAGACTCTTCATTTACGAACTGATGAAGGCGGACGGTATTTTGCCTCAGATAGAAATGGAGGGTGTGTAATGGGGATCAACAAATTTAACCATGAAGGATACCATGACCCAACTCCCCATGAAGCACTGACCAACATAATGAGAAAGGAAAAGGCAGAGAAAAAATCTGCCTTTAAGCCGCTTGTATATATCTGTTCTCCCTATTCCGGTGATGTAGAAGGAAACATTAAAAAGGCTCGCAGTTTTTGCAGGTTTGCTCTAGACCAAAACTGTATCCCGATTGCTCCCCATCTTATGTTTCCTCAGTTTATGGATGATGAAAACCCAGAGGAACGGGAGCTTGCCATATTTATGGACATCGTGCTTATGGGCAAATGCTCCGAGGTGTGGGTGCTGGGCAATACCATCTCAACCGGTATGGCGAGGGAAATTGAAGTAGCCAAGAAACGCAGACAAACGGTCAGATATTTTAGTCCGGAGCATGAGGAGGTTGAAAGCTTATGAAAATTGCAGTGGGCAATAGCCGGATGGATAGAAAATGGAAAAACAAAGATATCTCCTGGGAGGATTTTTGCTCCCGTGTAAAGACGACGCAACGCACCACGGAAACAGTAGAAGAATATCGGAAGTTAAAAAGAGGTCAACAAGATGATACCAAGGATGTAGGCGGCTTTGTCGGAGGACATTTAAAAGAAGGAAGGCGAAAGAAGGGCAATGTTCTGTGTCGTTCTTTGCTCACCCTTGATATGGATTACGGTAGACCAGATGTTTGGGAGCAAATCAGTATGCTTTTTGATTTCAAATGTTGCGTTTACTCCACTCATAAGCACACACCAGAAAATCCAAGACTCAGACTTATCGTTCCCCTTGCTCGTGAGATCAGCGAAGAAGAATATGCAGCTGTTGGACGTATGGTGGCAAAAGAAATTGGTATTGATCTTTTCGATGATACGACATATGAACCCCATCGCCTTATGTATTGGCCATCCACTTCCTCTAATGGTCAATTTGTCTACGAAGAGCAGGATGGAGAATTACTTGACCCCGATGTTTATCTATTAAAATATGAAAATTGGCGGGATACATCAACTTGGCCTGTATCAAGCAGGCAGTCTGAAGTTATTAATCGCAGTCTGAAAGAACAAGCAGATCCTCTTTTAAAGGAAGGTGTGGTAGGAACTTTCTGTCGCGCCTATTCCGTTCGTGAAGCAATTGATAAATTTTTAGGTGCAGTTTATGAACCATCTGCTATGGAAGGGCGATATGACTATATTCCAGCTGACAGTAGTGCGGGTGTGATTATCTATGATGATAAATTTGCATACAGCCACCATGCTACTGATCCAGCAAGCGGCCTGCTCCTTAATGCTTTTGATCTCGTTCGTATTCATAAATTCGGCTCTTTAGATGATAGAGCTTCCACTACTACGGCTCCTGGCAGGATGCCGTCTTTTGTGGCAATGTGCGAGTTTGCTATAAAAGATGAAGTGGTAAAAGCTGAGTTCGCAAAGGAGAGACAGGCTCAGGCTGAAGAGGAGTTTAGTGATGAGGATTGGCAGACAGGTTTGGAATTGGATAAGCAAGGTCGGATAAAAGACACGCTGGACAATATCGTTCAGATTATTCGGCATGATGAAGATTTACAGTATATAGCTTTCAACTGCCACCGTGATGGTATAGATGCCAAAGGTGGTCTGCCTTGGGAACAGATCAAGGCTGGTTGGAATGATTCGGACAATGCCCTTCTTAAGGTGTACTTAAGCAGCAAATACGGAGTTTATTCTCCTACCAAGACCAAGGATGCTGTGCTAGCGGTGGCGGCTGAACGAGCCTACCACCCTGTTAAGGAGTACCTAGACTCCCTGCCAAAATGGGATGGTATTAGCCGAGTAGAAAATCTACTCATTGATTATTTCGGTGCAACAGATAATTCCTACACAAAGGCAATTATTCGTAAAACGATGGTTGCAGCGGTAGCCCGCATTTATAGGCCCGGTACAAAGTTTGATAGTGTTCTAATCTTAAACGGGCCTCAAGGTATCGGTAAGTCAACCTTCTTTGCCAAACTTGCTGGAGACTGGTTTTCAGATAGTTTGACTATTACAGATATGAAGGATAAATCCGGGGCTGAGAAACTTCAGGGATATTGGTTGTTGGAACTGGGTGAGCTTGCTGGTATGCGTAAGACGGATGTGGAAATTGTGAAATCTTTTATTTCAAGGGCGGATGATAAGTACCGTGCCAGTTATGGGGTCAACGTCGAAAGCCATCCCCGTCAGTGTGTAATTGTAGGTTCAACGAATGCAGAAAGTGGATTTCTTCGGGATATTACAGGCAACCGCAGATTCTGGCCAGTCCGTATTAGCGGTAACGGTAAAAAGAAAGCTTGGCAGATGACCAAAGAGGAAGTGCAGCAGATTTGGGCAGAGGCACTAGAGCTATATGAGAAGGGCGAAAAACTCTACCTTGAAGGTGATGATATATCCATGGCAACTAGTGAACAGGCAGATGCCATGGAAACAGATGAACGAGAAGGACTGGTTCGTACTTACTTGGATACGCTCTTGCCGGATGATTGGGACACGATGTCTCTGTACGAGCGTAGAAATTTCCTCGGCGGTAGTGAATTTGGCGGCGGCACCCGTGTTGGAACAGTAAAAAGGACTCTTGTCTGCAATATGGAGATTTGGTGTGAATGTTTCGGTAAAGAGGCATCAATGCTAAAGCCTTCAGATTCCTATGCCATCGGTGCCATTATGAGAAAGATCAGTGAGTGGAACAAGTACACTGGGAACAAGAATGGTGTTGTAACGTTTCCTGTCTACGGAAAGCAACGAGCTTATTCCCGAGTCGAGGAACAACGCTAAGTTGTACCTTAGCTTGTTCCCATACTAGTTCCTTCCCTAAAGTTAGTAATAATAAGGAAAATCAAAGGTTCGGAACAAGTGGAACAAGAAGTAACCTATTTATTTATAAATAGTAAAAAGAAGTAATAGTAGCCTGTGCGTACACGCATACACGCGCGTATAGGAAAATTGGTTCATAGTTGTTTTCTTGTTCCGGCCTTTTTATATGGGAGGTATTTATGCTTGAAAAATATATCGAAAAGAAACTGGTGGCTGAGGTAAAAAAGATGGGAGGCATTGCAGCGAAGTTTGTTAGCCCAGGTTTAGATGGAATGCCAGACCGCCTAGTGCTTTTACCGCATGGGAAGATGGCATTTGTGGAATTAAAGGCTCCCGGAAAGAAACCTCGACTGTTACAGATTAGAAGAATAAAGCAATTACAGAAGTTAGGCTTTGCCTGCTATGTCATTGATGATGTTAAGCAGATTGGAGGGATACTCGGTGAAATACAATCCTCATAAATATCAGACCTATGCAACGAACTTCATTCTAGAGCATCCCATTGCTGCGGTGTTTTTAGAAATGGGTCTTGGCAAAAGCGTCATTACTCTAACTGCTATATTCGACCTATGTCTTGATCGTTTTGAAATTGGAAAGGTTCTGGTCATTGCCCCACTTCGAGTAGCTAGGGATACTTGGCCAGCTGAGATAAATAAGTGGGAGCATTTAAAAGGACTCAAGTTTTCGGTAGCAATCGGTACAGAGCAGGAGCGATTGGCGGCTCTAAGGAAACCTGCAAGTGTCTATCTTATAAACAGAGAAAATGTTGACTGGTTGGTAAACAAAAGCAGTATTCCTTTTAATTTCGATATGGTGGTCATTGATGAACTATCATCTTTTAAGTCCTATGGCGCAAAAAGGTTTAAAAGTTTACTAAAAGTAAGACCGAGGGCAAAACGGATTGTGGGTCTTACGGGCACACCTTCCAGTAATGGATTAATGGATTTGTGGGCAGAGTTTCGTATTCTCGACATGGGTAAAAGACTCGGCAGGTACATAACTCACTACCGCAATTCCTTCTTTACACCAGATAAACGCAATCAGCAAATCGTATTTTCATATAAACCATTGCCAGGTGCTGAAGATGCCATATATCGGCTCATTTCTGATATTACCATTTCCATGAAGTCGATAGATTTTCTAAAAATGCCTGAATGCGTGATCAACGAAGTGCCTGTCTATCTTAATGATAAAGAACAATCAGTATATGAACACTTTCGTGAAGAGATGGTCCTTGAATTTGGTGATGAAGAAATAGATGCCATGAATGCAGCTGTTCTTTCAGGCAAACTTCTGCAAATGGCAAACGGTGCTATCTATGATGATGATAAAAACCCCCATATTATCCACGACCGCAAGCTAGATGCTCTTGAGGATTTAATTGAAGGTGCTAACGGCAAACCTGTGCTTATTGCCTATTGGTATAATCACGATTTAGAGCGTATTAAGGCAAAATTCAATGTCAGAGAAATTAAAACTTCCAAGGATATTAAGGATTGGAACAACGGTGATATTTCTGTGGCGGTTATCCATCCTGCATCGGCGGGACACGGTCTCAACTTACAAAGTGGAGGTTCAACTCTTATTTGGTTTGGACTTACTTGGAGTCTGGAACTCTATCAACAAACAAATGCGAGACTTTGGAGACAGGGACAAAAAGAGACAGTGGTAATCCATCACATTATTACTAAAGGCACAATCGATGAAGATGTGATGGGAGCCTTGAAACGAAAGGACAAGACACAATCCGAGCTTATTAATGCGGTCAAAGCAAATCTTGGGAAAGCGAGGGATGCCGTATGATGGATGCATTTGAAAAACTGGCAAATGCCATTATTCTTCAGGCAGTTAAGGATTATCGTTTTGCATTAAAAAGACTAGCAAAACACCCTCGCAATGATTCTGCTTTATATACGAAACGTGAGGTGGAGTGCTTCTTTCATTCTGAATTGTTCAATGTCCTCACCTCTCTAAACCCTGACATGTTAATCCAACAGCTACAAGAGGAGGTGGTGCGATGATGACAGCTAAGGAATTCTTAAAACAGGCCTATCGTCTGAATGAAGTGATTAATTCCGACCTTGAAGAGTTACAAAACTTAAGGGAACTATCAAGAAGTGTTTCATCCCCCGTTCTTGAGGAAAAAGTCAGTCGAACCAAGTGTACTGACCCACCCTTTGAAAAGTATGTGATTAGAATAGTAGATTTGGAGCAACAGATACAACAAGAGGTTGAACGGCTAGTAAAGCTTAAATCAGATATCCGTGAAGCAATTAACCAGATGGAAAACGTAGATGAGAAGCTGATTCTTCGCTACCGATACATTAACTTTCTTAACTGGGAAGAAGTCTGTGTTAACCTTAATGTTTCTATGAGAACCGTGCATAGACTCCATTCATCTGCATTGCAGCATTTAAAGGTGCCTAAATAAAAAGGAGTAATCTGAAAAGAGTGAGGGAAGAGGGTCAAAAGGCCATCTTCTCCACTACCTTTAGTCAATGTGGGAAAATAGCAGTGATTCAAATAATTAGTATTTCACTTTTAATGATTAATTAAATTAAAATGAGCTGTCAAAACAACAGCTCATTTCTTACCTGCTTTGAGTATCTGCCTAATGCGTGATTTCAGTATAAACTTTTACAGTTTTCAGGTAGTTTGAAAGGATTATCTTTATTGATACGGTCATAAAACATAATTCCATTTAGATGATCTATTTCATGTTGAATAACAATAGAGGAATAGCCATTGAGTTTTAATATTATTTCTTCTCCTTCTAAATTAAACCCTTTCACTTTAATTCTTTCATATCTTGGGACGAATCCATTTATATCTCGATCAACAGAAAGGCAACCTTCACTTGGTGGTAAGTAAATCATAGAAACTGAATGACTTATTATTTTTGGATTAATAAGAGTATATTCATGTTCTTTCTCCCTCTCGTCAGTGAAATACGCTACAAACATTCGCTTATTCAAGCCAATCTGATTCGCGGATAATCCAACTCCTCCACGCAATTTATATTTTTTGGATAGAATGGGGTCTTGACTATTTTTTAAGAAATTCATCATACTAGTTAATGTTTCCTTATCTTCCTCAGAGGGAGGTACCATCACTTCTAGTGTTGGTCGATGTAAGATATCATTACCTTCACCCACAATATCTTCCATTGTTATCATATAATTTGAATGAAATTTATTCATAAATAAACAATTCATCTACCTTTACTTTTAACGTTTTTGATAATTTAAATGCCAGTTCTAGTGTGGGATCATATTTATCATTCTCTATACAATTTATTGTTTGTCTAACAACTCCACACTTCTTAGCAAGTTGCTCTTGTGTTATCCCCAATTTGTTCCGTATTGCTTTAATTTTATTTTTCAACAGTATCACCTATGTCAAAGATATTGGACATTTTTTATTATAACAATTTCAATAAATATGTCAATAAATTTGGACATTTCAATGTATCTATTAGTGGTTTTTGTACGCAGTAATCTGAATGCTCGTAAAAGGTTGGCACACTTTGGCACAGTTTGGCACACAATGACACTGTTTGTCCGTAGTGAAAGTTATATAATGGTAGTATGGAATATTAATAAACAGAAGCCTTCACGGGAGCATTTCTCCTGCGAGGGCTTTTTCTATGGGCAAAAGGAGGTGCAAGTATGCCAAAGAAACCTAAGCGACCGTGCTCTTACCCTGGTTGCCCAGAGCTAACCGACAAGCGCTTTTGTGAAGAGCATGGCAAGAAGGAAGCCGCACGGTATGAAAAGTATGACCGTGACCCAGCAACCCGTAAGCGTTATGGTCGTGCTTGGAAAAGAATACGTGACCGTTACATTGCAGCTCATCCTCTTTGTGAGAAATGTAAACGACAAGGAAAGCTGACCCCTGCAAATGAAGTCCATCACATTCTTCCTCTTGCAAGAGGAGGGACTCACGATAGAAGTAATCTGATGGCTCTTTGTACTCCTTGCCACTCTGCAATCACGGCAAGAGATGGAGACCGTTGGGGAACCCGGTAGGGGGAGTCAAATCTCCACAGCTTTTTCTTTGTGTAACGGGCGTGGGGCAACGCGTGAAAATTCGCGGTTTCAAACAGGGTAATAGGCCCATCGACGAAAAGAGGTGAGTGAATGGCCAAAGATGGAACAAATCGTGGCGGTGCCCGTATAGGCTCCGGTCAAAAGAAAAAACCACTTGCTGACAAAATTGCAGAGGGAAATCCCGGTAAAAGAAAGCTTGAAGTCGTTGAGTTCCAAAATACCGCTGACCTGAAGGGGCAGGAAATGCCAAAGCCAATGGCCATGCTCTCTGCAGTACAAAAGGATGGTAAAACCCTAGTAGCGAGTGAAATCTATGAAATTACATGGAGATGGCTTGAAGAACGAGGATGTGCCCATTTGGTACTTCCACAGCTTCTAGAACGATATGCCATGAGTGCGGCCAGATGGATACAGTGTGAGGAAGCAGTAACCGAGTTTGGCTTTCTAGCCAAGCACCCAACCACCGGCAATGCTATTCAAAGTCCTTATGTAGCAATGAGTCAGAACTTTATGAGTCAGACAAACAGGCTATGGATGGAGATATATCAAATCGTTAGAGAGAACTGTGCTACAGAGTATTCTGGTTTAAACCCACAGGACGATGTGATGGAGCGACTGCTATCTGCCCGCAGAGGAAAATAAAGATGAGGAGATATGATGTAATGAGTAAAAGATATTTAACAGCAGAAAGTGTATGTGCTGGACATCCTGACAAACTATGCGACATCATAGCAGATAGCATTTTGGAAGCTTGCCTACGTAAAGATAGGGCATCAAGGGTGGCTTGCGAGGTTATGGCAACTAAAGGAAAAATTATCGTGGCGGGCGAGATCTCCTGCAGCGAGAAAGTGAACATTAGAGACATTGTAAAAATTGTACTGAAAGATGTGGGATACAATCCTCTAAAATTTTTGATTTATGTATATGTACATAATCAAAGTGTAGATATTGCGGCTGGTGTGAATACCGCACTAGAAGAACGAAATGGTATAAATGAACAGTACGGTTCGATAGGTGCTGGAGACCAGGGAACTATGTATGGCTATGCCACAAAGGAAACAAGAGAAATGCTTCCTCTCCCCCTTGTACTGTCTCACAGAATCGTAAAGAGACTGGATGATTGTCGCAAAGGAAAACTGATCAAAGGGATTCTTCCCGATGGTAAAGCACAGGTAACGGTGGAGTATAAGGATGACACTCCAGTGAGAATAAAGACGATTGTGATCTCTGTGCAGCATGATAAGAATAAAACGCAGGAAGAACTTAAGGCGGATATTCTTAACAATGTCTTATGGCAATGCTTTGAGGATTTCCCTTTTGATGATGAAACAGAACTTCTCATCAATCCATCAGGTCAGTTTGTTCTTGGTGGTCCCGCTGCTGATACGGGTTTGACTGGTAGAAAAATCATGGTCGACACCTATGGAGGGCTTGCATCTCATGGAGGTGGTGCTCTTTGTGGTAAAGACCCAACCAAAGTTGACCGAAGCGGTGCTTACATGGCTCGGTATATTGCCAAGCATATTGTTTGGTGTGGTTATGCAAAGAAGTGTGAAGTGAGTATTTCCTATGCCATTGGTAAGGCAAATCCAGTAGCCTTTACTGTAAATACCCTTGGCACTGGAACTGTTTCTGATGAAATATTAACTATTGCAGCTCAGGAGACTTTCAACTTAAGACCTGCGGCCATCATTGAAAAACTACGTCTTAGAAATGTGGTTTATTCTGACACAGCGGCTTATGGTCACTTTAATAGTTGTCTGTTCCCGTGGGAGGATGTAAATAAATACAGTGAATTTAGAAAGGCGGTGGAAAAGTATGTTGATAGAGAAGATTAAAACGAAACAACTCATCCCCGCTGAATATAACCCAAGGAAGGATTTAAAACCGGGTGATCCGGAATATGAGAAACTTAAACGCTCCCTTGAGGAGTTTGGATATGTAGAACCCGTTATATGGAATAAGACCACAGGCAAAGTTATCGGAGGGCATCAACGCTTGAAAGTCCTGCTGAGTATGGGCATGGATGAAATAGAATGCGTAGTTGTCGAAATGGATGAGCAAAAGGAAAAGGCTCTGAACATTGCACTAAATAAAATAAGTGGCGATTGGGATAAAGATAAATTGGCACTTCTCATTACAGACCTAAATGCTTCTGATTTTGATGTTTCTCTTACAGGATTTGACCCAGGAGAGTTAGAGGATCTTTTCAAAGATTCCCTTAAGGATAATATAAAAGAAGATGATTTCGATGTAGACAGCGAGCTGAAAAAGCCCGCTGTTTCGCATTTAGGGGATGTTTGGATACTCGGACAGCATCGATTAGTCTGCGGAGACAGTACAAAGAAAGACACCTTTGATGTCTTGATGGATGGGAAAGCTGCCAATCTGGTAGTTACGGACCCTCCATATAACGTTAACTATGAAGGCACTGCTGGAAAAATCAAAAATGACAACATGGCTAACGAAGCGTTCTATGATTTTCTGCTTGCGGCATTTCAAAACACCGAAGCAGCGATGGCAAAGGACGCTTCTATTTATGTATTCCATGCTGATACGGAAGGACTCAATTTCAGAAGAGCATTCTCCGATGCGGGATTTTATCTATCCGGTACTTGTATATGGAAAAAGCAGTCCCTTGTTCTCGGTCGCTCTCCTTATCAATGGCAACATGAACCGGTACTCTTTGGATGGAAAAAGAAAGGCAAGCATCTCTGGTATTCAGACCGCAAGCAGACCACCATCTGGGAGTTTGAGAAACCAAAGAAAAATAGCGACCACCCAACCATGAAACCCGTGGCACTTGTGGCATATCCCATTATGAACTCGAGCCTTAGTAACTGCATTGTGCTTGATCCCTTCGGTGGTTCAGGAAGCACATTGATTGCCTGTGATCAGACCGATAGAATCTGCTATACCATTGAACTAGATGAAAAGTACTGTGATGTCATTGTGAAAAGGTATATTGAGCAAGTCGGAAACTCTGATGGTGTGTTTCTTTTCAGAGATAGCTCGAAATTCAGATATTGTGATTTGCCAAATGTTGATTTATCTACACAAAATACCGCCGATTAATGGAACAGTATTTTCTACAGAAAGATGCTCTAAATGACTTGATAATAACAGCTTTTAGAGTGATATATGTACGTACCGAAAATAGAAAGGCGGTATGAAAATGCAGATTAACTATAATGTTTCAGGACCAAAAAGAAAAGCACTGGTTAACGCAATCAGTCAAGAACTAAATGCCCCTGTAAAATATCTCGGAGCACCTACATTTGCATATGAGGTGGCAGACTACAATGTTAACAAAAACGGAGTTCTAAGTGGACCAGATAATAAGGAATTGGTCGAAGATCTATTAGGACTTCACGACTTCAAAGCAATTTCAGAAGAATTTGACACACCACCTCCGAAAGCAGAAGCAAATGAAACGGAAGAATCTATCAATTTGATAATTCAAATGCCACGGGCAGATTTTACAGACACGGCACTCGAGAACCTAAAAGGATTAGTAGAGAGCAAAGCGGCTCTTATAAAGAAAGCACTTAATACGGATTCCATTCCCATCATTGTAAATGATGAATTTGTAGCATTCCCTTGGTTTCAAGGTGAGTGCTCCCCAGAGGAGGTTAAGGCATACACCCATTTTGTCACAGCACTATGCGAAATGGCGAAAAAACAGACCCGTGTCAATTCCACCGAGAAATCAGTAGAGAATGAAAAATACGCTTTCCGTTGCTTCCTTCTAAGGCTTGGTTTTATCGGCCCAGAATATAAAATGGAACGAAAGATTCTCCTCTCCAAGCTTTCAGGTAGCTCCGCTTTCAAAAGCGGAACGGCCAAGCAGGAGGTGAGTGAACAATGAATATCATTCACCCAGAAATGCTAAAGCAACTTAGAAGCTATTACACTCCAGGAACACGTGTGATGCTACTTAAAATGAACGATCCTTATACCAAACTTCAGCCTGGATCTAAAGGTACGGTTACTAGTGTTGATGACATAGGAACGATTCACGTCAGTTGGGATTCCGGTGGTTCCCTTGGAGTGGCCTTTGGTGAGGATTTATGCAAGAAAATCGAAGGGTAAAACATACACAATTTAAGTCAAATATGGCAGTAAATATGTAGATTTATATTGCGGAATTGTCTTGCTATAAAAGCCTTTTAGAGTGATATATGTACATGCCGAAAGGACACACACACTTTAGAAGGAGCGAGAAAAATGCTAAACGCAAAATTTGGAATTGAAATTGAGTTCACAGGGATTACAAGGGAAAAAGCAGCAAAGGTTGCAGCTGAATATTTGCAAGGCACTTACAGTGAAGGCGGTACTTACTACGACACCAAGAAGGTAAAAACACTGGACGGTCGGGTATGGAAGTTTATGTACGACGGGAGCATCCACTGCCAAAGAAAAGAAGGCGGAAGAAAGGTAGCCGCCAGTAGGGAGTACAGCGTTGAATTGGTCAGCCCCATCCTTACCTACCAAGAGGACATTGAAACATTACAGGAATTGGTGAGAAAGCTACGCAAAGCTGGAGCCTTTACAAATACATCTTGTGGCATTCACATTCATCTAGATGGTGCTGAGCATACACCGAAAAGTATTCGAAACATTGTAAATATCATCGCAAGCAAAAACGACTTATTTTACAAAGCACTTCAAATTGCACCGCAGAGAATGAACTACTGCAAAAGGATGGACAGCATTTTGGTTGAGAAAATGAACCGCAAGAAGCCTAAAACTTTGAGAGAAATTGAGGATATTTGGTACGAGGGTTACAGCGAAAGCAGAAGCGCCCACTATCACAATAGCCGCTACCATTTCCTCAACCTTCACAGCTTTTTTACGGGAAACCATACAGTTGAACTTCGAGGGTTTAACAGCGAACTTCATGCTGGAAAGATAAGAAGTTACATTGTTTTAGCACTCGCCATTAACCACCAAGCCTTAACACAAAGGTGTGCATCGGCAAAGAAACCCCAGGTGGAGAACGAGAAATTTGCCATGAGAACCTACCTAAACCGAATTGGTTTCATCGGCGACGAATTTGCAAACTGCAGAGAACATTTAACCTCAGCACTTTCGGGTTCAGCTGCATGGCGGTTTCGGGCGGCCTGAGCTGCTCCTAATCCCTAAAGCTAAGAAGGAGGATGACAATGAACAGTAAATTATATCTTGCCTATGGCTCCAACCTTAATCTGGAGCAAATGGCCAACAGATGCCCCACAGCGAAGGTAGTGGGTGCAAGCCAAATCAATGACCATCGCTTGTTATTTAGAGGGGCACACGCGGGCGCTGTGGCGACCATCGAGCCTTTTAAGGGTGACAACGTACCAGTTTTGGTGTGGGAAATCACACCCGCTGATGAGGCGGCACTTGACCGCTACGAGGGATGGCCATTCCTTTATCGCAAGGAAACTGTAAAAGTAAAATTGGACGGTAAAACCGTCAAGGCGATGGTCTATATCATGAATGACGGGAGACCGCTTGGACAGCCAAGCTGCTATTATTACAGTACAATTTTAGAAGGCTATAAAAGTGCAGGCTTCGATGTAGATATCCTGCGTAAAGCGACAACAGATTCACTAGAATCGGAGGAGGTAATAAATGAATGAGATAATCAAAGAACAAATCCTTTCCATCCGAGAAAGTGGAGTCACAAATATGTTTGATGCAAACCGAGTCCAGTATGAAGCAAATGAACGAGGGTTTTATGAATTGGTAGTCTATTTAATAGACCATAAAGCGGAATATGCTCATTTCATACTGACGGGGGAAGTGGATGAAAATAAGTAAATAAAACTAAAACAGGATAAGGGGAAGAGCTTCATCTATAGGATTGAGGCTCTTTTCTTTTGTCCTTTTTCATAAAAGGGGCGGTGTTTATGCGGAAACTCAAGAAATATAAGCCGACCGCCTTTATAGCTGATGGGTCATATTACGATAAGGATGCTGCTGATTACGCTGTAGCTTTTATCGAAGCACTCTCCCATACGAAAGGTTTATGGGCAGGTAAGCCTTTTGAACTTATCGATTGGCAGGAGCAAATAATCCGTGATTTATTCGGAATTTTAAAGCCAGATGGATATCGGCAGTTTAACACTGCTTACGTAGAGATACCTAAAAAGATGGGAAAAAGCGAGCTTGCCGCAGCAATTGCACTTCTCCTCACTTGCGGTGATGGTGAAGAACGGGCGGAGGTGTACGGTTGTGCCGCCGACCGCCAGCAGGCATCAATTGTATTTGAAGTGGCGGCCGATATGGTGCGGATGTGTCCAGCACTGAATAAACGTGTTAAGTTGCTGGCTTCAACTAAGCGACTGGTGTACCTGCCGACCAACAGCTTCTATCAGGTATTGTCGGCTGAAGCCTACTCCAAACACGGCTTCAATATACACGGTGTTGTTTTCGATGAACTTCATACTCAGCCAAACCGGAAACTATTTGATGTTATGACGAAGGGATCTGGGGATGCAAGGACACAACCGTTGTATTTTCTTATCACCACAGCGGGAACGGATACTCAAAGTATTTGCTACGAAACACACCGAAAAGCAGTTGATATTATTGAGGGCAGAAAATACGATCCTACCTTTTATCCCGTAATCTATGGTGCCAAAGAAGAGGATGATTGGACAGATCCAAAAGTGTGGAAGAAAGCAAATCCAAGCTTAGGAATTACGGTGGGGATTGACAAGGTAAGGGCTGCTTGTGAAAGTGCAAAGCAGAACCCGGCTGAAGAGAACAGCTTCCGGCAATTGCGCCTGAATCAGTGGGTTAAACAGTCTGTCCGTTGGATGCCGATGGCAAAATGGGATGCATGTGCATTTCCAGTTATACCAGAAAGTCTTGAGGGACGGGTGTGTTACGGGGGACTTGACCTATCTTCTACAACAGACATTACAGCCTTTGTGTTGGTGTTCCCACCAGAGGATGAAACAGATAAATACATTGTTCTTCCGTATTTTTGGATGCCAGAGGACAACATTGACCTCCGAGTCCGAAGAGACCATGTGCAATACGACCTCTGGGAGAAGCAGGGTCATATTCTAACCACAGAAGGAAATGTAGTGCATTACGGCTTCATTGAGCGGTTTATTGAAGAACTGGGAGAAAAATATAATATTCGAGAAATTGCTTTTGACCGATGGGGAGCTGTTCAAATGGTTCAGAACCTTGAAGGGTTAGGCTTTACTGTCGTTCCATTCGGTCAAGGCTTTAAGGATATGTCACCACCAACCAAAGAACTGATGAAATTGACATTAGAAGAAAGAATAGCGCACGGTGGGCATCCAGTACTCCGTTGGATGATGGACAACATCTTTATAAAAACTGATCCGGCAGGCAATGTGAAGCCGGACAAGGAAAAAAGTACAGAAAAAATAGATGGCGCGGTGGCAACTATCATGGCACTTGACCGTGCTATACGCTGTGGCTCAGGTAATAGTGGAGATTCGGTGTATGACGAGCGAGGTTTGATTGTCTTTTAAACCTTAATGGTTAGCACAATGTTTATATTCGGAGGTGATGCCTATGAATCTAATAAAAGGACTGTTTCGTTCAAGAGACAAACCGCAAAATCGTGTGGGTAGTGCGTTCTCCTTCCTGTTTGGCGGTACGTCATCTGGCAAAATGGTTAATGAACGTACTGCAATGCAGGCAACAGCAGTGTATGCCTGCGTAAGGATATTAGCTGAAGCGATTGCCGGACTGCCACTTCATGTATATAGATATCGTTCTGATGGAGGTAAAGAAAGGATTCCTTTCCACCCGCTGTATTACCTTCTTCATGATGAACCAAATCCAGAGATGACTTCATTCGTGTTTCGAGAAACACTGATGAGTCATCTTTTACTTTGGGGAAATGCCTATGCACAGGTGGTCAGAAACGGTCGTGGGCAGGCAGTTGCACTTTATCCCCTACTTCCTAACAAGATGGAAGTTAGTCGAGCAACAAACGGAGAGCTGGTCTATAACTACTATCGTGATACTGATGAAAGTGGCCTAAACCCAAAAGGTGGCTATGTCACACTCCGTAAAGATGAAGTTCTACACATACCTGGCTTAGGTTTTGATGGACTCATTGGCTATAGCCCAATCGCTATGGCGAAAAATGCAATCGGTATGTCACTTGCTACTGAAGAGTACGGTGCGGCATTCTTTGCCAATGGTGCTAATCCCGGAGGTGTGCTGGAACACCCAGGAGTAATCAAAGATATACAGAGGGTCAAGGATAGTTGGAATAGTGCCTACCAAGGCACAGGCAATGCTCACAAAATTGCTGTGTTGGAAGAGGGCATGAAGTTCCAAGCCATTGGTATCCCGCCTGAACAGGCACAATTCCTAGAAACACGGAAATTCCAAATTAATGAGATTGCGAGGATTTTCCGAGTACCGCCCCATATGGTGGGAGATTTAGAGAAATCCAGTTTCTCCAATATTGAGCAGCAGTCTTTGGAGTTTGTAAAATACACCCTCGATCCTTGGGTGGTGCGATGGGAACAAAGTCTCCAGCAATCGCTTATTTTGCCTTCTGAGAAAACTTCATTGTTTATCAAGTTCAATTTAGATGGTCTGCTTCGTGGAGATTATCAAAGTCGTATGAATGGTTACGCTACAGGTCGACAGAATGGCTGGATGTCAGCCAACGATATCCGTGAACTGGAGGATATGAACCGCATACCGGCTGAGGAAGGTGGCGACTTATATCTGGTTAACGGAAATATGACAAAACTGGCTGACGCAGGTGCGTTTGCCAAAACCGAAGGAGGTCAGTAAATGAGGAAGTTTTGGAACTGGGTGCGAGATTCTGATGAAGAACGTACCCTCTATTTAAATGGAGTGATATCCGAAGAAACGTGGTGGGGCGATGAGGTCACACCTAAGATTTTTAAAGATGAATTGCTGGCAGGCACCGGCGATATTACGGTGTGGATTAATTCCCCTGGTGGTGATGTGTTCGCAGCAGCTCAGATTTATAACATGTTGATGGAGTATACCGGAAAAGTCACTGTAAAGATTGATGGGCTTGCGGCAAGTGCGGCATCCGTTATTGCAATGGCAGGTGGAGATGTATATATGTCCCCAGTTTCCATGCTGATGATCCATAATCCATCAACCATTGCTATCGGTGACAGTGAGGAAATGATGCGAGCAAAGGCTTTATTGGATGAGGTTAAGGAAAGCATTATTAATGCCTATGAGTTAAAGACAGGTCTTTCTCGAACAAAACTCTCCCATCTGATGGATGCAGAGTCCTGGATGAATGCCAATAAAGCGATTGAACTTGGTTTTGCAGATAAGATCATGTTCATGGAAAGTGAAACACCGGATTTGACAGATAGTCTTATCTTTAGCAGGATGGCGGTTACTAACTCGCTTATCAGCAAACTGCCAAAACAACCAAAACAACCAAAACAACCAAAACAGAAAACAGGTACACCCATTGAGTCGCTGGATAAGCGGCTTTCTTTAATTTCGCACTAATTTTAAGGAGGAAATAACAATGAGTAAAATTCTTGAATTGCGTGAGAAACGCGCTAAAGCTTGGGACGCAGCAAAGGCATTCCTTGATTCAAAACGTGGCGGTGATGGACTGTTATCCGCTGAGGACACGACAACCTATGAAAAAATGGAAGCCGATGTGGTGGCTCTTGGTAAGGAAATTGAGCGTTTAGAACGTCAAGCATCTATCGACTTGGAACTGTCGAAAGCAACCAGTAACCCAATTACGAACGAACCTACTAGAACTGGAGAGGAAAAGACTGGTCGCGCAAGTGCTGAATACAAAAAAGCTTTCTGGAATGCGATGCGTGATAATGTCAGCTATGAAGTAAGGAACGCTTTAAAGATTGGCACTGATTCCGAAGGCGGATTCCTCGTGCCAGATGAGTTTGAGCGTACGCTTGTAGAAGCCCTAGAGGAAGAAAATATCTTCCGTAGGTTGGCCAATGTAATCACTACATCTTCTGGTGACCGCAAGATTCCTGTTGTTGCAAGCAAAGGCACTGCAAGTTGGATCGATGAAGAGGGAGCTATACCAGAGAGTGATGACAGCTTCGGTCAAGTATCGATTGGTGCTTATAAACTAGCAACGATGATCAAAGTCTCTGAGGAACTGCTAAATGATTCCGTGTTTAATCTCGAAAGCTACATCACAAGAGAATTCGCCCGTCGCATTGGTAACAAGGAGGAGGAAGCCTTCTTCATAGGTGACGGTACAGGAAAGCCAACAGGAATTCTGAATGCTACTGGTGGTGGTCAAGTTGGGGTTACTGCGGCAAGTGCCACTGCCATCACTTTGGATGAGGTATTAGATTTATTCTACAGCTTAAAAGCACCGTATCGAAATAAGGCAGTATTCGTAATGAATGACGCCACTATAAAAGCTATCCGTAAATTAAAGGACGGAAACGGACAGTACTTATGGCAACCTTCTGTCCAAGCGGGGACACCTGATACGATTCTTAACCGCCCGCTGTACACCTCATCATATGTACCTACTATTGAAGCAGGTGCAAAGACTATGGTATTCGGTGATTTTAGTTATTACTGGGTGGCAGACCGTCAAGGACGCGTATTCAAACGATTAAATGAACTCTATGCTGTTACAGGTCAAGTAGGATTTATTGCGACTCAGCGAGTTGATGGAAAGCTTATCTTACCGGAGGCCGTTAAGGTACTCCAACAGAAAGCCTAACGGAGGTGCTTTATGAGTTATAACACGAAGAATTATACCGAACAAGGCGGAGAAAAAACTGTCATCGGAGGTGTTTTAGAAATTAAAGAAGGGGCCTCGGTTATGGGGCTTCCTGTTGCTGAAAACCAGGCAGACAGCACCGCCACCTATGTTGCTGGTCTAGTTACGGACTTTAATGCCCTGCTTGCCAAACTAAAAGCAGCTGGGCTTATGGAGGCTGACTAAGGTGGAATGTAAAGGAGGTTGGTGGTATGGCAGTGGCAGATAATCTCTTGCCTAAAGTTAAAGCGAACTTAATTTTAGCACATGATCAGGATGATGCCCTCCTTATTGGATTTATCACTGCTGCAGTCTCCTATGCACAAAGCTATCAGCACGTTCCTGAAAACTATTATGAAACACATGCTATGCCTCCAACAACAGAACAAGCAGTGATCATGTTGTCGAGTCATTTCTATGAAAGTAGAGATGGCTCGACGGCAGGTTTCTTTGCTGATAGCGTACAGGCGGGACAACAAGTATGGAATACAGTGAACTTGCTTTTACGACTTGATCGAGAGTGGGGTGTTTAGTGTGAGCTTTGGGAAGATGAACACCTTCATCGATATCATTTGCACGATACCCACAAAGGATAAGGAAGGCTTCGCCACAAAAGATGACAACATACTCGCAAGTGTACTTGCTTACAAGGAAGATCGGCATGGCAGTGAGCGATGGACGAATATGGCATCATTTTCATCTGCAACTTCCCTATTCAGGTTTAGAAAAATCTTCGGACTTAAGGTGACCAATGAAATGGTTATCGTCTGCGATGATGGCAGATATCAAATTTTAAGTGTTGAGGATGTAAGAAATCGAGGTATGTATGTCGAGGTTTTAGCCGAAAAGCTAGAACCAACTGTGAGGTGATGGATATGGCAAAAGCGAATATAAAGATGCCAGAAGAATTCCTTTTAAAGGTATCTCGATTAGCTGACCAGACCGATGTGATTCTTCCTAAGGTTTTGGAAGTTGGCGGTGAAGTGGTGCTTGATAAAGTCAAAGGAAATCTAAGTAAGGTGGTTGGCAAGGGCACGAAATATCCATCCAAAAGCACTGGTGAGTTGCTATCTTCACTGGGTCTTTCTGGAGCAAAGCAAGATAGAAACGGAAACTTCAATGTAAAAGTCGGCTTTGCCGAGCCACGATCTGACGGCGAGAGCAATGCTAAACTTGCCAGCATTATCGAATATGGCAAACATGGTCAGCCTGCAAAACCCTTCCTAAAGCCTGCGAGGAATGCATCTAGGAAACCTTGCATCAACGCAATGGTCGCCAAGCTGGAGGAGGAGATCAAGAAGATATGAATATTTTAGAGGAATTGAATACCCTTGTTTCCACTATACCGCTCCCCGTGGAAACCGGGGTTTTTTCAGGTTTGGCACCAGATGAGTATGTCGTGATTCTCCCTCTTTCGGATATTTTTGAAGTTCATGCGGATAACCGTCCAGGCTTTGATGTGCAGGAAGCGAGGATATCATTGTTCTCAAAAAGTAACTACTTAAAGAGGAAAAGACAGCTCACCACTTCTTTAATAAATGCGGATTTTACTGTCACCGAACGGAGATACATCGGACACGAGGATGATACTGGATATCATCATTATGCCCTCGATGTGGCAAAAAACTATAGATTGGAGGAATAACACATGGCAACGATCGGTCTTGATAGACTGTACTATTCAAAAATAACCGAGGACACTAACGGTGAGGAAACTTATGCCCAACCTTCCGTACTTGCAAAAGCCATCACTGCTGAACTCTCGGTAGAACTGGTGGAAGCAATTCTGTATGCTGACGATGGTGCGGCTGAGGTTGTGAAAGACTTTAACAGTGGTACTCTCACTCTCGGTGTTGACGACATTGGTCCGACAGTTGCAGCGGATTTAACTGGTGCTTCTACAGATGACAACGGAGTATTAATCTCAGCCAGTGAAAATGTGGGTACACCAGTTGCAGTAGGGTTTCGTGCACAAAGGGCTAATGGAACATACCGCTATTTTTGGCTGTATCGCGTTAAGTTTGGACTACCAGCTACCAACTTACAGACAAAGGCTGATTCCATTACCTTTTCAACACCCACCATTGAAGGAACTGTTATGCGTAGAAATAAGCTGGATGGATTGGGCAAGCACCCATGGAAAGCGGAAGTTACAGAAGGTGATCCGGGTGTTTCATCGACCACCATAACAGGCTGGTTCACTGAAGTCTATGAACCTGTATATACACCTGAACCATAGGAGGGGAAATCATGGATAATGATAGAAGTGCCTCAATCAACATAGGTGACAAAGAGTATGAACTGGTTTTAACTACACGTGCAACAAAGGCCATTGCCGGTCGTTACGGTGGTCTTGAAAACCTTGGAGAAAAACTGATGAAATCAGAAAACTTCGAGATGGCACTGGACGAGATTGTTTGGCTAATCACGCTGCTTGCAAACCAGTCCATTTTGATTCGTAATCTTAAGAATAAGAACGCACCAGAAGAATTGTTGACAGAGGAAGAAGTGGAGCTTCTTACCTCACCGCTTGACTTAGCGGCATATAAAACTGCAATTACCGAGGCGATGTTCAAAGGTACAAAGAGAAATGTAGAAAGTGAGGAGGAAACTCCAAAAAACGTGGAAGTCGGGTAACGGACGCTGAGGTCTTTACCCGGCTTCTTTATTATGGAACGGTTCAGATGGGCATGGAAGCAGAGGAATTCTGGCTTATGCCAATTGGGCTGTTTTTTGATTTATGGACTTGCCACAAGCAATGGCATGGTATTGAAAAACCAAAGAAAACTCGGACAATTGACGATATTATCCCACTAGGCATATAGGAGGAGGTGAAGGGATGGCGGACAATTTTGGATTAAAAATAGGTGTCGAGGGTGAGCGAGAATTTAAGAAGGCACTCTCGGAAATTAATCAATCATTTAAGGTACTAGGTAGTGAAATGGCCCTTGTAACCAGTCAATTTGATAAGAATGATAAATCCATTCAATCGATCACGGCACGAAATGCCGTTTTAAATAAAGAAATTGACGCACAGAAAGAAAAGATTTCAACCCTTAAGGCTGCCCTTGACAATGCCTCCTCCTCTTTCGGTGAAAATGACCGCCGCACCCAAAACTGGCAGATCCAATTAAATAGGGCTCAGGCAGAACTGAACCTTATGGAACGTGAACTTGAGGAGTCTACAATTGAAGCGGATAATCTCGGTGAAGAGTTAGAGGATTCCGGTAAAAGTGCAGAGGATGCTGGTGGCAGGTTTGAAAAGCTTGGCGGTGTACTCAAGGGAATTGGTGTGGCGATGGGTGCGGTTGCCGTTGCCGCTGGAGCCGCGGCTATTAAGTTAGGTAAAGAGGTAGTTACTCAGTTCGGAGAATTAGAACAAAACCTAGGTGGATCGGAGGCGGTTTTTGGAGCATATGCTGCATCGATTCAGAAAACTGGTGAGGAAGCCTATAAAAATCTAGGTGTTTCCCAAAGTGAGTACCTTGCAACTGCTAACAAAATGGGCGCGTTATTCCAAGGTTCTGGTATACAGCAACAGAGAAGTCTTGAGCTAACTGAAAAGGCCATGCAACGTGCGGCAGACATGGCATCTGTTATGGGTATTGATATGTCCTCGGCATTGGAGGCAGTCACTGGGGCGGCAAAGGGTAACTTTGATATGATGGATAACTTAGGTGTTGCGATGAACGCTACAAACATCGAAGCCTATGCTCTCGCAAAGGGTCTGGATTTCACTTGGAATACTGCAACACAAGCGGAAAAAGCCGAAGTAGCAATGCAAATGTTCTTTGAGAACACAGAGCAGTATGCAGGTAACTTTGCAAAAGAATCAACCGAGACAATCTCCGGTTCTATTGGGTTACTACAGGCCGCACTTGGTTCATTTACAGCTGGACTCGGTAATGCCAATGCTGATATGACGAATCTGACTGAGAATCTTGTTGATGCTTTCGAGGCGGTTGTCACTAATATTGTACCGGTTTTAGAAAATATCGTAGCCGCCTTGCCAACAGCGACAGGCGCAATATTAGCGGCGGTTGCAGACTTGCTACCAATGCTTCTTGAATTGGTTACAAATATATTTGCGCAAGTACTGGAAACAATTTTAAATCTTTTACCAGAACTTATCCCAGCAGCAGTAAGTGCTCTAATGACGATTGTTGGAGCGTTAATTGATAACCTTCCGCTACTGATAAATGCAGCAATCGAACTAGTAACAGCACTAGTGGAGGGGATCGGCATCGCTTTACCACAACTCATCCCTGCGGCAGTTTCTGCTGTTATGCAGATTGTCCAAGGATTGATGGATAACCTACCACTCATTTTGAATGCCGCTTTGCAGTTGATTATAGGGTTAGCACAGGGATTGGTAGAGGCAATACCTCAGCTTACTTCTGCCTTACCGGTCATCATCAAAGCAATAGTGGATTTTATCATTAAATCTATTCCGCAGATTATTGAAGCGGGTATTCAATTATTGTCCTCACTGGTTACAGCTTTGCCTACCATTATTACAGCAGTTGTGGAAGCAATCCCGCAAATTATCGACAGTATCATCAGTGCTGTTATTGGTTCAATCCCTTTGATTATTGATGCAGGTATCCGGCTTTTGGTATCTCTCATTCAAGCATTGCCACAGATTATTACTACTGTTGTAGGTGCTATTCCCAAGATTGTTACCTCGCTGGTCAATGCCATTATTGGTAACATCGATAAGGTTATTTTAGCGGGTGTTCAACTGTTTGTGGCACTGATTGCAAATCTGCCAAGGATAATCGTAGAGATTGTTAAAGCAGTACCGCAGATCATCTCTGGACTGGTCAGAGCCTTTACTGGTTATATCGGTCAAATGGCTCAAGTGGGTGGCAATTTGATTAAAGGTCTATGGCAAGGTATATCAGATGCAGGTGCATGGCTATGGAGTAAAATATCTGGATTTTTCGGAAATGTTGTATCGAAGATTAAAGACTTCTTTGGTATCCGCTCCCCTTCAACTCTATTTGCTGGAATTGGCCGCAACATGGGTGAAGGTATCGGTGTGGGGTTTGAGGATGCAATGACAGCAGTTTCAAGGGATATGCAAAATGCAGTACCAACCAGCTTTGATTTTAATTACAGAGGTATATCTAGGCAAGGCAATGCCACTGGTGCAAGTATCACTCAAAACATCTCGGTAGTGACACCTAAGGCTCTATCAGAAAAAGAACTAGCACGGCAGTTTAAGAACTTATCCCGTAAACTGGCACTTGAATTGTAAAGGAGGTACGGAAATGGAGCTAACATACACCAATAGAGATGGAGAGAGCATTACGCTTAAGCAAAGCCGACCGTATTTTCTTATGAAGATAGATGGTACTGGCAACATCCGTCAAACTGTCAACACTTTCAAGGCACCAGACCAAGATGGCGCTTTTTATATTTCCTCCACACTAGATATGCGAAACATAACGATTGAAGGTACGGTTGTTGCTGATACTCCCGATGAGGCGTATAAAAGGAGACAACGCTTCCTTCAAATATTTAGTCCAAAGCTATTAGGGACGCTTCAATACCGCGAGCGACAGATATCCTGTGTTGTGGAGGAGGCAGGTTTTAGTGTTTCTAATCGGCAACGAATACCAAACTTCTTTGTCAGTCTGCTCTGCCCATCCCCTTTCTTTGAGACATTAAATGAAGTGCGAGAGGAACTAGCATCATGGATACCGCTATTTGAGTTTGAATTGGAAATTCCAATGACTGGGATGGAGTTCGGAATGCGTCAACCTAGCCAAATCATTACGGTGGAAAATATAGGGGATGTATCTTGTGGATGCGAGATAGTGTTTAGGGCCTTAGGTACTGTGTCGAACCCTGAACTATTAAACATAGACACGGGAGAATATATCCGACTTCTCACTACAATGAGCGCTGGGGATGAACTTCGTGTATATACCCACTTCGCTGGTAAGCGTGTGGTCCAGATTGATGGGTCAACGATTACAAATGCTTTTTCACTGTTGGATACCAATTCGGTGTTCTTTCAACTCGCGGCAGGTCTTAATACACTGCGTTACGATGCTTCTGTCAATATGGAACTGTTAGAGGTTAGTATTTACTTTCGTCCGCAGTTTCTGGGGGTGTGAAAATGGAACTGTATATCTACAATTCAAACCGAGAGCTTGCGGGCATTGTGGAATCTTTCGAGTACTTACGCTGGACGAGACGCTATTCCCAGTGTGGCTCATTTGAGTTAAAGGCGATAGCAACTCCAGAGAATACAGAACTCTTAAAGGAAGGGAATATCATCTGGAAAAATGATGATGAGGAAGCCGGGATCATTGAGCATCTGGAACTTTCTCAAACCGAGCATGAAATTATTACTGCAAGTGGTCGTTTTGCAACTTCCTTCCTCTCCCGCCGCATTGTTTGGCAAACGGAGAAACTGTCTGGTGACATCTCTGTCTGTGTGGAGCAGTTGATAAATAATAATCTTATCAATCCTTCTGATACAGCAAGGAAGATTTCAAACATAACCTTTTCTGCTCCAAACTTAAATGTTCCCATCAGCACACAAATATCGTATAGAAATTTGATGGATGCGGTGACAGGACTATGTGTTGCCTCAGATATTGGCATTAAGACCGTATTCTCTCCTGCGACAGGGGGATTTACCATATCGTTGTATAGAGGAAAGGAATCACAAGCAGTATTTTCTAAGGAATATGAAAATCTTACGGAACAGATTTATACAATAAGTGCAGGAGATTATGCAAACACTGCCCTTGTTGCTGGTGAAGGAGAAGGCACAGAGCGAACCTTTATTTCGATTACAGGTGGCTCAGGTGAGACAAGACATGAAATTTTTGTGGATGCTAAGGATTTGCGGGCGGAAGACTTTGGTTCGGATTACATTGATACACTAATCTTTCGAGGTAAAAGTAAGCTTAGTGAGCAGGCAATACGCTATTCATTTGATACATCAGTCAATCCACACGGCAATTTAACATATAAGATAGACTTCGATCTTGGGCAGACCGTCAAAGTTATTTCCAAAGCATGGGGTGTATCCATGACGACACGTATCACCGAAGTCGAGGAAACCTATGACGCAGACGGCCAGAGCATCAGTGTAGTGTTTGGAAAAGCGGAGTTAACGATAGCACAAAAAATCCGCTCTGACTTAAGCGAGGTTAAAACAGCGATATTTGCTCCAACGGGCATATCCGAAATTGCACAGGCTATAGGGACCGTGGAGGAAACGTTGGGAATTGTGGAGGAAACCTTAGGTGACTTGACTGAGGTAGATTCAGAGATTCAAGGAGACAGCGTAGCATCTACTATCAATAATCTGTATGGTAAACTACCAGCACTCGAAATCAATGTGGGCGGAGGTACTATATCCATTGGACAATATGCGTTGTACCATATGAACTCTGGGGATGCCTTTTATTTCACCTCATGGAGTGGCAATAAGTTTAGTGACCAGCCAAGTGATGACGGTCATGTCTTTTTGGTAAAGCATAACGGGGATAACACGGGGAATGGCTATCAGCGGGCAATGGGTTTCTTTATTTCTCGTAATACCATGACATTTTATGTGATTTCTGTTTTCGTATTTAACAACCCTTCTGGTCAAGCAAACTGGCTTAATATCAATAACGAACCTGTAACTACTGCAAGGATTGCCAATGGAGCAGTCACTGGCTTGAAAATTACAGACCGTACAATTACAGCCACTAAACTGGCTTCTTCCTTTAGCGACTACTCAACTACAGAACAAAACACAGGGCGGCTATGGATAGATGGCAAGACGATTTATCGTAAAGAGATAAATCTCGGTTCGCTTACGGATACAACACCAAAACATGTACCTCATGGTATAGCAAACCTCAGCACTGTTGTCAGTTTAACCGGTTTTGTCACGAATGGGAGTGTTTTCTTGCCACTGCCCCTTGCTCGTTACAACAACTTTGCATCTCAAATCGGACTCTTCGTGAATATGACCGACATTGTAGTCGAACCAGGCAATGATAGAACTGCATATACAGGCTATGTAGTTATAGAGTACACAAAAACCGTTTAGTAAGGAGGGAATAGTTTATGGAGAAAAGTGGATTTTTCAACTCATCTGATGGAGATAGAATCTATGACGCAACAGATTTCGCTGCATATTTTGGAAGCCTTGTCTCGAATGGTGTATTTTATTCTACACCAACAAACCTTCTGGTGTCTCCAGGGATTGGGTTGGTAGTGAGCATAGCAGCGGGCAGTGCGTGGATTAATGGTTATCGATATGAAAATACGGATGTTTTAAACAAACCACTTTCTACAGCAGACGGAAGCAATCCTCGCATAGACCGGGTTGTGGTTCGCTTAAGTCAAATTACGAGGAGCATTCAGCTTGCCATTGTCACGGGTACTCCCGCAGCAACACCCATAGCTCCAGAGTTGACAAGAACAAGCGATGTCTATGAACTTGGCATCGCTGATGTTTTAGTACCTTCGGCTGCCACATCGATTTCAGCAAATAACATTATAGATACCCGATTGAATACTAGCCTTTGTGGGCTGGTAAACTCGCTAGTTTCGGCTGTTTATGAATAGGAGGAGGTGAATGTAAGTGGCGGATATTAATGGCATCACTCTGCAGGCGGGTTCTAGCCCGACCGTCCATTACACAATTACTTATACCAAAAGCCGTCTAAATAATAGTCAGATGAGATACAATTTCACCATATCCGCTGCGTTGGGTTCATCAGGTTCCTTTATCCGTAGTGGTTATGCATTGCTTTGCACTATGACTGTAAATGGATCTTCTTCACAGGTACGTATTAAAGCGGCGGATGGAGATAACTGGGAAGGGACCACACCAAGGCTCAGATATGTTTCGGTAACCTGCGCTTCTACTACAGGTAATGCAACCCAGCCAGTCACATTCAAAGTGGTATCTGATGGACGATTGCCATTATCCTCTGGTGTAATTACCAATTCAAGCTATACGGTACTAAGTGCTCCATTGCTTACTACAGCTTGTGGAGCCCCAACATCTTGTACTGTTTCTCCAACACTTGCAGAAGGGAATGTGACTCTTTCTTGGAGTGGGGCTTCTGGAGGTATTAATAATGCGATTTCCAGTTATGAGATTCAATATAGTGAATCTACCGATAACGTCACATGGGGAGCATGGACTGCCTTGACCACGCTGACCACCACAGCAACAAGTGGTAATGTATCCGTTGCGCCACCTCCTACCCGAGGTAATTACCGTAGATTTCGGGTGCGAACCCGTGGTTCAGCAGGTGCTAGTTATTACTCTGGCTGGAAAGTATCCACAAACAGCGTCCGCAGAAACACTGTACCAAAGCCAGCAACGACCGCTATTGCATCCCCTGCAGCATATAGTGATGAAACGATTACACTGACTTGGAGTGGGGCATCAAGCGGTACGAGTCCAATTAAGGGATATCAAATTGCCAGTCGTACTTCAACGGATAATAGTACTTGGGGTGCGTGGAATGTGTTGACTACGTTGACATTGGCGGCAAGCGGTGGCAGTTATAATCCAATAGTATCGAGGACTCCAGGAACATATACACAATTTGGTATTTGGACAATTGATTCATTGGATGTTTATTCAATAGAGAAAGTCAGCAATAGCATTTATTGTAACGTGACAGCTTGTACAGCACCGACCCTTTGCACGGTAAGTGCAACATTATCCGAAGGAAATGTTACTCTCTCGTGGAGTGGAGCATTTGGTGGTGCAGGTAATGCCATCACATCCTACGAAATACAATATAGTGAGTCGCCTGATAATAGCAACTGGGGTGCTTGGTTGGCATTGGCTATCGTCAATACTTCAGCAACAAGCAGTATTTTAAATGTCAGTCCACCTACCACACGTGGTCATTATCGTCGGTTCCGAATAAGAACCCGTGGTACGGCTGGAGAAGATTTTTACTCAGACTGGGCTATATCTAGCAACACTGTTCGTAAAAATATACTGCCGATCCCACCGACTATTTTTGCCGCAAACCCTCCAATATATGAAGCTAATACAATAAATCTTTCATGGAGTGGGACGGTACCTGGAACCAGTGCGATTAAGCAGTATGTCATACAACAGTCTACATCGACAGATGGTGTGAATTGGTCGGCATACGTAGCACTGACGACTATTATTTCAAGCAATACCTCAGGTAGCCTTCAGGTAAATGCTTCACAAATAGCTGGTCGGTATACCCGTTATCGAATCAGTGTTACAGATGCACTTGATGCAGTTTCTGCCTTTGTAGTTAGCAACATGGTAAAGAAAAACAGCCCACCTGCATCACCAGTAGTGGACTGTCCAATGTCTGGCAATTTTACTTATAACTCTACACCACGTTTTATGATTACAACAGGAATTGAACCAGATGGACAAACACAAATAGTGGAGGTAAGGATTGATTCTGGTCCATGGCAAAATAGCGTGGACAATCCTGAGCGGTTTTCTGTAAGCGGCTATCTTGGTAATGGTGTCAAGACGGTTTACCAAGCAGAACCTCTTTCTGTAGGAAATCATACGGTTACTTTTCGTTGCCTTGACAGTGATATCGAGTCAGCAAGCACAGAAGTTGTTCGTACCTTCACGATTTTAGCATTACCTTTTGAAATCATCACCGCTAATGTGACACATGTAAAGGCAGCGCATATTCAGACGCTTCGAACTGTTATAAACAGGGTACGTAGCTATTACAATATGTCCCCTGCAACTTGGAAAGAGGAGATCACCGCAAGAAAGACCACTGTTAAGAATTGGCCATTCCATATCGTTGAAATGCGTAAAGCTATTGATGCGATTATTATGATGATTAATAGTTTTGATTCTTCCCATGCATTCGATATACCATCTGTCACATGGCTACCTATTGGTACAGGAAGACCTAGGGCAGATGTAATGCAACAAATTCATGACCTAATAAAAATAATGTAAAAATAAAATTCAGCGCTCTTGTCATTTGCAGGGGCGCTTTTCTATATGGAAATACACGAAACGGAGGTGTCTTTAATGAAAGAAATTTGGAATTGGATACAGCTAGCTATTGCCGCAGTCGGTGGATTTCTTGGGTGGTTTCTCGGCGGTTATGACGGATTTCTCTATGCACTGGTAGCCTTTGTGATCATTGACTACCTGACAGGTGTCTTTTGTGCAATTGCAAACAAAAAACTGTGTAGCGAAATCGGTGCTAAGGGGATTTTCAAAAAGGTACTCATCTTTATAATGGTAGGCATCGCTCATATTATCGATACACAAATTTTGGTTAGTATTGGAGAAAATAGTGGGATTTTACGAACTGCAGTAATCTTTTTCTACCTAAGTAATGAAGGAGTATCCATTTTAGAGAACGCTGGACATATAGGACTGCCTATTCCAGAAAACCTAAAATCTGTTCTACAGCAACTACATGGACGTGATGGGGAACCGCCTAAGCCTGGTGGTGGAAGATGATTGACTTAATATTTGATTAGAGGTGATTTTAATGAAGTTACGCAAACTATTACTTACGAACAATGCCTGCTATAAAGCGGGTAAAACCATAACACCAAAGGGTATTATGGTTCACTCGACTGGTGCAAACAACCCATGGTTGAAGCGCTACGTTGGCCCAGACGATGGCTTGCTAGGAAAGAACCAGTATAACAACCATTGGAATCAAGACAAACCTGGAGGGCGTAAAGTCTGTGTCCATGCCTTCATTGGTAAATTAGCAGATGGTTCCATTGCTACCTATCAAACATTACCTTGGAATCACCAAGGTTGGCATGCTGGAGGAGCTGCTAATAATTCTCATATTGGTTTTGAAATTTGCGAGGACGGATTGACCGATGCCTCGTATTTTTCTGCTGTTTACAAGGAAGCTGTGGAGCTTTGTGTACATCTTTGCAAACTCTATGGATTTAGCGAAAAAGATATCATCTGTCACAGCGAAGGTTATAAACGAGGCATTGCCAGTAACCATGGGGATGTGATGCACTGGTTCCCTAAACATGGGAAGAGTATGGACACCTTTCGAGCGGATGTGAAGAAATTACTAATCACAGAAAATAAGCCAGAAGAACCAGTGAAAAAGAAATATTACCGTGTGCAGATCGGTGCATATTCGGATAAAGCAAATGCTGAGGCACAGCTTGCCAAGGCTAAAAAGGCAGGCTTTACGGATGCATTTATTAAGTATGATTAACAAATTGAGCGAGTTAAAAATCATCGAGATTCCTAAATAAAATATTAAACTATTAATTTATCTAGCCTGCGGGGGTTCTTCCCTTGCAGGCTCTTTTTTTATGCCTTGATTTAATTAAATTCTACAAATCCTCAACTTCGACCTGTTCCCACGGCTATTAGGTAGGAGGTGATTCCTAGTGAATCAGCACGAGGATAAAAAAGTTACGAAGATCTCGGATGAGGTTATAGACAAAAGCACCACCGCACGTAAGAGAGTGTCACAGGAACAGTTACAACGTGAGTTTGATTATATTCAGGCAGAAAAATTGCTGAGAAAGATGCTCGAAAAAGGCTTAATAACTGAAGTAGAATTCAACAAGATAGATGCACTCAATCGCCAAACATTCTCCCCCTTTTTAGCTGAGATAATGCCCTGAAACCGTTGATATATAAGGGTTTCAGAGGTAATATGTGACCTACCAAGAAGGAGGTGAGAGGATGAAAAAGATAACGAAAATAGAAGGGAATCTAGCCAACTCTTTTATTAAGCCAAAAACACGAGTAGTTGCCTACTGCCGAGTTTCAACAGATAGTAATGAACAGCTAGTCAGCTTGCAAGCGCAAAAGGCTCATTATGAGACTTATATAAAGGCGAATCCAGAATGGGAATATGCAGGCTTATATTATGACGAGGGAATCAGTGGCACGAAAAAGGAAAACCGCTCTGACCTGCTTAGAATGTTATCAGACTGTGAAACTGGAAGGATTGACTTAATTATTACAAAGTCCATCAGCCGATTTGCGAGAAATACTACAGACTGCTTGGAGATGGTTCGAAAACTGATAGACCTTGGGGTTCATATCTATTTTGAGAAGGAAAACATCAATACGGGTTCAATGGAAAGTGAATTGATGCTCTCCATTTTAAGTGGGCTTGCAGAAAGTGAGTCAATTTCCATTTCAGAGAATACGAAGTGGGCCATTCAAAGACGATTTCAAAACGGAACCTTTAAAATTTCCTACCCACCATATGGGTATCAAAACATTGATGGTCAAATGAAAGTAATCCCTAAGCAGGCTGAAATTGTGAAGTATATTTTTGCAGAAGTATTATCGGGCAAAGGTACACAGAAAGTTGCAAATAATCTTAATCAAAAGGGTATCCCATCAAAAAGAGGTGGCCGTTGGACGGCTACTACCATTCGAGGGATTCTGACCAACGAAAAATATACTGGCGATGTTATTTTGCAAAAGACTTATACGGACAGCCATTTTAACAGGCACACCAATTACGGTGAGAATAATATGTATCTAATAGAAAACCATCATGAGGCAATTATTAGCCATGAGGATTTTGAAGCTGTAGATGCCATTCTTAATCAGAGAGCAAAAGAAAAAGGCATCGAAAAACGCAACAGCAAATATCTAAACCGATATTCTTTCTCCAGTAAAATTATTTGCTCTGAATGTGGCAGTACCTTTAAAAGACGGATTCATTCATCTGGAAGAAAATACATCGCTTGGTGCTGCAGTAAGCATATAAGCAATATAACGGAATGTTCTATGCAGTTCATACGAGATGATGATATAAAGACTGCATTTGTTACGATGATGAATAAACTCATATTCGGTCAGAAATTCATATTAAGACCACTTTTGAATGGATTACGTAACCAGAACAATGTGGCAAGTTTCAGCAGAATTGAAGAATTGGAAACTAAGATTGAAAATAACATGGAGCAGAGCCAGATGCTGACGGGTTTAATGGCCAAAGCGTATCTGGAACCTGCCCTGTTTAATAAAGAAAAGAATTCACTGGAAGCAGAAAGAGAAAGGCTGCTTGCTGAAAAGGATCAACTTACTCGTTCCGTCAATGGCAATTTTGCAAAAGTAGACGAAGTTGCCCGTTTACTTAAGTTTGCCACTAAGTCCAAAATGCTCACAGCCTATGAGGATGAGCTGTTTGAAAATTACGTAGAAAAGATTATTGTTTTTTCACGAGAGGAAGTCGGATTTGAATTAAAATGTGGAATCACATTGAAGGAGAGGTTGGTGAATTAGATGGGTCACACACCCTATGGATATAGAATTGAAGATGGAAAGGCTGTTGTGGATGATATAGCAGCAGAAAAAGTAAGAGAATTATTTTCAGGGTACTTGGCAGGACTTTCTTTGAAGGGGGCTGCTAAAAAAGCCGGGATAGACTGCTACCATGCCACAGCAAGTAAGATGTTGCAGAACAAGCATTACTTGGGCGATGAATTCTACCCTCCAATTATTGATGAAGAGACCTTTGAAAAAGCCAGAGTAGAAAAACGAAAACGAGCAGAAAAGCTCGGAAGGATATGGGAGCCTAAAGATGAACCGGTAAGGGATTACCCTGTAAAGTTCAAAGTAAAACCTCTGGTGCAAAAATATGAAGATCCATACAAGCAGGCGGAATATGCTTACAGTCTGATAGAAAGTGAGGTGTAACAAGTGGCGGTAAGTAGGAATGTAACAGTGATTCCGGCAATTAAACGGGTTGGAAATAATAAAAATAGTGAAAGCAAACCCAAAATACGAGTGGCTGCTTACTGTCGTGTTTCAACGGATAGTGAAGAGCAGGCTTCAAGTTATGAAATTCAGATCGAGCATTATACAAAATATATTAAGAAGAACAAGGAATGGGAACTGGCAGGTATTTTTGCAGATGACGGCATCACAGGTACAAATACCAAGAAGCGTGAAGAGTTCAACCGCATGATTGAAGAATGTATGGCAGGAAAAATTGACATGATTATCACAAAATCCATCAGCCGATTTGCCAGAAACACGTTGGATTGCCTTAAATACATCCGTCAGTTAAAGGATAAAAACATAGCGGTATTCTTCGAGAAAGAGAATATCAACACCATGGATTCTAAGGGTGAAGTATTACTGACTATCATGGCATCCCTTGCCCAACAAGAAAGCCAATCCTTAAGCCAGAACGTTAAGCTAGGTATTCAGTATCGATATCAGCAAGGTGAAGTACAGGTCAACCACAAGCGTTTTCTCGGATATACTAAAGATGAAAACAAGCAACTGGTGATTGACCCAGAGGGTGCAGAGGTTGTTAAACGAATTTACAGAGAGTACCTTGAGGGTGCTAGCCTTTTACAGATAGCAAGAGGGTTAGAAGCAGATGGTATTCTAACAGCGGCAGGCAAAGCCAAATGGAGACCAGAAACATTGAAAAAGATACTGCAGAACGAAAAATATATTGGTGATGCACTTCTACAAAAAACATATACGGTTGATTTCCTTTCTAAAAAGCGAGTAAAGAATAACGGCATCGTTCCCCAGTATTATGTGGAAAATAGCCATGAGCCTATCATTCCACGTGAGCTTTTTATGCAAGTTCAAGAAGAGATGGTTCGAAGAGCAAATCTTCGCAGCGGCAAGGGTGGTAGAAAGCGAGTTTACAGCAGTAAGTATGCTTTATCGAGTATTGTTTACTGCGGACACTGTGGCGATATTTACCGACGGGTACATTGGAATAACCGAGGTTACAAGTCAATCGTTTGGAGATGCGTTAGTCGATTGGAGGAAAAGGGCTCTGAATGTACTGCACCTACCATAAACGAGGAAACGTTGCAGACAGCAGTGGTCAAGGCTATTAACGACCTTTTGGCTAACAAAGAACCCTTCATCCAGGCGCTACAGAAAAACATAGCTACTGTATTTAATGAAGAAAATGATAATGCCACTGATGACCTTGATAGCAAATTGGAAGAATTGCAACAACAGCTTCTTATCCAAGCAAAGTCCAAGAATGACTATGAAGATGTCGCTGATGAAATTTACCGCCTTCGAGAATTAAAGCAAAATGCACTAGTTGAAAATGCAGAGCGAGAAGGAAAAAGGCAACGAATCGTTGAAATGACTGATTTCTTGAATGAGCAATCCTGCGAGCTGGAGGAATATGATGAGCAGTTAGTAAGACGGCTTATTGAGAAAGTTACGGTGCACGATGATAGAATTGAGGTGGAATTTAAGTCAGGCATTAGTATAGACGTTGAAAATTAAACTGGAAAACAAATTGTTACTAGGATCTAACACCTTGCTGAAATGCAGGGTGTTTTTCATAGTTCTTTCAATGAGTCAATACAAATTAGTTTATTAGTATTTACAAATTAGTGGTATAATTTGTAATAGAGTAAATAGTGGAGGTGTAGACGGTGAATAAGAGCGTGACCTTTACAGTGGATGCAGATGTGTATGAGAAATTCTGTATCGCATTAAATTTAACAAATGAAACACAAGATGTTGCAGTGGAAAGCTGTATGCGTTGGTATATTGCAAAAACCTTTGAAAAAGCATCACAAGCCTATAACCCAAAAACAATAGCAAGACAGAATGAAGATACAAACAGGGATTTTTACGGAAAAGCAAATCAACGAATCCCAGTATGGGCTGTTAAGCCGAATCAATTTAACCATAAAATCATCCGTGCTTATTTTAAGGCAGTGGCTGCCACAGGTCGTGCTACTATAGATATGATGGAACGCTTATGCAGTGAAGAAAACAACCCGGAACTGTACGTGCCAACTTTTAAGAATAATTACTCACAGATGAAGTTGGATGGACCTAAAAGTCACGGTAAAGTATTTGAGGATGACGGTGAAACGGTAACTATCTGGCATGAGGTTGAAGATACGCTAATGAAATACAAATCGAGTTTTTGTGATTAAGGGAGCAAATTTATGCTTTAATAAGATAGGGGGATTACATAATGAGTAATCAATTAACAGAACGAGAAGTTTTACAACAATTGAATATTCCGGATTTTCGGCATATTACAAAAGATAAAATTATGACTTTTGCATCCATGCTGCAGAATATGGAGCCAGAAGTTGCAAAGAAAGCGTTAGAGCAATTCCCAGAGTTTGCAAAAATGGCTTTGGAAGTGCTGAAAGATTATAGAAGTGTCATGGAAAAAACACTGGATGGAAATTCAGCGAGTAGCAAGCAGTGCTATGACATATACAATGAAGTCATTGATGCCTTAAAGACCTGTTTGGCGAAGGGTGACTTGCCTTTCGAGGAGAAAAAATATTACATCGAAAAAATGATGGAAATTGCAAAAATGGCCGAAAGTAAGGATACAGAAAACAAAGGATTTAACTGGAGAATGATTTCGTTAGGCACATTGGCAGTCTTTACAGTTGTTGGTATAGGCGCAAGCATTCTTGGTGGTAACACTAATATTAAGTTGCCAAAACCAAAGCTATGATTATAGAAGGTAGGTAGTTAAATGTATGATTTTGACTTGAGAACACCTGATAGAGCGTATGATTTTTTACTTACTTTCTTTAATATGTCTGGAGAAGAATATATTGAAGAGCTTATTATCAATAGTAATAATGAGTTTGAAAATTTTGGGATCGCAATGCAGCAAAGGTAAATAACATCAATATGGATACTATTAGAATATGGGGATTTCATGTTATAGGGTCTTTAGATGAATGCGGAGAAATTCATAGTCAAGGCTTAAAGAATCTCCAAAAGGTTTTATCTGGGGATACTCTATTAAGCAGAATGCTAAAATCCAATGGCGTATTTTTTGATGTGGAAAGACGTTTATTGTTCTATAAAGGTAAAGAGTACAATGTGGATTATGATTGGTATAGGAATAATGATTATTCAATGTCTCCGGAGAAATATCTCAAGCCGATTGCACATCGAGTTTATTACGACTATTGCGTTAATGGATTTATGATGAATGATGATATTTTTTCCTATGGAACAAATATTCATGAAAGACCAGAATTTTTGATGAAACTTTCCGCTGCTTTTCCGGATTTGAAAAAGATGGAGGAAGAATGGGCTAAACGTAGTAAAGGCTATAAAGTGAATTTTTACGCAACGATAGATCAAATCCATCGGTTCAATTTTGACTTAAATGATACTCAAGAAGAACTGACAGATGAGGAAATTGTACATATAAAACGGTGGATGGTAAGCCGTGCGATTGATCGAGCTAATAATAATTTGATTTCTGAAGTGTTCTTATATATAAAAGACGAAATAGATATTCCGCCTGAGCAAATAACCAGTTGTGAGGAAATATAGATTTTTGAGTACAGATGTTATTATAGACACTAGGATAACTGGAGTTCAGAATCTGTTGAAAGACACGACGGTTTGTTTAGTACTATTTGCGAATGAAGGTGAAAAATAATGAGAATAGGAAGAAATGATCCTTGTCCATGTGGTAGCGGTAAAAAATATAAAAAATGTTGTCTTGGAAAAGCTGATGATGTTTACTATTCTAATCCACTTAATCTTCTAGAAACCTATAAAAAAGTGCGAAAAGAATCGAGAATTAAAAGATGTCTACATCCTAAATCAGACGAATGCTCTGAAAAAATAATCGGGGCACATTCAATCCAAAACAATAAAATAATCAAGCGTTTATCTTCTAATGGTATAGTGTATATGCCTTGTCCAAAATCGGACAATCCATTTGCGCCAATGACTGTGTACGGTAGAAAAGAAGCAACTGTTTTTACAGGATTTTGTGGATATCACGATAAGACGGTATTTCAACCTATCGAGGATGGAATGTTTGACAAAAGCATACAGCATATTTTCCTTTATACATATAGATGTTTTGCCGTTGAGTATCACAAAAAGCAAGAAGTTGTTAATATGGAAAGGAACATGTTTAAAATAAAACCATCATTAGCAGATATGCCAGATGAAGATAATCCATATCGTGGAATGCATATGGCAATTGATGATCTTGAGAATGTTAAAAAAATTTTTGATACAGCTTTATTAACTGGTAATTATGATGTGCTTTCTAGTGTTGTGTGGGAGTTTGATCAATCAGTTAAGTTTGCTGGTACCGGTTTTGAAGCAATGACACATGATTTAGAAGGAAACAAAATACAAGATTTATTAAATCCTAATGTTTCGGCAAAACATATTTTTGTAATGGTATTTCCAGAAGGAGAGAAAACGTATTGCATTATATCTTGGCTCAAGGAAAATGATGAATTATTTGCAAGATATAAACAGCAACTCCTGAGTTTATCAGAAGAAAAGAGAAAAATATATATCAATAATTTACTACCTATGATAAGTGAAAATATTGTCGTAAACCCTGAAGCGTGGGACAATTGGGAAGAATACAAACGTAATGAATTCTGTGCAATAGAGTTTGGAATAGCAACTTTGTTTGAAGCTGAAGGAGATTACTGGGATAGACTCGAACCACCTGTTTATGATTTGTTTGATTTGTAAAAAATTATTGAAATTCTATCTAACTAGCAGACTATAGCTGGTTGACATGTTCCCGTCTACCGATAGTGCCAAAAATGCAGTGGATATGTTTCCGAGAACGGACATACTCAAATGACATTCGTTCTATCCTCTCGAGCCACGTTGAGTGTGTTGTCTTGATGTCGAGGGTGGTGTAGATCACGAATAAACACCTGACTGTCATAATAAACTCTTGCTAACTTCACCACCAATTCTGTAATAATAAACATTTGCTTTTTCAGCACAAAATCCAAATAGAAACTCGGGTTTTCCTCATCGGGATCCCGAGTTTTTTCATGCCTTTTTCAATGTTTTTTCAATACAGTTATGTTCCTAAACCATTGGTATTACTGGGTTTAATCAATATGCCAATCAATATAATCCCAATAATAAATCAATACTCATTCAATACTTTTCTCTTTTCTCTTGATCTCTTATCTCCATTACTTTCTTCTCTCTATTATGTCAGAACTTTATTCCATCTCCCCAAAAACCATGAAAAAACAGCCGAAAAAGGGCCGAAAAACGGTCATTTTTGAACCGAAAAACCTTCAAAATGGGGGTTCCGTAGCAAAACTTTATTTTAACTCGAACGGTGGAATGCGGGTTGGAGGGATGGGGTTTAGCAAATGATTATTCTTATGGTACAGAAATTGTAGATCAATAATAAACTCTTAGCAACCATAATAAACTCTTGCTAATCTCAACGCCAATTCTGTAATAATAAACAATTGCTTTTCTAATACAAAATCCAATAAATTCTCGGATAACAGATGAAAGAGAGGGGAGAAAAGAGTTCGATTTCTTTCCTCTCTTTTTTGTTCTAACCCTTGCCATCATTGGGTTTATCCAATATCGCACTCAATAGCAAATCAATACTTATCCAATATTTTATCCTTATTCTGGACCTCTTATCTCCATTATTTTTCTTTGTTTTGTTCGCAAAACTCTATTATGACTCCGAAAAAACCATGAAAAAACAGCCGAAAAAGGCCCGAAAAACGACCGATTTTAATCCAAAATTGGATAAAATTAAGGGGTCTGTAGCAAAACTTTATTATGACTCGAACGGTGGAATGCGGGTTGGAGGGGTGGGGTTTAACAGGAGTTTATTATGGTTGTATATAGTAGAAAAATAAATGAAGTTGCGTTTGTAATATTTCATCTATAATATGGGAATTAGGAGTTAAGAGGAAAGAAAACACAATGTAGAAGTCACTTATTGGATAAAAAGTCTCTCAATTATTCGAGAGACTTTTTACTTTAGTTATTCACAGTATTTTTTACTGAAGTGAGCGTTAGAAAGTAATAACCAAGATAAATGATAAAATACACTAGAATGGTTATAACAATTGGAATAGTTAAGTTCATTCCTATTAATACAGAAAAAATGTTTGAAGCTATTTGTAATATTACAATCCCATGAATAATACCAATTATGAGTGGCAATCCAAACACAAAAATAATTTGCTTTCTTATAGTAGCATTTAATTCTTTCTTACTTACTCCAATTTTGCGTAAAACTTCATAACGGCTTCTATCATCGTGAGCTTCCGTTAATTGTTTGAAATATATAATGCTGCCAGTTGCCGCAAGAAAAACAAGTCCTAAAAATCCTAAAATAAATAAGTTTAATCCACCAGATTCTAACCCTTTTCTATATATATTGTAAAAGGTGGTTAATTGCATATCTTCACTTGCTATTTTTTGTATTTGAACAGTAGTATCCTTTGTTGATTTTTCATTTGCAACTTCATATGCTTTAATGGTTACGGGAGTTATTTGGGTTGCAATTTCAGAGAAAAGTTGGTTACTAACTACAATGTTGAAGTCTGGATAATTCCAAGGAATAATTCTATCTTCTAACATTGAGCTAAATGCTAACTCAATTTCTTTGTTAGGTAATTGTAATGTAATTGTGTGTTCTTCATAATCAGCGGAAGTATATTCAGTTAAGAGTGGCTGTATGCCAATCGTTTGATTGCCAGATAGTTGAATATTACTTTCCCTATCTAACATCCTTAATGCTTCATTATACGTGTTTTCAGATATTATTTTAATCGGGCCTTCTTCTAAATAATCTTGAAGTAATGGGTTCGAAACTTCACCGTTTGAGTTAATAACAGGGATATCTATTTGCCCATTAATCGGGTGTTCTGTATCTGATTGGATGGTTTTTTCTATATGTTTATCGACAGATTCATCCAAAGAAATATGCATATAGCTGAATGGAGCCTCTTTTTCTGCCTGTTTTTCATTCGTATAATAAAAGCTGTAACCGACAGATATAGCACTTATTGTAACGGCACTAAGTAATGCTATAATAGTAAGCGTACGAGCATTGCCATTAATACGATAAAGTAGCTGAGAGATTCCAACTAAATTTGTCCCATTATAATAAATTGTTTTTTTCTTTTGTAGTTGTCTTAGTATATAAATGGTTAAGAATCTAAATAGTAAATACGTACCTACCACGATACTAATTAAATATAATCCAAGGTTTACAAGCAATTGTACATCTGAAGTTGGTGATTGAAATCCAATCCAATAACTAAAACCAATTAAAATGATTGAAGTTATTGCAGCTATAAAAGATGTTCTAGGTGCATGTTCTCCTTCCTTTTCTGCCCGAAATAACTCGATTAATTTAAAACGATAGATCAAACGATAAGCATTAAAGGATGTAAATAAGGAGATAATCATAAAGACAATAATTGTATTGAGAATTGCTTCAATGGATACTTCAAAGCTAACTTCAACTGGTGTATCCAACAATCTAAGCACAATCATGGTGAACAGTTTCGATAGTATGGTTCCGAGTATAACTCCGATTATAATCGCTATACCACCCATGATTATATTTTCATAAAAAAGCATTTTACCGATTGTTTTTTTCCTTAAACCTAAAAGGGAATATAATCCTACTTCTCTCTTTCGTTTTTTTGTAAAGAATGAATTTGAATAAAGAATAAATATTGCCACAAATAATATTAGTACAACGGAACCAGCAATAAAGATATTAAGTAAACTATTTTCTGATTCAATGGCCATTTGTACTTCCGGGCTGTATTGCAAGGATACAAATGTATAGTAAATAACAACACTGAATACCATTGATATAAAATAGAGTAAGTAACTTTTAAAGTTCCCAATAACGTTTTTTTTCGCTAAATTAAATAGAGTCACTTTGTCCACCCCCAAGTGCAGAGAGTACATCTAAAACTTTTTGGAAAAATTCTTTACGAGAACCCTTTCCTTTGACAAGTTCTGTAAACATTTTGCCATCTTTAATGAAAATCACTCTATCACAGTAGCTCGCAGCGAATGCGTCATGGGTGACTAGAAGGATAGTTGCTTTATCTACCTCACTTAATCCTTTTAAACTCTCCAACAAATCTGTTGCTGATTTAGAATCCAATGCACCAGTAGGTTCATCTGCTAAAAGTAAGCTCGGTTTTGATATGATTGCACGTGAAGCAGCTGTACGCTGCTTTTGGCCACCAGAAATTTGATATGGATATTTGTCTAATATCGGACTTATCCCAAACTTATTTGCTACTTCAAGTACTCTATGCTCTAATTCATTCGGATCTACTTTGGCTAATGCTAAGGGCAATATGATATTTTCTTTAACCGTTAATGTATCTAGCAAATTATAATCTTGGAAAATAAAACCAAGTTTATCACGACGAAAGGCTGCTAATTGTTCCTCATTCATATTTACAATACTTGTCCCATCAATATTAATGTCACCAGAAGTCGGTTGATCAATAGTTGCTAAAACATTAAGAAGTGTTGATTTGCCAGCACCAGAAGGACCCATAATACCTACAAATTCACCCTCCTGTACCTCTAAATCTATATTATCTAATGCAGTAAACACATTTCCTTTTGTTCCGTATACTTTTTTTATATTCTTCGCATTTACGATTGTTCTCATTTATTTTCGATCCTCCATAAAAATCAATTACTTTCATGTTTTTTATTCTACCGTAAGTAACTATTATTTAACCTTACAGTTTTACCTTGCAACCTTACAATTTTGAAAGAATGGTACAAAAATACGAAGTATAATACTAATATTAGTATTATGAAATGATATCTTATATAAATGCCATACTTATACTAACTAATTAACGGTGTTTGTCAAGAAAGTTGTCGTATTTCACTTGTTTGCTAGTGTAAGAACGTTAGGGGTTACTACCGCGCTTCGCTTGGTGGCCTTCTCATC